>NZ_JBHSBN010000034.1:0-56514 GCF_042650605.1 Micromonospora zhanjiangensis | reverse complement strand
CACTCATGGTCGTTCCACCAACTCGGCACCTTCCTGACCTACAAAGCCCGCCGAGCCGGCATACCACTGGTCCAGGTGGATCCCCGGTACACCTCCCAAACCTGCAACCGGTGCGGACACCGCGACAGGCGCAACCGCCCCGACCAGGAAACCTTCACCTGCCGGTCGTGCGGGGTCGTTGCCCACGCCGACCACAACGCAGCCCTCAACATCGCCCAACGCGGTATCGAGAGCTGGGGCGCAGTCAACCGACCACACGTGGCCTAACCCCGCAGCCAGCGGGGGAAGAGACCCACAAGCCCACCCACTTCATGGGCGGGTAGTTGACAGCCGGCTGTCCAGCCGGTCGGTGCTGGTCACCAGGTAGGTGACCAGGCCGGCGGTGGCCAGCACCGCCTGGGTGAGCACCGTCGCCCAACTCGGCGTCGAGCCGCCGAACAGCACCAGCAGCGTCGGCACGCTGAGCAGCACCAGCAGGTCGACGCCGGCCAGCAACCAGAGCAGCGGCCCGGTGGCGAGACTGCCCATCGGCGTCTCGATCGGCATCAGGTCGTGCCGGACGTACCCGGTCCGGGACCGGCGGAGGGCCGCGACCGCGGCGGTCGGTCCCAGCGCGAGCCCCAGCGCCCACCACGGACCCGACGGCAACTGGCCCAGCAGCGCCGGCACGGCCAGCGCCCCGGCCGTCCAGGCCGCGGCCAGCAGCACCGGGACCACCAGCCGGCCGGCCAACGCCTGCCGGCCGGTCAACCCGAGCAGCCGCAGCAACGCCGGGTTCCCGCTGTCCCGCCCGGCCGCGTCCAGGGTGGTCTCCGCCGCGAACAGCGCGCCGGCCAGCAGCCCGGTCACCAGCAGCCACCTCGGCCCGGCGGCCAGGACCGCGGGCGCCAGCGCCGCGACCGCCAGCCAGCCCAGCCGGGCCGGTCGGCGGCGCAGCACCAGCAGGTCGGGCCCGAACGACACCGGCAACCCGGCCACCCGCCGGATCGGCGCCGACCGCAGCACCCGGTGTCGCCAGGACCGGTCGGCGGCCAGGTCGACCAGGAAGGTCGGCTCCGCCGACACCGCCGCGTCCAGCAGCGAGCCGCGCAGTGCCGACGCGTCGTGCACCCGGTGGCTCGGGAACCCGGCCACCATCCGTACCGAGCCGGCGAGCAGCCCGACGGCAGCCACCAGCGTCACCACCGCAAGTATCGGCAACCGACCGGTCAGCGCCACGAGCAGCGGCCCGGGGTGCCAGGCACCGACCGCCGTCGCGACCAGCGGCACGGCGCACCCGGCCGCCACCAGGTCGGCGATCCGGCCGACCAGGGCCCGGCGCTGGCCGGCGACCGCGACCAGGCCGGCGAGCGCGCCGCAGCAGACGCCGAACGGCACCGCCGCCCACCACGTGTCGGCCCCGATCGGCCGGTCGGCCGAACGACCCACCGCCGCCACCGCCAGTACCCCACCCACCGTCGCCCCGACCGCGACCACGCCGAGCAGGCCGGGCAGCAGCAGCCCGCGCCGGGAGACCGGGGCCAGGAACAACCAGGTCAGATGCGCCCGGCTGATCGCCAGCGGCCCGGTCCGGCGCAGCAGCAGATAGGCCGCCAGGCCGATCAACGCCAGCCGGGCCAGTCCCGCCGCGCCCTCCGGTCCGGTCAGCGGGACCGGGCGCGCGGGCCAGGTCACCCCGAGCAGCCGCTGCCCGAAGATGCCCACCGTGACGGTCACGGTCAGCGCCGTGACGTACAGCGAACTCCAGGAGACGCGCCGCCCGCCGGCGGCCAGCCGCCGCTGGTGGATCCACCGGCGCGCGCGTGCCGCCGGGACGTCGCGGCCGCCGTCGGCGGAGCCGGCCGCCCGCGCGTCGGCGGCACGGACGGTCACAGCGACAACCGTTCACCGCCGACGGCGTCGGCGAACGCCGGATCGTGGCTGGCCATCACCAGCGTGCCGCCGCCCTCGACGTACGACCGGAGCAGCCCGGCGACCACCGGCTTGACCGCCGGGTCCAGCCGTTGCTCGGGCTCGTCGAGGATCAACAGCCGGCTGGGCCGGACCAGCACGGCGGCCAGCAGCAGGCGCTGCCGCTGCCCGGAGGAGAGGTTCAGCGGTGCGCTGTCGGCGACCGTGGTCAGGCCGAGCACCTCGAACAGCCGGTCGATCTCCCCGTCGCCCGGGTCGACGCCGTTGGCCAGCCGGATCAGCTCGGCGTGCTCCCGCACGGTCAGACCGTGGTACCAGCTCGGATTCTCGACGGTGCTGGCCACCGACCGCCAGAACGCCGCCGTCCGGCCGGGCGGGCGACCGAAGACCCGGACCGCGCCGCCGTCCGGCTTCTGCAGGCCGGCGACACAGCGCAGCAGGGTGGACTTGCCGGTGCCGTTCTCACCCGTGGCGCAGAGCACCGCGCCGACCGGGACGTCCAGCTCGAAGCCGTCGAAGACGACGTGCGACCCGTACGCCACGCGGAGGTCGCGGATGGTCAGGGCGTCGACGGACACGGCGAGCAGTATCGCACCGCGGTCTCAGCGGCGGCGCAGCGCCAGCACCGCGACGTCGTCCTGGATCTCGTCCGGGGCCAGCTCGACCAGCAGCCGTGCACAGAACTGGTCCAGGTCGTCCTCGACGTGCCGGACCGCGGTGGTCAGCGCCGCCAGGCCGGCGTCGATGTCCGAGTCCCGGCGCTCGATCAGTCCGTCGGTGTAGAGCACCAGGGTCCCGCCCGGGGGCAGGACGAACTCCAGATCCGCCGGCCGGTCCGCCCGCACGCCGAGCAGTGGGGCCCGGTGCCGCAGCCGGTCGACCCGGCCGTCGACGTTGACCAGCGGCGGCAGATGCCCCGCGCTGGCCAGCCGGGCCCGCCCGGTGCGCGGATCCAGCAGCAGCACGCAGATCGTCGCGAACTCGCCCGGTAGCAGGGTCCGCATCAGGACGTCGACCCGGTCCAGCATCTCGCCCGGTTGGTGCCCCTCGACGGCGTACGCCCGCAGCGCGTGCCGGATCTCGGCCATCACCGTGGCGGCGTGCAGCGAGTGCCCGGCCACGTCGCCGATCGCCACCAGCAGGTGACCGTCGAGCACCACCAGCTCGTAGAAGTCGCCACCGATCTCGGTCTGCGCGCTGGCCGGTTCGTACCGCACGGCGAGGTCCAGCCCGTTGATCCGGGGGATCCGCCGGGGCAGCAGGCTGCGTTGCAGGGTCACCGCGATCCGGTGCTCCTCGTCGTACGACCGCTGCGCCTCGACCGCGGCGGCGACCGCCTGGGCCAGCTGGATCAGCACCGGCGTACCCGGGGTCTGACCGCTCTCCGGGACCACGACGTAGAGCGGCGCCCGGTCCGGACGCAACCGGGCGGCGGCGACCGTGACCCGCTCCTCGGCGCCCCAGTCGAGGACCTGCCACTCGCTCGCCGGGTCGACCCGGACGGTGGACCCGACCGGGACCCCGGTGTCGTCGACCACCCAGGGTCGGGTCGTCGGGGTGCCCTCCGGGCCGCTGGCGACACCGGCGATGCACTCGCCGTCGAACGTCTCCGCGATCACCGCGACCGGCGATCTGAAGATCCGGGCCCCGCCCGCTGCGGCGGCCACCAACAACCGGCCGAAGCTGGGCGCGGTGGTGACCGCCATGGTGGTGTCGGCCAGCATCGCGAGCCGGTCGGCGAGCAACTCGGCGCGCTGCCGGGCCCGGTAGTAGCGCAGCACGGCGTGCGCGGTGGCGACCAGCTCCTCCGGCTCGATCGGCTCGGTCAGGTAGGCGTCGGCCCCGCCGGTCAGCCCCTGTGCCCGGTCCACCACGTCGACGGCGTGCGCGGAGACGTGGATCACCGGTGTCGCCGGATGGGCGGACTTGATCCGCCCGCACACCTCGAAGCCGTTCATGTCCGGCAGCCGGACGTCGAGCACCACCAGGTCCACCTGCTCGGTGCCGACCCGTTCCAGCGCCTCGCCGCCGGTCTCCGCCTCGGTCACCCGGAAGCCGGCCCGGGTCAGCCAGTTGACCAGGAGATAGCGCTTGGTGGCGCTGTCGTCGACCACCAGGATCGTCGCCGGGTCGAACTCCACGGTCAGCCCCCGTGCGTAGGCAGTGTCACGACGAACGTACTGCCCCGGCCGGGTTCACTGGTCAGTTCGAGTGAGCCGCCGAGCAACGTCGCCAGCCGGCGGGCGTACGACAGGCCGAGCCCGGTCCCCCGGCTCCGGGTGCCGGGAAGTTGGTAGAACTCCTCGAAGATCCGGTTCTGCAGCTCGTGCGGGATGCCCGGCCCGGTGTCCGAGACGATCAGCCGCCAGCCGTCGGCCAGCCGCTCGGCCCGCATCCGGACCTCGCCGCTCTCGGTGAACTTGAGCCCGTTGTGCAGCAGGTTGCGCAGCACCTGGGAGAGCAGCACCTCGTCGGACCGGATCGTCGCGGGTTGCGGCGGCTCCTCCACCACCAGCTCGACCTTCGCGCTGGTGGCCAGCGCCCGCAGGGTGCCGCGCAGTTGACCGAACACCACCCGCAGGTCCACCTCGTCCCAGCTCGGCTCCAACCGGCCCGACTCGGCCTTGGCCAGGTCGAGCAGGTCGTTGACCAGGGAGAGCAGGTCGGCCGCGGACGTCCGGATCAGTTCGACCTGCCGGCTCTGTTCCTCGGTGAGCGGATCGGAGCCGGAGTCGGTGATCAGCCGGGCCAGCCCCAGGATCGCGGTGACGGGCGCCCGCAGCTCATGGCTGACGTTGGCCAGGAACCGGCTCTTCGCCTCGCTGGCCGCCCGCAACTGCGCCGACTTCTCGTCGAGTTCGGCGTACAGCGCTACCACGCCGCGGTTGGTCTCTTCGAGTTCCTCGGACAGTTGCCCGTACAGCGCCATGACGCCACGGTTGGTCTCCGCCAGCTCGTCGTTGAGCACGGCGAGTTCGTCCCGCTGGGTCCGGACCTCGTCCAGCGCCGTGATCAACTGCTGGTTCTGCAGCGCCAGCTCGTCCAGCGGCGTGCCGGGCGAGTTGGCGGCGAGGTCGGCCCGGATCCGCCGGAGCCGGTCGTTGTCCAGCGGCTCGGCGCCCGGAGGAATGCGTCGGGACATCCGTACGACCGTAGCCGCCCCGCGGTCGTCGACGTCCAGGGAGTCCACCAACCGGCCCACCGGCACCGACTGGCCGTGCCGTAGTTCGTCGGCCGGGACGGCGCCCAGCGCGGTCAGGTCGATCCGCAAAACCGGCCCGCACCCCGCGGTGGCGGGCGGGGCCAGGAAGGTGACGTCCGCCCCACCCACCCGACCGAGCAGGTAGCGGGCGACCTCACTCAGCGCGGTGGCGATCCGGATCTGGTCCTGGTTCTCCAGGCCCACGGCGAGCGCCACCTCGCGGCCTCGCTGCCGGACCACGAAGATGTCATGTTCGACCCGCAGCGCCATCTGCAGCAGCAGGGCGTCGGCGGCGGCCGGCTGATCCGGTCCGGCCGCCGGGCCCGCCGAACCGTCGTCGACGGGGGTCGACGGCACGGACGACGCGGCACGCGGTTCGGGTTGGGACCGGGCCATTCAGGCCGCCCGGGCGGCGAGCACACAGGCGTCGTCGCGACGGACGCCGGCGTCCCGCAGGACGGCCGCGGCCAACACCAGCGGCGCCCGGCTCGACAGGCCGGGGTAGTTCGCCAGCTGCCACCGGTCGGCCACCCCGTCGGAGTGCATCACCACGATGCTCCCCGGGTCGAACGGGTAGTCGTACTCCCGGACCGTCCGGCGCTGGTGGCCAGCGATGCCGGGCAGGGAGACGAAACCCCGCCGGCCACCCGCCTCGTCGACCAGGGCGCCGGCGATGTTGCCCAGCCCGCAGTAGCGCACGATTCCGGCCGACCGGTCGAGTTCGGCCACCGCCAGCGCGGCACCGCGGGTGTGGGTCAGCGACCGGTGCAGGTGCTCGACGATCGCCGCGGGTGGCGCCGCCGGCGCGGTGTGGAACGCCTGCACGGCGGCCCGGGTCGCGGCGGCGGCCAGCGGGCCGTGGCCCAGGCCGTCACAGACCAGCAACTGGTGGCGGCCGTCCCGGATCCGGACGGCGAAACCGTCCCCGCTGACCGTCTCGCCGGTCAACGGGCGGACCAGCCCGCCCGCCCAGCCGGGTGCCGGCTGCCGACCGGCGGGCCAGACCTGGACCACCAGCACCGTCCCGCGACCGGGTACGGAGTGGGCGTCGAACCAGCTGGCCTGCCGAACGATCGCGCCGAGCCCGATGCCCAGGGTGCCGGCGGTGGAGTGCCCGTCCCGACTCGAACCGACCAGGTCCGCCATCCCGGGCCCGGCGTCGATGGCAATCAACTCGACTCCGGCCTGTCCCTCGGCGCGTACCGGCCGGAGCAGCAGGACGCCCTCGTCGGCGTGCTTGACCAGATTGCTGGTCAGCTCGGCGACCACGATGGCGAGGTCGGCGGTGCGCTGCTCGCCCAACTGCAGTTGGGCGGCGAGCCGCTCGGCGCCCCGACGGGCAGCGGCGGCCGCGCTGGTGGTCTCGATCCGGAACCAGAGGCCGTCGTCACCGATTCCGTCGATCACGCGTCAGCTCCGCTCATCGGGACCATTTGGTCACCGTGACGCGGGTGCCACGGCCCACCGCAGTCTCGATGTCGAACTCGTCGACCAGCCTACGCGCCCCGCTGAGGCCGAGTCCGAGTCCACCGCCGGTGGTGTAACCGTCGGTCAGGGCGAGGTCGAGGTCGGCGATGCCCGGCCCCTCGTCGGCGAAGACGATCCGGACGCCCCGGCGCCGGCCGTTGTCGACGAGGCCCACCTCCACCGATCCGCCGCCGCCGTAGACCAGCGTGTTGCGGGCCAGCTCGCTGGCGGCCGTCACGAGCTTCGTCTGATCCACCAGCGACAGCTTGACCGCGACGGCGACCGTACGCACCAACTGCCGGACCCGGACCACGTCCTCGTCGCTGGCGATCGCCTGGGTCTGTGGGCGCCCGAGGTCCAGGCCGGCCGTCACGGCGACGCCGCCACCCGCTCGGACTCGCCGGCGTCGAGATCGTCGTCCGGCTCCTCGTCGTCGTCCCTGGCCGCCGCGATCAGTTCCATCCCCCGCTCGACGTTCAGGGCGGTCCGGATGCCGTTGAGCGAAAGGCCCAGTTCCACAAGCGTGATCGCGACCGCCGGACGCATCCCGACGACCACGGTCTCCGCGTCGAGGACCTTGGAGATCGAGGCGATCGTGGAGAGCATCCGCCCGACGAACGAGTCGACGATGTCCAGCGCCGTGATGTCGATGATCACGCCATGGCAACCGGTCGCCACGATCCGCTCGGCGAGATCCTCCTGCAGTTGCAGGGCGGTCTGGTCCTCCATGTCGACCTGGATGGAGACGAGCAGGATGTCGCCGATCTTCAGGACCGGCACCCGCTCCATCAGGACTCCCGGCGGTGCGACCGGCGGGCGGCGGCTTCCAGGCCGTTGAGCCGCAGCACGTGCCGCAGCGCGTCGGCCAGACTGGCCTTGGTGACGATGTCGCCGAACTCGATGCCGAGCGCCACGATGGTCTGGGCGATCTGCGGCCGGATGCCGGAGATGATGCAGTCCGCACCCATCAGCCGGGCCGCCACCACGGTCTTGAGAATGTGCTGCGCGACCTGGGTGTCCACCGCCGGTACGCCGGTGATGTCGATGATCGCGTGCGGCGAGCCGGTGTCCACCAGCGTCTGCAGCAGCCGCTCCATGACGACCTGGGCCCGGGCCGAGTCGAGGGTGCCGACCAACGGCACCGCGACCACGCCCTCCCAGAGCTTGACCACCGGGGTGGAGAGTTCGAGCAGTTGCTCGGCCTGGTCGGCGATCAACTCCTCGCGGGCCCGGGCGTAGCTCTCGAAGGTGAACAGCCCCAACTGGTCGATCAACGGGGAGAAGGTCACGAAGTCGGCCAGCGCCTGGGCCTCCTCGCCGCGGGCCACCATCGTGCCGCGCAGGGCCTCCTTGAGCGCGAACACCCCGACCGCCGTCTCGGTGGCGCTGAAGCCCTGCCGGGCCTGGCTGCGGGACAGCTCGGCGAGCACCGCCCGGAGTTCCTGACCGCCCTCGCCGTCGAGGTCCAGCCGGCCGTTCTGCGCGCCGGACCGGGCGGCCGCCAGCAGGGCGTTGTACAGTTCCTGCACCTGACGCCGCAATTCGGTCTGACTCAGCCGGCCCCGCAACGATTCGGTGGCCAACTCGGTCCACCGGACAAGGATCTGTTCGGAGTGCTGTTCGAGCAGTTCAGCCAGCCTGGTGCTGTCGTCTGCGTTAAGCGCCACTTGCTACCTCCCTGGGCCCGGACCGGGCGGACTCTATCACCGCTCAACCATAGTTAGTTGCCGGTAGGCAACGACATGATCCCGGTCATCGCCGACCGTCGGTGGTCCTGCGTCGCCGGCCAACGGTCGGGTACCGTTCGTCCGATACCAGGAGGTCCCGAATGTCTTTGACGGTGCACACCGAACAACGCGGCGACGTGGTCGTCGTGTCGGTCGCGGGCGAACTCGACATGGCCACCGCGCCCCAGTTGCAGGATCAGATCACGGATCTGCTGGAAAAGGGCCGCAACCGGCTGGTTTTCGACCTGGCCGAGGTGTCGTTCTGCGATTCCACCGGGTTGTCCGTCTTCGTCCGAGCGAAGAACAGCTGCGACGAGGCCGGCGGGGTGGTCCGGCTCGCCGCGCCGCAGCGCGGCGTGCTGCGCATCCTGGAGGTGAGCGGTCTGGTCGAGGTGCTGCAGACCTACCCCACCGTCGACCAGGCCGTGGCGGGCGAGCCGAGCCCGGCCGCCAACTGACTCCGTTCCGCACCGCCCCGCCGTCATCGGTTCCCGCCGCCGGCGGGGTGGTGCGGTGGGACGGCCGGCGCCCGGCGAGTCCCGTGACCGGGACCCGGCACTACCGCTCGTCCTCGATGAACCGGGGCCGGGCGATGACCAGCCCGGCGAGGGTCTGCACGGCCAGCGCGCCGAGCAGGAAGCCGATCGGGGCGAGCCACCCCCCGGTCGCGTCGTGCAGCACCCCGACCAGCAGCGGCCCGAGGGCGGCGATGACGTAACCGGTGCTCTGGGCGAACGCGGAGAGCGCCACGGTGCCCTGCGGGGTGCGGGCGCGCAGGCCGATCGTCGCCAGGATCATCGGGAAGGCGCCCTGGCCCACCGCCGCCAGCGCGACCCAGAGCAGTGCGCCGCCGTACGGGGCGAGGGCCAGCCCGACGTAGGCCACCGCCATCGCGCCGGCCAGCGTCAGCACCAACGGCCGCAGCGTCCGCAGCCGGGTCGCCAGGGTCGGCATCACCAGGGCGATCGGGACACCCAGCGCGGTCACCCCGGCCAGCAGCAGACCGGCGGTCGCCGGCCGGTAGCCGGCGTCCCGGAACAGTTGCGCCAGCCAACCCATGATCGCGTACCCGCTCAGCGACTGGGCTCCGAAGTAGAGGGCCATCGCCCAGCCCAGCCGGGTCCGGGCCGGGCGTACCCGGCCCGCGCCGGCCGGCACCGGGCCGCCGGCCGGCGCGCCGGCGCCGCGCCAGCGCAGCGCCAGCGGGACCAGCGGAAGCACCGCCACCGCCGCGACCAGCGCCCAGACGCCGAGGCCGACCCGCCAGGACCCGAAGGCGTGCGCCACCGGTACGGCGGCCGCCGCGGCGGCCGTGCTGCCCACCGTCAGGGTCATGATGTACGCCCCGGTGAGCACCCCGGCCCGGTCCGGGTAGTGGTACTTGACCAGCATCGGCAGCAGCACGTTGGCCACCGCGATCCCGGCCAGCGCCAGCGCACTGGTGATCAGGAAGACCAGCGACGAACCGGTGAGCACCCGCAGCAGCTGTCCGGCGGCGAGCGCGGCCATCGCGACCACCAGCACCCGGGCCGGCGTGAACCGGCGGACCAGGGCCGGGGTCAACGCGCCGAACCCGGCGAAGGCGATCGTCGGGAGGGTGGTGACCAGGCCGGCCGTGGTGCCGGACAGTCGCAGACCGGTACGTACCTCGTCGAGCAGCGGACCGAGGCTGGTGATGGCGATCCGCAGGTTCAGCGCGATCAGCAGGATCGCGGCGAGGACCAGGAAGCCGCCGCGTACCACCGGGGTGCGGGGTGCCGCGGCGTCGGCCGGTGCGGCGTAGGTGGCGGTTGGCGGCGTCATGTCGTCGACCCTACAATCATGGGATGATTTCCGGACGGGTGGTGTAACGGATGACACCGGCCTTCGATTCCGCGCCGGCCGCGCCACGGCGGACCCGCATCCGGCAGACCATCGACCGGCTCCGGGCCGCGATCGAGGACGGCTCCTGGCCGCTCGGCAGCAAGATTCCCACCGAGCCGCAGTTGGTCGAGGCGCTCGGCGTGGGCCGCAACACGGTCCGCGAGGCGGTCCGCGCGCTGGTGCACGCCGGGGTGCTGGAGTGCCGGCAGGGCTCCGGCACGTACGTGATCTCCACGGACGAACTCGCGGGCGCCGTCGCCCGGCAGTTCCCGGCCGCCCGGCTGGCCGAGGTGGTCGAGGTCCGGCGGGCGTTCGAGGTGGAGGCCGCCCGGCTGGCGGCCGCCCGGCGTACGCCCGCGGACCTGGCGGCGCTGGACCGCGCGCTCGCCGACCGGGAGGCCGCCTGGCGGTCCGGCCGGGCCGCCGACTTCGTCGAGGCCGACGCGGTCCTGCACAGCACGATCGTCGCGGCCGCGCACAACGCCATGCTGGCCGAGTTGTACGCCTCGGTCGGCACCGCCATGCGGGCCACCGTGGCCCAGGCGGTCGGCGGTGACCTGCGGCCCGACCGGTACGTCGACCACACCCGCCTGATCGCGGCGATCCGGGCCGGCGACCCGGCCCGGGCGGCCGACGAGGCCGGTACTTTTCTGGAGTCGACCTCCGGGGAATAGGGTGCCGCGGTAACAACCCGGACATCGCTGGAGGACGAATGCTCAAGGGCTTCAAAGACTTCATCATGCGCGGCAACGTCGTCGACCTCGCGGTCGGCATCGTCATCGGCGCCGCGTTCACGACAGTGGTCACCGCGTTCACGAATGCGTTTCTGCAGCCGGTCATCAAGCTCGTCGGGGCCGACGGCAACCACGTCGGGGGGCGGATCAAGCTGGGCACCGACAACTACGTGGATTGGGGCGCGTTCCTCAACGCCTTGATCACCTTTCTGCTGACCGCGGCGGTGCTCTACTTCCTGGTCGTGTACCCGATGAACAAGCTGGCCGAGCGGCGTAAGCGGGGCGAGGAGCCGCCGCCCGCGGCGCCCAGCGAGGAGGTCAAGCTGCTCACCGAGATCCGGGACGCGCTGGTCGCCGGCGCCGGCCGGGTACCGGAACAGCACCGCGGCGCGCTGGACCGGCTGACCGGCCAGGAGTACCCGCGCGGCACCGACCCCCGGACCCGCTGAGCCCGGACCCGCTGAGCCCCGGCCCGCGCCGACCCCCTCGGCACGGGCCGACCGGCCCGCGCCGACCCCCTCGGGGCGTACCGATCGGAACGCCCGACGGCCGTCGATCCCGCCGACCACCGGCGGATCGACGGCCGTCGCCGGTCCACCGGTGGGCATCCATCATCGAACGTATGTTCGATAGAGTCCCGGCATGGAGCAGCGCAAACACTGGTGGAACGGCAAGTGGGGGCGACTCGCCCGGCGGGACGTCTTCCTGCGCGCCGACGGCGACCGCTGGCACGTGGAGCGACGGACCGGCGGCGCCGAGGGGATCTCCCGGTTCGCCGAGTACGACACCGAGGACGCCGCCTACGACGCGGTGCGCGCCCTGCTCACCGGCCCGGACAACTGGCGGGAGTTGTCCGGTGGGTCGCCCGGTGGCCGCGTTTAGCGCCGACCGGTTCCGGGAACCGGCCCGATATGCAGCCAGACGTCCCGAACGGCCCTGTCCTCCTCGACCGGATCGCCCCCGGCATGCGGGTGATCGACGCGACCGGCGCCGAGGTCGGCACCGTGACCGCCGTCCGGTCGGGCGACCCGAACGCGGTCGTCGCGCAGGAACCGTCGGACGGCGACGGCGTACTCGCCGGGAAGGTCCCGCACACCGAGGAGGGCGACGAGCCGGCCGTCCCGGCCGACCTGGCCGCCCGGCTGCTGCGCACCGGCTACCTCAGGCTCACCGGCGACCGGTCCGGGCCCGATTGCTACGTCGAGGCCGACCAGATCAGCGAGGTGACGGCCGACGCGGTACGGCTGGCCGTACCCGGAACGACGCTGGCGGTCGGGACCGCCTGACGGCCCCCGGGCGGGCCAGCGGTCAGCGGACCGGGGCCTCCAGCAGGGCGATGGTGCTGAGGGTGACCTGGTCGCGGATCCGGTCGACGGACGACTGCCACTGCCGGGTGAACCCGGGCCGGCGTTCCAGCGCCTGCCACACCGAGAGCACCGACTCGTCCAGCCGGGCCGCGGGCATCCACAGGTGCAGCAGGCAGTCGATCGCCGGACGCAGCCGGTGCACCTTCTGCGCCCGGGTGCCGGTGCCGGTCAGGCTCGCCTCCATCAGCGACAGCAGGGTGGTGAGCAGCCAGTCGTGCAGGGCCAGGTCCTCGCACAGCTCCACGATTGCCTGTACGTCACCGGCCGGTGCGGTCAGTTCGAGGGTGCGCAGGGTGTCCGACTCGACCCGGAAGGTGCCGCGCGGCTCCGCCGTCTCGTCCGGTGCCGGCAGGACGGACCAGCGCAGCTTGGTCCGCCGGGTCCGGAACGGCGGTCGCCGGTCGAGCAGCGGTGAGCGTTGCACCCCGTCCACCACCCGGGCGCTGATCGCGCCGAGGTTGAGCGTCTGGCTCTGCGGCGCGGGGCCGAGGAAGCCCTGGCACACGTCCCGGGCGTCGACCTTGCCGATGGTCTCCACCTGGCCCGGTCGGGACAGGTAGTGCGACCAGGCCAGTCGGCGGTTGCTCGGGGCCCGGTCGACCCGGGTGTAGGTGGATCCCTGCAGCACGTGCCCACCGGTCACGGCGGCGTGCGAGACGACGGTGCCCACGCCGCGGTTGGCCCGACCCGAGGCGGTCGGCAGCCGGCAGTCGACGCCGGTCATCTCGTCCGGCGACACGGCGTACGCGATCGGTCGCTCGGACCGTCGGACCCGCTGGCCCACCAACAGGTCGAGCAGGTCGGCGGTGCGGTCCAGGGAAAGTGAGGTCGAGTTCTGCAGCAATCCGGTGTGGACCTCACCCAAGGTCAGCATGGCGGCGCCTCCCGCAACGTCGAACTCCACCGCCGGTGGGCGCCTGACAGGCAACCACGCCGATCCGACGATTTCATCTCATCATCATGGGGCAGCGCAAACCGACACCCGTTGAGTCATCGACCACGGCGGACCGGCGGTGGAAGGTGACCCGCTCGGCGAGCCCGATCGGGTCAATGGACGACATCAATTCTTGCATCCCATTGGTACGGTTGCGCCACGTGCCGCTCACGCCGCGAGGAGCCGCCGTGACCAAGGTCTACGTATCGGCCACATTCCGGGATCTCCAGGAATGTCGCGCCGCCGTGCAGCTCGCGCTGCGCCGGTTACGGGTCGATGACGTGGCGATGGAATCCTATGTCGCCGAGGATAGACGCCCGCTGGAACGATGCCTTGCGGATGTTTCAGAATGCGATGTCTACGTCGGAATATTCGCGTGGCGGTACGGTTTCGTGCCGGCCGGATACGACAAGTCGATCACCGAGTTGGAGTACCGGCGCGCGTTGGCCGACGGCAAGCACTGCCTGATCTTCCTGCTCGACGAGGACGCCCCCTGGCCGCGCAGCTCCGTCGACCGGGGCGTGGACGCCGACCGGATCGAGTCCCTGCGGGCCGAGTTGGCCGCCCGGCACACCTGCAGCATCTTCGCCGACCCGACCGACCTCGCCGCCCGGGTGACCGCCGCGGTCGCCATGTACCTGGCCGAGAACCTCCGCCCGGCCCCGCTCCCGCAGCCGTTCAGCGACACCATCAAGCACTACTTCGGCCGGCTGCGCCAGCACTACGGGATGCTGGACCTGGACGCGCTGACGCCCGCCCCGAACGACGAGTACCTGCAGATCGAACTCGGTTCGGTCTTCGTGGAGCCGTCCGTACGGGAGGACCCGCCGCCGGCCGAGCTGCCCCGGGAGTGGCGGCGCCGGATGCAGGCGCACGGCGCGATCGGCAGCGACGACGTGCCGGACGAGGTGGACCCGGCGGAGCTGGTGCAGCTGAACGAGTCGTACCGGGCGAAACCGCTGCAGCGGGTCTTCGACGTGCTGACCGATCCGGAGCGCCGGACGGTCGTGCTGCTCGGCGACCCGGGTTCGGGCAAGTCGACAATCGCCCGGCACCTGGCGCTGTCCCTCACCGAGGACCGGCCGCACGAGCGGCTCGCCCACCTGGCCGACCACCTGCCCCTGCTGATCGAGCTGCGGTCGTACGTCACCGCCGTGGCCGACGGCCGGTGCGCGGGGTTCCTGGACTACCTGGACCGGCACGCCGCCTCCGACGGGCTGGGGGTGGAGCGGGCGGCGCTGCTGCGACAGCTCACCGCGGGCCGGGTCGTCGCGATCTTCGACGGACTGGACGAGGTCTTCGACCCGCGCCAGCGCGAGGACGTGGCCTGCGAGATCGTCAACTTCGCGGCCGACTTCCCGCAGGCCCGGGTGGTGGTCACCTCCCGGACCATCGGCTACGCGCGCAGGATCCTGACCGACGCCGGGTTCGACCACTTCACCCTGCAGGACCTGGACGACCAGCAGGCCGGTGACTTCCTGGCCGGCTGGTACCGGTCGGCCCGGCCGGGTCACCCGGCCGAGGCGGAGCAGGGGCGGGCCCGACTGCTGGACGCGATGCGGCACTCGTACGCGATCCGGGAACTGGCCGGCAACCCGCTGCTGCTGACCATCCTGGCGATCATCGGCAACCACCAGGCGTTGCCGCAGGAACGGTGGCGCCTCTACGACCACGCCGCGACGGTGCTGGTCGAGCACTGGGACGTGAACCGGCACCTGCGCAAGCACAACAACACCCAACTGGCCTTCCTCGACACCGAGGACAAGAAGGAGTTGCTGCGCCGGCTCGCCTACCGGATGCAGGCCAACGAACGCGGACTGACCGTCAACTACGTACCGACCGAGGAACTGAGCGAGGTCTTCGAGCAGTACCTGATGGAGCGCTACCAGCGCGACCCGGCCACCGCCCGGGCCGTCGCGCTGTCGATGATCGGGCAGTTCCGCGAGCGCAACTTCATCCTTAGCCGGTACGGCCCGCACGTGCACGGCTTCGTGCACCGCACCTTCCTCGAGTTCTTCTGCGCCGACGCGATCCTGACCCGGTTCCAGCACGACCAGGTGCTCACCTTCGACGAGATCACCGACCTGTACCGCCGGCACTGGGCCGACGTGTCCTGGCGGGAGGTGCTCCGGCTGCTGGCCGGGGCGATGCACGCCCGGCACACGGCGAAGGTGATCGAACTGCTGACCGCCGAGGTCAACCAGCCCTGGCCACCGGCCGGCTTCGCGCCCCCGCCGTGGAACCTGGCGCTGGCCGTGCAGTGCCTCGCCGAGGTCCGCGACATCCACGCGGTGGCCGCGCCGGCCGAGGCACTGCTGCGGCGGCTGGTCCTGCTGCTGGAGCACTGCGTGGCGATCGACGACCGGGAGACCGCCGCGCTGATCGAGGACGAGATCCTGCCGGCCGCCAAGGCGATCGGCCCGAACTGGCCCGGGCGGGAGGTCTACCTGTCCTGGTACCGCCGGCGGGGTGTCCGGGTGGTGTGGAGCCCGGTGTCCACGTACGCGGCCCGGCTCGCCGCCATGCTGTCCGCCCCCGCCGAACGCATCGACGACCTGTTCGACGAGGTGCTCGGTTCGATGGACGCCAACACCGCCTCGTACGCCTCGGTCGCCGGGCTGGCCGAGCTGGCCCAGGTGGCGACGGCCGTGGCGGACAGCAACGCGCACCTGGCCGCCGCCACCCGGGCCCGGCTCCGGCTGGTCAAGCGGGCCCGGGACGACCTCCACGCCGGGGTACGACTCGCCGCGGTGCAGGCCCTCGGCGAACGGTTCGGCGACGACCACCGGGTGCGCGACCTGCTCGTGGAACGGGCCGCCCAGGACGGGCACCCGGGGGTCCGACTGACCGCCGTCCGGGCCCTGGGCGAGCGGTTCCGGGACGAGCCCGGCGTGCCCGAACTGCTCCGCGAGCGGGCCCGCGGCGACACTCACCCGCCGGTGCGCCGGGCCGCCGTCCAGGCCCTCGGCGAGCGGCTCGGCGCCGAGCCGGACCTGCGGGACCTGCTGCTCGACCGGCTCCGCACCGACCAGGACGCCGAGGTGCTGCGCAGCGCGGCGTACGCGTTGGTGGACCGCTTCCCGGCCGACGCCCAGGTCCGCGAGGCGCTGATCACCCGGGCCCGCCGGAACTCCGACGTGCCGACCACCCGGGCCCGGCAGGATCCCGAGGCGGTGCCGCGCCGGGCCGCGGTGCGCGTCCTCGGCGAACGGCTGTCCGACGACCCGGTGGTACGCGACCTGCTGCTCGAACGGCTGCGCGACGACCGGGACGCGCTGGTGCTGCGCGCCGCGGCCCAGGCGCTGATCGACCGGTCCGGTCCGGACGGCCGGCCCGACATCGACGGCTCCGAGGTGCGCGCGCTGCTGGAGAAGCGCGCCCGGGAGGACCCGGAACCCTCGTCCCGGCGGGCCGCCCTGCAGACCCTGATCCAGTGCTTCGCTCGGGACGAGCCGATGGTGCGGCTGCTGATCGCCGCGGCCGGTCGGGACGGCGACGCCGGCCTGCGGCTGGACGTCACCCGGGCACTCACCGAGCAGGTCGGGGTCGATCCGGCGGTCGGCGCGGCGCTGACCGGGCTGGCCCGCGACGACGGTAACCCGGAGATCCGGCTGGCGGCGGTCCGGTCACTGGTCGAGCGGGTGGGCATGGATCCGGACGTGTGCGCCGTGCTGACCGAGCTGTCCCGGCAGGACCCCGCCGCCGACGTCCGGCTGGCCGCGGTGCGGGCCCTCGCCGAATGCGTCGGCACGGATCCGGACATCCGGGCCGCGGTCGTCGAACGCGCCCGCGCCGACAACGACGCCGCCGTCCGGTTGGCGGCGGTGACCGCGCTCATCCCGCACGCGCAGGCGCACGGGGACGCGCACGCCGTACTGCTGGACCGGGCCCGCCGCGACCCGGACGCCCGGGTCTTCGAGCACGCGGCGACCGCGGTGCTCGGTCGCGCCGGGTCACCGCAGCGGGCCCACCGGCTGCTGGCCCGGCGGTTGCACGACGACAGCAACGCCCGGGTCCGGTTGGCCGCGGTGCGGATGCTGGTGGCGCGGTTCAACGCCGGGCCCGGCGTCCGGGAGCTGCTGCTGGAGCGGGTGCGCGTCGACCCCGACGCCGAACTCGTCCGCGAGGCCGCCGGCGCGCTGGCCAGCCATCTCGGCACCGACGTCGAACAGTACGAGGCCCTCGTCGCCCGGGCCGACAGCACCGACCCGACCATCCGCAGCGCCGCGGTACGGATCCTCGGCGACCGGTTCGGCACCGACCGCAGCGTCCGGGAGTTGCTGATCCACAAGGCCGAGCACGACTCCGACGTCCAGGTCCGCCGGGACGTGCTGCGGGTGCTCGGCGAGCGGCTCGCCGGGCACACCGAGGTACGCCAGTTGTTCGTCACCCGACTGCACGACCAGGACTGGTCGGTCCGCGCCGCCGCGGTCCTGGTGCTCGGGACGCGGTACGGCGAGGACGACCAGGTCCGCGCCCTGCTGACCGAACTCGCGGCGAAGGACGCCGATCCCGACTTCCGCCGGTTGGCCGGTCAGACGCTCACCTGGCTGCCCGGCGCCGATCCGGGGGATCTGCCGGACGTGGTCGGATGAGCTGCGCCGGCACGACCCGCTCCAGTCCGCGACGAACGCGTACTCGACCCGCTCAGTCCGCGACGAACGCGTACTCGACTCGCTCGACCAGGTCCTTCGGCAGGTCGAGTCGTTCCGCCCGGCTGCGGGTGTGCAGCTGGTCCAGCACCGCCGGGTCGACCGAGACCTGGCTGAGGATGGTCCGGACGGCGTGCTCGATCGGCAGGAACCGGGTGCCGAGGACCGAGAACGTGCGGTAGGCGCTGAACGGGGCGGCGTTCGGGTTGAGCTTGACCACCGCCGGGAGCCGGTCCCAGTCGTCGGGCCAGTCGTCCAGCAGGTACGGGTTGGTCACTCCCTCGCCCTGGTGTCGCAGCAGGCCGAGCCGCATGAGCTGCCAGACGGCGGCCAGGAACGGACAGGACCACTGCCGCTCGCCGTTGTCCAGGTAGTCCCACAGCTCGACGTCCAGGAAGATCGAATGTCGGTTGGCCGCGTTCTGCACCGGCGGCTGCCACACCCGCCCACCGCTCATCGCCTGGGCCGGGCCGAGCGCGGGTGACCGCTTGCCGTTGCACAGCCAGCCGGTCTCGATCGTCGGCGGCCGGTCGCCGGTGGTCTCCGGAACCGGGTCGGAGACCAACTGGGTGAGCACCAGTTCGGCGAGCGGGATGTCGTCGGCCTGGGCGCAGCCGGCCTCCCGGGCGAAGTAGTCGATGACCAGCCCGGCGCTCTCGGCGGCCGTGAGCACCTGCCGGGCCACCACCGTGGGTGTGCTGAACCGACTGAAGTAGTCGTCGATCATGAAGCAGGTGCTGATCCGGGCCCGCCCGGTCGGCGCCCGGTCGTCGGCCGCCAGCCGGGCCGCCGCCACCCAGGGGGCGATCCGAGCGAAGTGCCGCTTGAGCCCTTCGATCCCGCCGGCGAACTCCTCGATGTAGAGGTGGCCCACCTCGATCGACACGTGCGACAGCGGCACCGACTCGACGCTGCGTCGGGCTGTGCTCTCCTCGAAGGCGACCTCCGGGGCCGTCACAGCGTCTCCCAGGCGGCGTCGTCCACGATGAGCTTGGCCAGCCTGGTGAATGCCTCCACGGTCTCGAGGTTGGCGATCCGGCGCGCGTACACGTCGTTGTCGGAGATGAGTTGCTCCCGCCATTGCAGCACCGGATCCAGCGGCACCGAGTCGATCAACATGGTCCGGCCGACCCGGTTGGTGCTGGCCAGTTCGAGCAGGTCACGGTTGCACTCGCGCAGCCAGGCCAGCTGACCCGGCCGGAGCCCTTCGAGTTCGGGCGAGTCGGGGTCGACGACGGCGGTCCGGACGAACCGCAGCGAGTCGGCCAACTCGTCGCGGTCGTGTCCGTGCCGGACGCCCGTCTCCAGGATTCCCCTGGTCCCGTAGACCAGGGCCGAGGCGGCCAGCACGTGCTGCCGGGTCCACCGGTGGAAGACCAGCCACCGCGCCCGGACCGAGGCCAGCTCCGGCAACGCGGTGGCGGCGAGGACCATGTCCGTGGCGTACGACCGGCCGGCGCTGAGGTCCACCAGGACCAGGTCGAACTCCTCCTCCAGCCGGAGGAACAACCGGCCGCACCGGATGACCATCTCCCGGGTGGACGGGAACTCCCCACCGCCGGCGTCGCCCGGCAGCAGGACCAGCCGGCCGGCACCCGGCGGGCGGTTGCGCAGGCTGGACCGGTCGGAGTCGTCCCACACGTCGATCCGCTGCGGTTCGGCGACGTCGCCGTCCAGGTAGGAGTGCAGTCCGCCCCGGGTGGTGCCGTGCACCACCGACTCGACGTTGAAGATGGCACCGGCCGTCGGCGAGCCGAAGTCGAAGTCGAGATAGCAGACGTCCGTACCCTGCAGGGCGCTGCGGTAGAGGACGTTGCTGCTGGTGACCGAGCGGCCGGTGCCGCCCTTGTCGGATGCCGCGAAGATCAGCATGGTCAGCCCGCCTCCGTGACGTCGCGCCGGGCCGCCGAGAACTCGTCGAGCGACCGCAGCACCTCGCTGGTCAGCGCCACGGAGGTGCCCGGCCGGTCCTGCACGATCTCGCGGGCCCGCTCCAGGTTGACCCGGACGACGTGCAAGGTCTGCTGCATCTTCGGGCCGGCCTCGGCCGCACCGCTGAGCAACTCCATGTCGTAGAGGTGTTCCGCCTCGCTGAGCAGCTCCATCGCGACCTCGACCAGCCGCCCGCTGCGCAGCGGCGCCCGGTTGAGCATGTTGGCCGTGGTGACCAGTCCGGCCACCACCCGCTCGGTGAAGTACCAGGAGGGTCGGTCGTAGTGGACGTTCAACTGCGGGAACGCCTTGGCCGGCTGGTCCCACAGGGCCCGCATCGAGCCCTGGTCGAGGCGCCGGCTGCTCAGGTGGTCCCACACCGCGTCGGCCAGGTCGAGCAGGACGCCCCGCTGCTCGGTGTCGCTGATCAGCGTCGCGATGTACGCGGTCCGCTGCAGCAGCAGGGGCGCGAACTCGCTCACCGCCCAGCGCAGCCGCGGCCCGCCCAACTGCTCGCTGCCGATCAGGTTCACCCGTACGCCGGGGGCGTGCAGCGTCAGCGCCGCGTCCCGTTCGAACGGGCGGCGGGTGATCCGGGCCCGGTTGGCCAGTTCGCTCAGCACCGAACCGACCCGGGACAGCTCGGCGTCCGAGCCACGCAGGTTGACCAGACCCTTCACGGCCAGCGAGGTGACCAGCAGGGTGAAGTAGTCGGACGTGTCAGCGTCGGTGGTCTGCCAGGGGATGTCCTCCAACGGCCAGCGGTGGCTGTTGCCGAAGGTGGCGACCGTGGCCCAGTAGGTCCGGGTCAACTCCCAGCGCAGTTGCAGCGCCCGGGACAGCCGCTGCTGTTCGTCGTTCAGCAGGCCGAGGATGCGGGTCCGTTCGGAGAAGAGGTCCTCGATCGCGTCCAGTGCGACCACCGTGAAGTAGAGGTACGGCTTCTCCTCGGCCACGCCCTTGGGCTGCTCGCCCACCGCTTCCTCGGTCTCCACCACCGGGGCGTCCTTGACCACCCCCCAGGACCAACCGCACTCGAACAGCCGGTTGGCGCTCTCCAGGTCACCCACCTGGCCGGATCCGATCAGGACCTCGCGGAAGGTCGCCATCGTCTGGCGCAGTTCCCGGCGCAGTTGCGCGACCACCTGGCGCTGCGGCATGCGGGACTGGTTGACCGTCCGGATCAGCACCCCGCCCTCGGTGGAGTCGACGTCGAAGACGTAGACCGAGAAACTGCGCAACAGGCCCACCATCGCGGCGCTGAGCCGTTGGCTGGCCAGCGTCTCCAGTGCCTCGATCTCGCGCAGCACCTCGTCCCGGCGGACCGCGCCGCGAAAGACCTTCGCGAAACCGATCGTGGCCAGCGACAGCGTCACCGACATCGCGTACGAGTCGACGATGCCCAGTTCGAGCTGTTCGGGGGTGGGTTTGTCGGCGCCGTCCTCGACCACGAAATAGGTGCCGCCGGAGAAAACCGGGGCACCCGTCTCGTCGCGGTATTTGGTGAAGTACTCGGTCAGCACCTGGATCAACACCCGGGGGATCTGGGTCGCCGTGCCGAGCGGGCGCAGCGCCCGGAGCATCTCGTCGGCGGTCTCGTCCGGATTGTCGATCTTGAACGAGGCCACCTGCGTCGCGGGAAGCAGGAGGCAGAGCAACTGCTCGGCGTCCCCGATCGAATTCGAGCCGTGCCGACCGCCCCACTGCCACTGACCGTCCTGCCAGGACGACCCTACGGCCGCGCCCCAAATTTCCAGGAGCTGCTGACGGGGTTGAATCCTCATCAGTCCTACACCACCATCCGCCAAATGCACCGTCGAACAGCCGAGCGGCACTCGCGTTACGCGGCCAGAGACGTCGGCCCACCGGAGCATGTAGACAAAGCTCCGGTCCTTTCTGCTAATGATGGCGTACGCGTCAAGCTCGGAGAAAGGGGACTACTACGACCGTCTCATCGGACCGATCAACTGATGGCGCACGGCCAGCAGTGCTGCTTCCGTTCGGGAGGCCGCACCGGTCTTCCGCAGCAGGTTGGAAACGTGAACGGTGACCGTGCGGACGGAGATTCCCAGCGAACGGGCGATCTGTTTGTTCGACATCCCGCCGGCAAGACACCGCAGCACCTCGGCCTCCCGGCTGGTCAGCTCGGCGGCGTCCGGGGCGGGACCGGTCGGCAGCCGCAGGTGCTCCGGCAGCGGCCCGGCGACCAACGCCGCCACCGGACCGGCACCGCGGGCGGCGAGCAGTTCGGTGAGCCAGTACGGGTTGCCCCCGGTCCGCTCCCACACCGTCGCGACGATCTCCTCGGCGACCGGCTCACCGGCGTACACCTCGGCCAGCACCTCGGCGACCTCGGCCGGGGTGAGCGGGCCGAGGTGCTGGCGGACCGCCCCCGGCGTACCGGAGAGCCGAGCCAGCGTGCGCGCGGTGAGCTGCGGCGCCACCGACGCGGCGGGCGGCCGGCTGCCCACCACCAGCAGCGCGGGCAGGTCGGGCACCGCCGCCAGCTCGCCGATCAGGTTGAGGCTCGCCGGGTCGAGCGCGTGCAGGTCGTCGACGACCAGCACGGCCGGCCCGGCGCCGACCAGCGCCCGGACGGTGGCCACGGCCAGCCGCAGCAGCGCCTCCGGCGCGTAGCGCTCCCGCGGCGAGTTGGGCTGCTGGGCCAACCAGGCCAGGGCGTCCGCCGGGACCGGCAGGTCGGCGGTGTCCCGGCCGCACAACACGGCCGCCAACCAGTCGTACGGGGCCGGGCTGTGCACCCGCGCGACGCCGGACAGCACGGTCGACGGGCGCGGGGCGTACCCGTCGAGGGCCGCGGCGATGAGCAGGCTCTTGCCCACCCCGGCCGCGCCGGTGATCACCACGGTCCGGAGCGCCGGCCGGTCCGCCTCGACCACGGCGGACCAGGCGCGGGCGAGCTCGGCCAGCTCCCCGGCACGCCCGACCATGGACACCGGCATCACGAGCCAACCTTACGCAGTAGTACGTAGAGACACCCCGACGGTGTTCTTGGCAGGCTAGGTGACATGAGCCTGATCCTCCGGACCACCGAACTCAGCGACCCCGGCCTGGTCCGGTCCAACAACGAGGACTCCGCGTACGCGGGCGACCGGTTGATCGTCGTGGCCGACGGGGTGGGCGGGCTGCCGGCCGGCGAGGTGGCCAGCGACATCGCGATCCGGGTCCTCGCCGGGCTGGACACCGGTCCGGTGGACGACCCGGTCGCCGCGCTGCGGGACGCGCTGGACGCCGCCAACCGGGAGGTCGGTGCCGCCGCCGGGACCGACCCGGCCAGCGAGGGCATGGGCACCACCCTCACGGCGGCCCTGCTCGCCGGGGACCGGCTGGCCGTCGCGCACGTCGGCGACTCGCGCTGCTATCTGCTCCGCGGTGGTGAGCTGCACCGGCTCACCCGGGACGACACCTTCGTGCAGGCGCTGGTGGACCAGGGCGTGCTGACCCCGGAGCAGGCCCGGCAGCATCCGCAGCGTTCGTTGGTGACCCAGGTGGTCCGCGGCGCCCAGATCACGCCGAGCCACACCGCGCTGACCGTCCAGCCGGGCGACCGGCTGCTGGTCTGCAGCGACGGCCTGTCCGACGTGGTGTCCGATCCGGTGATCGCCCTGACGCTGCTCGGCTGTCCGGACCGGGACCAGTGCGCCGAGCAGTTGATCAAGCTCACCCACCAGGGCGGCGCGCCGGACAACGTCACCGTCGTGCTGGCCGACGTCGTGCCGGCGACGGCATGACGGCCCGGTCCGCGGTCATCGGGCGCGGCTCAGGGCCGCGTCGAGAATGTCGAGATGACCGGCGACCGGGCCGACGGTGAGCATGCCGCTGCCGGCCCCGGCCAGTTCGCCGGCGGCCGGCGCGAGTTCGGCCCGGGCGCGTGCCATCACCGCCCGGTCGTCCAGCGCGACCGCGGCCCGGGCGGTGAGGCACCACAGGGCCTCGAAGAGCAGGTCGCGCGGCGGATCGGGGGCCTGCCGCAGTGCCGTGGCGGCGGCGGCCGGGCGGTCCCGGCCCAGCAGGAGGAGCGGGCGTACCCAGGGCGTGTAACCGCCCCAGTCGGTGGTCTCGTCGAAGCGGACCGGGTCGCCGTGCCACACCCGCAGGCAGAGCAGGGCCAGCGGTAGGAGGCCCCGCTCGACCCCCGGCATGCCGGCGTCGGCGAGCCGGGCCGCCGCGTCGCGGTAGGCGATCTCCGCGGCCCGCGGCGACGGCCCGGTCGCGGCCAGCCGCAGGGCTCGGTACCACTGGGTGAAGACGCCGACCAGCGGGCGGTGGTGCCGCCCGGCGAGCCGGTCGGCCGCGACGGCGTGCCGGTCGGCGGTCGCGAAGTCCGCGAGCGCGCCGCGGGCCTGCAGCCGGACGAGGTGCCCGAGGATCTCGAACGCCACCAGGCTGTGCCGGCCGGCCAGGTCGATCAGCTCGGCACCGATCGCGTCCCGTTCGGGGGCCAGTCCCGCCCGGTGGAAGCTCTGCATGAACACGCCGTTCAGCGCGAAGGCCAGCAGGGCCGGGTCACCCAGGCGACGCGCGATCCGTTCCGCCTCCCGGGCGGCCTCGGGTCCGCGCGCCGCGCGGGTACCGCGCGACTCCACCGCGATGACGGCCAACAGCCGGGCCCGGGCGGCCTCGGCCGGTCCGGGGTGACAGGCGACCAGGGTCCGCTCGGCCGCCGCGACGAGCCGCGCCGCCTGCGCCGGGTCGTCCGAACGCGTCCAGATCGCGGGTACGTCGTAGCCGCCGATGACCCGGGCGGTGAGTTCGGGATCGCCCAGTTGCTCGGCGGCGACGACGGCCGCGACCCGCCCCTCCCGCGCCGCATCGAGTCCGCTCGCCCCGGTCACGGCGAGACTTCGCAGCAGGTTGACCGTCGATTCCAGTCGATCCGCGGCTCCGACGGCCACGGAGCGGTCGTACGCCGCCGTGACCGCCGCCCAGACCCGGTCCGGTTCCGGCGATCGGGCACCGTCGTCGATCCGGTCGACCTGGCGGAGGATGTCGGTCTCCAGCAGCCGCAGGCGCGGACCCGGGTCGACGCCGAGCTGTTCCAGCAGCAGACCACGGGCCCGGCGCAGCACCGCGAGCGCGTCACCCTGGCGGCCCGCGCGGTACAGGGCGAGGGCCAGCAGTCGCCACGCCTCCTCCCGCCACGGATGCTCCGCCACGTGCGCGTCGAGATCCGGTACGACGTCGGCGGCCCGCCCCACGGTCAACAACGCCTCGGCCCGCTGCTCGATCGCGTTCAGCCGCAACTGTTCGAGGCGGGAACGCTCGACTCGCGCCCACGGCTCGTCGTCGAAGCCGGCGTACGCGGGCCCCCGCCACCAGCCCAGGGCCCGGTCGAGCCGCTCGATGATCGTGTCCGGCGAGGGCCCGGTGGCCGCGACCGCGTCCTCGAACCGCCAGGCGTCGACCGCGTCCGGCGCCGCCCTGAGCGCATAGCCGGGCCCCTCGGTGACCAGCAACCGGGCCGGCTCCCGCGGCGGACGCCCCGGCTCCACCGCCCGCCGCAGCGCCGCGACGAACGTGCGGACGGCACCCACCGCGCCCGGTGGCGGGTCCCGCCACAGGTCGTCGACGAGGTGGTTGACCGGCACCACCCGACCACGCGCGACGACCAGTCTGGCCAGCACCGCGCGGTGTTTCGGCCCCTTCAGGTCGATCGGCGCACCGGTGCCGTCCCAGGCGACGACCGGCCCGAGCACACCGAACCTGACCCGCATCGATCGAACCACCCTTCCGCGCCCCCGGCCCAACGTATCGCGCTCATCGCCTGCTCATCGCCGACCGGCACGCTGGGCTCGGCCAACCGACGAGCAAAGGACGATCATGACTTTCGCCATCCCCGACTTCGACTACCGGCGCGTCCCGGTCGACGACGACGTGACGCTGAACGTGGCGGTGGGTGGTACGGGCAGCCCGATCGTGCTGCTGCACGGCTTCCCGCAGACCCACCTCATGTGGCGGCACGTCGCCGCCGACCACACCGTGATCTGCCTCGACCTGCGCGGCTACGGCGCCAGCGACAAGCCCGCGGCGCGCGACCGCGACACGTACTCGAAGCGGACCATGGCGGCCGACGTCGTTGCGGTCGCCCGCCGGCTCGGGCACGACCGTTTCGCGCTGGCCGGGCACGACCGCGGCGCCCTGGTCGCCATCCGGGCCGGCCTCGACCACCCCACCGTGGTCACCCACCTCGCCTCGCTCGACGTCCTGCCGACTCTGGACATGTGGAACATTCTGCACGGATCCAGCGCGGCGGTCGCCTTCCACCTGTACCTGATGGCCCAGCCACCCGGGCTGCCCGAGCAGATGATCAGCGCCAGCGCGGACGCCTTCTTCGGCTACTTCCTCGACGTGTGGGCCGGCGACCGGCAGGCCATTCCCGCCGACCTGCGGGCGGAGTACCTGAGGGCCTCCCGCGAGGCGGTCCCCTCCATCGTCGCGGACTACCGGGCCTCGGCCGGCATCGACATCGAGCACGACGAGGCCGACCGGGCCGCCGGGAACCGCCTGGTCATGCCGGTCACCGTGGTCCAGCAGGACTGGGGAACCGCACTCGGCTTCGACGCCGCCGGGCTGTGGCGCGACTGGGCCGCCGATCTGGAGCACCGCACCACCTCGGCCGGGCACTTCATGGCCGAGGAAGCGCCCGACGAGATCGTCAAGGTGCTGCGCGACCTGCTCGAACGGTGACGGGCTGTCGGTGACCTCCTGGAACAACGAAACCCCCGACCCGGGTGGCTCCGGGCGGGGGGTTTCGTCGTCGTGGGGAGCCGTCAGCGGCCCAACCGGCCCGCCCGGGTGGCAGCCGTGAAGGCTGCCCATGCGGCCGGCGCGAACAGCAGGGTTCCCCCGTCCCGATCCTTGGTGTCGCGGACAGCCACCACCCCGGGGAGGTTGTCGCCAACCTCCACACAGTTACCGCCAGTGCTGTTGCTGCGGGTGCTCTTATGCCACCGGATGCCGGTCAAGTCCACTGTTCCGCCGCTTCCTCGATCAGTTGTCGTGACTGCGTGCAAGAGAGGGCGTCCCCGCGGATAACCTCCCACGCGCGAATCACCTCGCTCGCGTCAGTAGGCCGCTCCACCAGCGTGCCTGTCAACTGAGAATCAAGGTACGCGGCCACGGCCCCCTCCGGGGAGGTGGCTACGGCCAAGGGCCCGTCCAACCCGGCGTAGCCCCCCACGGACAGGGGGACGACATGCACCCGGACACGCGAACAGTCATCCACCAGTTGCAGTATGTGCAACAACTGCTCCCGCATCACCTCCGGCCCGCCCAGCGGACGGCGCAATACCTGTTCGTCGATGACGAAGACGGTCTGGGGCGGATTTTCCCGGGCGAGCACGGCCTGTCGCTCGATCCGCACGGCAACCTGTTCGTCAATCTGAGCGGCGGTCAGTAGTCCCCCACCGGACAGCAGGGCGCGGGCGTACGCCTCCGTTTGGAGCAACCCCGGGATCAGGCACGGCTCATAGGAGCGGAGGGCCACCGCCTCCGTTTCAAACGCCAGCCAGGGCCGCAACGCCGGTTGCGCAGCCTCGTGCCGGATGCCTGCCAGCAGCCGGGACAGCCGACCGTTGAGCCCCAGCACGGCGTCAGCCCTGTTTGCCAGGTCATCGGAGGGCCGGCGGGTGCCCCGCTCAACCGCGGACACCTGAGCGGCCGAGTAGTTGATTTTGGTCGCCAAATCCTCCTGGGACAGTCCGGCCTCCTGCCGGGCTATCCGTAGTTCCTCGCCAAACAAATTCAAAAGATTACTCACCTCTACGGCCCCCTACAGGTATTGCCGGGATCTTTAACGGCACGGCTGCCGATCCATTCATGCTTCCACGATCGGCCCGGTCCGGCCAGTGTGGAGTCACGCGGTTATCCCAACGGAGATAGCGGGCCGGGGAGCCTGGCCCACAAGGGGCCCGATGGGATGACCAGCGACGGGGCCCCGGGAGGCGTCAGCCCTAATCGGGCCGGGGCCCCGTCCAACTCTCGGAGGAAAGGGGTCGCTGGGATGCCGGGCCAACAGCATTAGGACCGGCCATGCTTGTCTATCTTGGACAAGTTCTGTTCGGTGGGAACAAAACTTGTCCAAGATAGACTGACGATGGCGTCGGGCAACGGCCGAGGCGGGTCGTGGCGGGGGAATTCTCGAACACCGGCGCCTGAAATCTCCCGGGCCGCGCCCGCAGGCGTCATGGTTGTGTTGGCCGACACGTCGCCGGTAGCGCCCTGATTTCCTGCCCGTGTCCTCGGGTCCAGGCCAGCGGCACCCCGTCCAACGCGAGCACGTTGTGGTGGCCGTCGTCCGGCGGCTCGGGTAACCCGTCGTAGGACAGCACCTCCGGGTCCTCGTTCGCGATCCAGTGGCCGGGCAGCCCGCGTACCAGATCGGTGAACGCTGCCCGGCGCGGCGCCGGCACCTGGTAGAGCACCGAGGTGTGGAACACGACCAGCGTCGCCCCGGCGGGCGCCTGGGCTGCCAGCGCCGGCAGGTCGTCGACCAGATCGCCGCGGACCAGC
Organism: Micromonospora zhanjiangensis; assembly: GCF_042650605.1. Taxonomy (NCBI): domain Bacteria; kingdom Bacillati; phylum Actinomycetota; class Actinomycetes; order Micromonosporales; family Micromonosporaceae; genus Micromonospora; species Micromonospora zhanjiangensis. The sequence continues at coordinate 28,193 of NZ_JBHSBN010000034.1, read as the reverse complement.
AGGGGTGGGTCGGCCGCCGCGACCGCCGTTGCGGCGGCGAGCCGGGCTCGCCGGTGCTCGTGCTCCGGCCAGACCAGCGCGTCCAGCCAGGCGACATCCGCCGGATCGGTCACGTCGAGCGGGTTGAGGTCCAGGCCGGCCCGCCAGACCACCTCCGGCACCCGGGTCGGCGGCTTGACCCCGATCGCGACGCAGTCCAGGACCGGTTTGCCCGTGCCGAGGCGGTGATCGCCGTAGCGGTAGCCGTACCGGTCGGGATAGAGGTTCAGCCCGGCGGACGCGCCGACCTCCAGCAGCGCGAGTGGCTGCGGCAGCCCGGCGAGCACCGGCAGCAGTACGGCGCACCGCCCGGCCTCGTTGGTCTGGGTGGCCCGGCCGCGCATCTCCGCCTCGACGGCCGGCCAGTTCGCCACCGTCCAGTCGCGGAACGCGGCCGGGTCGTCGACCGGACCGCCGAGCAGCCGTACGACGCCGAACAGCAGGTTCGGTTGGCGCCTGGCCGGCGGCAGCGCGTCGAGCAGGGCGAGCAGTTCCCCGTCCCGGGACACCGCCAGCGACAGCCGCTCGTACGCGGGTGACACGCCCCGCGCCTCGCGGGCGAACTCGGTGTACTCGGCGGCGGTCGTCATCCCCGAATGATCCCGCACCGGACTAGGTAGTTGTGTCAGCTAGCTGGTTCCGCTACCTTCTACGACGTGGATACCGACCGACGGAGTCAGTGGCTCCGTGGGGTCCTCGACCTGTGCGTCCTCGCGCTGCTGGCCCGCGAGGAGTCCTACGGTTACCAACTCGCCCAGTCGCTCGACGAGGCCGGAATCGGACCGATCCAGGGCGGCACGCTCTACCCGGTGCTGCTCCGGTTGCAGCGCACCGGACTGGTCGTCGCGCACTGGCGGGAGGGCGCGGCCGGACCGGCCCGCAAGTACTACCGCCTCACCGAGGCCGGGCAGACCGCCCTGCGCCGGGACGGCCGGGACTGGCAACTGTTCGCCGGCCAGGTGGAGTCGCTGTGGAAGGAGGCGGTGGAGCAATGAACGTGAACAGCTGGCTCGCGGCACTGGAGATCGAACTGCGCCGGCACGGCATCGGCCCGGACAACATCGCGAACGTGGTCGCCGAGGCGGCCACCCACCTGCGGGACAGCGGCGAGGACCCGTACGCCGTGTTCGGGCCCGCCGAGCACTACGCGGCGGCGGTCGCCGAGAGCATCCGGACGGCCCCGACCGCCACGCCGCTGCGGCCGGGCCCGGTGCTGCTCGCGGCCCGCGGCATCACCAAGCGGTACGGCCGGCGCACCGTCCTGCGGGACGTCGACCTGACCGTCCGGGCCGGCCAGATCGCCGCCGTGGTCGGGGCGAACGGCTGCGGCAAGTCCACCCTGCTGCGGATCTGCGCCGGCCTGGACTCGCCGGACTCGGGCGAGGTGACCGTCGCCGGTCGGCTCGGCTACTGCCCACAGCAGGGCGGCACGCTGGACTACCTGCGCGCCGACGAACACTTCGTCCTGGTCGGCGCCGGCCGGGAGCTGTCCCGCGCCCGGTCCCGTCAGATCGGCCGGACCGCCGCCGCTCAGCTGGGCTGGAACGAACCGGTCGACACCGTGGCCCGGAACCTGTCCGGCGGCACCCGGCAGAAGCTCAATCTCACCATGTCCACCCTGACCGAGCCGGACGTGCTGCTGCTCGACGAGCCGTACCAGGGCTTCGACCGGGGGACGTACGTCAACTTCTGGGACGAGCTGTGGCGGCTGCGGGACGCCGGCAAGGCGATCGTCGTGGTCACCCACCTGCTCACCCAACTCGACCGGGTGAACCTGGTCCTCGATCTCACCTCGGCACCCGTTGGAGGCGCCCGCCGATGAGAAAGCTGCTGACCGTCGCGGAGATGACGCTGCGCGAGCTGATTCGCCGCAAGGGCGTGATCGCGCTGCTGCTGCTCTTCCCGCTGGCCTTCTACCTGCTCCGTCGCGGCGACTACGTCGGGCAGTCGGTCCGCTTGCTGCTGCTCGGGGTGAGTTGGGCGGTCAGCACCGCCGCGCTCTTCGCCACCAGCGCCAGCCGGGAGATCGAGCCGCGGCTGCGGCTGACCGGCTACCGGACCAGTCAGCTCTACCTCGGTCGGCTGCTCGGCCTGACCGCCCTGGGGCTGGCCGTGGCGATACCGTTCTACCTGCTGGTCCACTTCGACGCGCCGAACGTGCGACACGGCGGGACCGCGCTGGCGATGGTTTTCTCGGTGGCGGTGGCCGCGCCGTTCGGCATGCTGATCGGCACTGTGCTGCCCCGCGAGTTGGAGGGCACACTGCTGCTGCTCATCACCATCGGGATCCAGATGCTCATGGACCCGGACGCCTCGTGGGCCCCGCTCACGCCACTGTGGTCGGTTCGGGAACTCGGCACGTACGCGGTGGACCACACCGACGGCGGCTACCTGGTCCGGGGCATCGTGCACGGAATCGGCTTCACCCTCGGCCTGGCGGTGCTGGTGGCACTGGTGTCCGGCTTCCGGCTGCGTCGACGCGGTCACCTCCGCTTCGGCGCCGTCCCGCACTGAGCGACCGTCCCGCACTGAGCGACCGGCCCGCCGGGCTTGTCCCCCGTGCGAGCTACTTCCGGATGTCCACTGTGCGGTGACGATTTCGGACCGCCGGCTCCATAGCGTTTGAGGCACGCCGCGGCACTCCGGCCGCGGAGTCTCACGAGGAGTCCTGATGCGACTGTTGAAGCAGCTCGTCGTCGTCGCCGTGGTCGCCGGGGTCGGCAGCCTGCTCGCCAACGCGGTGCAACCGAACTGGTTCTTCACCCTTCTGTTCGGCTTCGCGACGGCGGTGCTGGCGCTGTTGGCGTACCGCTGGGTGGTGCGCCGGACCGAGCACCGCGAGCCGGCGGAGCTGTCCTGGCAGGGTGCCGGTGCGCCCCTCGGCCGGGGGGCGCTGATCGGCGCCGGGATGTTCGTCGCCGTCATCTCGGTCATCGCCGTCTTCGGCGGCTACCGGATGACCGGCTGGGGCTCGGTGCCGGGCGCGCTGGCGCTGCTCGGCTTCATGGCCGCCGCCGCCGTGACCGAGGAGCTGTTGTTCCGCGGCATCCTGTTCCGGATCATCGAGCCGCGCCTCGGCACCTGGACGACGCTGGTGCTGACCAGCCTGGTCTTCGGGCTGGCCCACCTGGCCAACCCGCACGCCACCCTGCTGAGCGTGCTCGCCATCGGGGTCGAGGCCGGTGGCATGCTCGCCGCCGGCTACGCCGCCACCCGGACCCTGTGGCTGCCGATCGGGCTGCACTTCGCCTGGAACTTCGTCGAGGGCGGCATCTTCGGCGCCGGCGTCTCCGGCAAGTCCGGCACGCAGGGCCTGGTGCACGCCGTGACTTCCGGCCCGACCGCGATCAGCGGCGGCGAGTTCGGACCGGAGGCGAGCCTGGTCACCGTGCTGGTCGGCCTGGCGATAACCGCCGTCTTCATGCGGCTGGCCCGCAAGCGCGGCAACGTGCTGCCCCGCCGGGGCCGCACCGCCCCGGCCGACGCGACCGCTACGCTCGCCCGGTGATCGACCCGCGTCGAGTCCCGGACCTGTGGCGGCGCTGTGCCGTCACGGTCCGGGATCTCCCGTTCGCGCTGCTGCTCGCCGGCACGTCGTTCCTGCCCGCGTTGGAGAGCCACGGCACCCAACTCGGCGAGTTGCCGAGCCGCCCGCACGACGCGCTGGCCGTCCTGGTGGTCGGCCTCGAATGCCTTCCGCTCGCGGTACGCCGGCGCTGGCCGGCCGCCTGTCTCGCGCTGGTGTCGATCGGCTTCGCCGTCGACCAACTCCGCGGCTACCACCTGGTCTCGGGCGCCGCGCTACTGTTCGCGCTGCTGAGTACGGGCCTGCACCTGGACCGCCACCGGCGGACCACCACGATCCTGTTCACCGTGGCGTACCTGGCGCTGGCGGTCGCGCTCGTCCGGTCCGGCTCGACCGAGAGCGTGACCGAGTACGTGACGTTCTACCTGGTGCTGGCCATGGGAACGGGTGCCGGGGCCTGGCTGCGGACGGCCCGCGCCGTCGAGGCCGAACGCCGCCGTCAGGTCGCCGAGGCCACACGCGCCGCCGAACGCACCCGGATCGCCCGCGAACTGCACGACGTGGTGACCCACCACGTGACGGCGATGGTCGTGCAGGCCGAGGCGGCCCGCTACCTGACCGCCGCCCCGGACCGCCTCGACGAGGCCCTGACCGCCGTCACCGACACCGGCCGGCGAGCCATCGCCGACCTGCGGCACCTGCTCGACCTGCTCAACCCCGACCACGGCGACGACGCCCGGACGTCGTCCACCGGTGAACTGCGCACCCTGGTGGAGCAGACCCGGCGGGCCGGACAGCCGGTGGAGTTCACCGAGGAGGGCACCCCGGCACAGGCACCCGGCAGCGCCGAGTTCGTGGCGTACCGGGTCGTGCAGGAGGCCCTGACGAACGCCCTCAAGTACGCCCACGGCAGCCGGACGACCGTCGTGGTCCGGCACGGCGAAAGAGAGATCAGCGTGCGGGTCGACACCGACGGAGCCGACTCGTCCGGCAGACCTCCCGGCGGTTCCCCCGGCGGCAGCGGGCGGGGCCTGGCCGGGCTGCGCGAACGGGTCGACGTCCTGGGCGGCGAATTCAGCGCCGACCGGCGGCCGGGTGGCGGCTTCGCCGTCCGGGCCCGGATCCCGGCGGGAAGTCCCTCGTGACCGCGCCGATCCGGGTCCTGGTCTGCGACGACCAGGCGCTGATCCGTACCGGCTTCGCGACGATCATCAACGCCCAACCGGACCTTGAGGTGGTCGGCGAGTGCGGCGACGGGCGCGCCGCGGTCGACCTCGCCGGCCGGCTGCGCCCGGACGTCGTGGTGATGGACGTACGGATGCCGGTGCTCGACGGCATCGGGGCGACCCGCCTGCTGGCCGGTGCCGGGGTGCCCCAACCGGTCAAGGTCCTCGTCGTGACGACGTTCAACCTGGACGAGTACGTCTACGAGGCGCTGCGCGCCGGGGCGAGCGGGTTCCTGCTCAAGGACGCCCCACCGGCGCAACTGCTGCACGGTATCCGTACCGTCGCGACCGGCGCCGCGCTGCTGGCGCCCGAGGTGACGCGGCAGCTCGTCGGCCGGTACGCGGCACGCATCCGCCCCACCGAGGCCACCCCGGACGACGTCACGCTCACCCCGCGCGAGCTGGAGGTGCTGCGCCTGCTCGCCGACGGCCGGTCCAACAGCGAGATCGCCGCGACCTTGGTGATCAGCCAGGAGACCGTGAAGACGTACGTCTCGCGCATCCTCACCAAACTCGACCTGCGCGACCGCGTACAGGCGGTGGTCTACGCCTACCGCCGCGGCCTGGTGACCTGACCGGTGCGGCGGCCGTGTTCCGTGGCCGGACCGGTGTCCCGGCCACGCGCTTTTCGCAATATCAGTTGAAAAGGGTGGTCGACGCGGTTGGGATGGAGCACGTGGAGATCCGGCGACTGACCACCGAAGAGCGCCTGACCAGGTCCTTCCCGTTGCAGGCGTACGCCTTCGAGGCCTCCCCGGCGACGGCGGCGCGGCTGGACGAGTTCCGTGACTACCTGCCGTACACCGAGGACGGCCGGACGCTGGTGGCCGAGGAGGGCCGGACCGCGCTGGCCACCGTGACGGCGATCCCGATGCGGCAGAACGTGCGCGGGACGGTGTTGCCGATGGCCGGCGTCGCCGCGGTGGCCACCCATCCGTTGGCCCGCCGGCAGGGACACGTGCGGACCCTGCTCACCCGACTGCTCGGCGAGATGCGCGACGAGGGGTGTGTGGTCAGCGCGCTGTACCCGTTCCGCCCCTCGTTCTACGCCCGGTTCGGGTACGCCGGCCTGCCGAAGGCACGGACGGTCGGCTTCTCGCCGGCCGGGCTCGCTCCGCTGGTCCGCGCCGACCTGCCGGGCGACCTGCGCTGGCAGCGGATCCGGGAGGGCTATCCCGACCAGCGCGCGCTGACCGAGCGGCTGCTGGCGGACCGGCACGGCTTCGCGATCTTCCCGGCGTCCCGGGCGGTGTGGCCGCGCGACACCGACGAGCGCTGGTCGGTCACCGCGCTGGTGGACGGCGAGGTGGCCGGGGTGTTCACGTACCGGATCTCCGACCACGGCGGCACGTTGGCCGGCGACGACCTGCTGACCACCGGGCCGCTCGGCCGGACCCTGCTGTTGCAGTTCCTCGCCCGGCACGTCGACCAGGTCGACCGGGTGACCATGCGGATCGCCCCGGACGAGACGCCGGAGCTGTGGGGCGTCGACTTCGCCGTACGGGTGACGGCCGACGTCCACTTCCCGACCTCGGCCGCCCCGATGGCCCGGCTGCTGTCCCTGGACGCGCTGCGCGGGCTGGCCGCCGGGCCCGGTCGGGTCGTGGTCGAACTCGTCGACGACCCGTTCCTGTCCGGCCGGCACCTGCTCGACGGCACCGACGGCCGGATCGAGCTGACCGGTGCCGACCCGACCGCCGTACCGGCGGCCACGCTGACCGCGGCCGGCCTCTCCGCCCTGGTCTACGGCGTGCTGGATCCGGTCGAGGTGGTCCTCCAGGGCCTCGGCGCCGTACCCGACGACGCGGCCGCCCAACTGCGCACGCTCTTCCCCCGCCGGCTGCCCCACCTGTACGCCGACTTCTGAGGCCGGCACGCCGCGCGCCGCCGCCGGCCGCGCCTCAGCCAGGCGCGCCTCAGAGGCCGAAGGTGTCCCCGGCCACGGCGTCCCGGACGCCGTCGACGAAACCGGCGAAGCCGGGATCGTCCCGGGAGGCCGGCACGCTGGCCAGGTCCACCCCGGTCGCGTCGGCCACCGCGTCCACCAGCGGCTGGTACTCGATTTCCACGTCGGCCAGGTCGTCCTCGTCGGCCTCGGCCAGGTTGACCACCCGCTGCTGTTCGTCGACCGGGGTCTCCGGGTCCTGCGCCCACTCCTGCCCGACGCGGTACGCCTCGTCGTACACCGCGCTCTGCTCTTCGGTCCAGTCGCTGTGGTAGTCCTTCACGGCGCGCCTCCTCTGCCCGGGGGCCGATCCAGCACCCCCGAGCATGCCCGCACCCCTACCCCGAAGCAGCCGTTTCGGCCGATCGCGACGGATTCGGCCGGCTCGGGTCCCGCGACCACGAACACCGGGTCAGTGGCCGCGGGCGATCCATTCGTCCAGGTGCGGTGCCTCGGCGGCGATGCCGGTGCTGTCGCCGTGCCCGGTGTGCACCACGGTCTCCGGCGGCAGGGTGAACAGCCGGGTTCGGATCGAGGAGATGATCGTGTCGAAGTCGCTGTACGACCGGCCGGTCGCGCCCGGCCCACCGGCGAACAGGGTGTCACCGGTGAACACCACCCCCGCCTGCGGCGCGTGGAAGCAGCACGCACCCGGGCTGTGCCCCGGCGTGTGCAACACCCGCAGCTCGGTGCCGGCCACCTCGATCCGCTGCCCGTCGGCGAGCTCGCCGTCCGGCGGCACGTCCGGGTGCACCAGGTCCCACAGCACCCGGTCGTCCGGGTGCAGCAGCACCGGTGCGCCGACCGCCCGGGCCAGCGCCGGGGCGGCCCGTACGTGGTCGTCGTGCCCGTGGGTGGCCAGCACGGCGAGCACCCGCCGGCCGCCGACCACCCGGCGTACCGCCTCGGCGCTGTGCGGCGCGTCGATCACCACGCACTCCCGGTCGTCGCCGAACACCCAGACGTTGTTGTCCACGTCGAAGGTCTGCCCGTCCAGCGAGAACGTGCCGGAGGTGACCGCGTGGTCGATCCGGGCCGGCATCAGAAGACCACCACCGAGCGGAGCACGTCGCCGTGGTGCATCCGGGTGAACGCCTCCTCCACCTGGTCGAGGGTGATCTCCTCGGTGACGAAGGCGTCCAGGTCGAGCCGGCCCTGCCGGTACAGCGCGGTCAGCATCGGGAAGTCCCGGCTGGGCAGGCAGTCGCCGTACCAGCTCGACTTGACCGCGCCGCCGCGACCGAAGACGTCCAGCAACGGCAGTTCGACGGTCATCTCCGGGGTGGGCACCCCGACCAGGACCACCGTGCCGGCCAGGTCGCGGGCGTAGAACGCCTGCTTGAACGTCTCCGGCCGGCCGACCGCGTCGATCACCACGTCGGCACCGAAGCCGCCGGTCAGCGCCTTCACCGCCTCGACCGGGTCGTCCTCCGAGGCGTTGACGGTGTGGGTGGCCCCGAACCGGCGGGCCCAGTCCAGCTTCCGCGAGTCGGTGTCCACCGCGATGATCGTGGTGGCGCCGGCCAGCGCCGCGCCGGCCACCGCGCCGTCGCCCACCCCGCCGCAGCCGATCACCGCCACCGAGTCGCCCCGGGTCACCCCGCCGGTGTTCATCGCCGCGCCCAGACCGGCCATCACGCCGCAGCCGAGCAGCCCCACCGCGGCCGGCCGGGCCGCCGGGTCGACCTTGGTGCACTGGCCGGCGTGCACCAGCGTCTTCTCCACGAACGCGCCGATGCCCAGCGCCGGGGCCAGTTCGGTGCCGTCGGTGAGGGTCATCTTCCGCGCCGCGTTGTGGGTCGCGAAGCAGTACCAGGGCCGGCCGCGCCGGCAGGCCCGGCAGACGCCGCACACCGCCCGCCAGTTGAGCACCACGAAGTCGCCCGGCTCGACGTCGGTGACACCGTCGCCGACCTGCTCGACGACGCCGGCCGCCTCGTGGCCGAGCAGGAACGGGTAGTCGTCGTTGATCCCGCCCTCGCGGTAGTGCAGGTCGGTGTGGCAGACGCCGCACGCCTGCACCCGTACCACGGCCTCACCGGGTCCCGGGTCGGGAACCACGACGGTGGTCACCTCCACCGGTGCGCCCTTGGCCCTCGCGATGACACCCCGGACTTGCTGGCTCACGCTGCCTCCTCGCCGTCGGTCGTACTCCCGCACACCGAACCTACCGCCGTCCACCTGCTCACACCCTGGATGAACGACGACGGCACGGTGGATCGAACGATCCGGGGCGGCCGTCCGTACCTCTCGGCATGCGCCTACGTCGTCTGGCCGCCGTCGCCGCGGTTCCGGTCCTGCTGGTCACCGCCGCGGGGTCGCCCGCCTCGGCACACGGGGCACCGGGGACGCCGCTGAGCCGGGCGGCGGCCTGTGGGCCGGAGGGCGGCTCGGCCGCCCGGTCGGCCGCCTGCCGGGCCGCCGCGGCGGCCGGTGCCGACTTCGCCCAGTGGGACAACGTCCGGGTCGCCGGAATCGACGGCCGGGACCGGGAGATGATCCCGGACGGCAAGCTGTGCAGCGCCGGTCTGGCGAAGTTCCGCGGGATGGACCTGGCCCGGGCGGACTGGCCGGCGACCCGGCTGGTCGCCGGCTCCCGGCTCGCCTTCGCCTACCGGACGACGATCCCGCACAAGGGCACCTTCCGGGTGTACGCCACGAAGCAGGGCTACGACCCGACCCGCCCGCTGACCTGGTCGGAGCTGGAGGCGAAGCCGTTCCTGGTGAGCACCGACCCACCGGTACGCGACGGGGCGTACCGGTTCTCCGGCACGCTGCCCGACCGGACCGGGCGTCAGGTGATCTACACGATCTGGCAGAACTCGGAGTCGGCGGACACCTACTACTCGTGCTCGGACGTGGTCTTCGTGCCGCCGGCCGGTGGTGGCGGCACCGGCGGTCCGTCGACCGGCACCCGCCGGCCGACCGCCGGCCCGTCCACCCCCGCCGCGCCGACCGGCGCGGCCGCCGCCCCGACCGACGACCCGACCGGTACGCCGGACCCGGCCACCCTCGGGCCCGCCGAGCAGGTGGCGGCGCGGCGCGGCACCGACTCCGGGCCGGGCTGGTTGCCGGTCGCGGCGGCGGGGGCGTTGGCGCTGGTGGCGGCCGGTTTCGGCGTCTTCTGGTGGCGACGTCGCCGGGTGAGCTGAGTCACAAGGCGGAACATCGAACGCCCGGACGAACTTGAGCCAGACACGCTCAAGTTCAAACCGAAGCAGGTGTTCGATGGCAACTCTCCCGGTTCTTCCCCTGACCGACGCCGTCCTGCTGCCCGGCATGGTCATCCCGGTGACGCTCGACCCGACCACCCAGGCCGCCGTCGACGCCGCCCGGGCCAGCGGCGACAAGACCCTGCTGGCCGTGCCGCGGGTCGACGGCGAGTACGGCTCGGTCGGCACGACCGCCCTGATCGAGAAGGTCGGCCGGCTGCCCAGCGGCGAGCCGGCCGCCGTGGTTCGTGGCGTCCGGCGGGCCCGGATCGGCGCCGGCGTGCCCGGCCCCGGCGCGGCCCTCTGGGTCGAGGCGACCACCATGGACGAACCCGCCCCGGCCGGCCGGGCCAGGGAACTGGCCCGCGAGTACCGGGCCCTGATGACGTCCGTCCTCTCCGACCGTGGTGCCTGGCAGGTCATCGACGCGATGGAGCGGATGACCGACCTCGGCGAACTGGCCGACTCGGCCGGCTACGCGCCGTGGCTCAGCCTGGCCCAGAAGATCGAACTACTCGGCGCACCGGACGTCACCGCCCGGCTGGAGCTGCTGGTCGGCTGGGTGAAGGACCACCTCGCCGAGCAGGAGGTCACCGAACGGATCAACACCGACGTCCGGGAAGGGCTGGAGAAGTCCCAGCGGGAGTTCCTGCTGCGCCAGCAGCTCGCCGCGATCCGTAAGGAGTTGGGCGAGGACGAACCGGACGGCTCCGCCGACTACCGGTCCCGGGTCGAGGCCGCCGACCTGCCGGAGAAGGTACGCGAGGCGGCGCTGCGCGAGGTCGGCAAGCTGGAACGGGCCAGCGACCAGTCCCCCGAGGCGGGCTGGATCCGTACCTGGTTGGACACGGTGCTGGAGATGCCGTGGACCACGCGTACCGAGGACAACACCGACCTGGCCGCGGCGCGCGAGGTGCTCGACGCGGACCACGCCGGGCTGGCCGACGTGAAGGACCGGATCCTGGAGTACCTGGCGGTGCGCAACCGGCGCGCGGCCCGCAACCTGGCCGTGGTCGGCGGTCGCGGGTCGGGCGCGGTGCTGGCCCTGGCCGGCCCGCCCGGGGTCGGCAAGACCAGTCTCGGCGAGTCGGTGGCCCGGGCGCTGGGCCGGAAGTTCGTCCGGGTGTCGCTGGGCGGCGTCCGGGACGAGGCCGAGATCCGCGGCCACCGCCGGACGTACGTCGGCGCGCTGCCCGGCCGGATCGTCCGCGCGCTGCGCGAGGCCGGCTCGATAAACCCGGTGGTGCTGCTGGACGAGGTCGACAAGATCTCCGCCGGGTACGCCGGCGACCCGGCCGCCGCCCTGCTGGAGGTGCTCGACCCGGCGCAGAACCACACCTTCCGGGACCACTATCTGGAGGTCGACCTCGACCTGTCGGACGTGCTCTTCCTGGCTACCGCGAACGTGGTGGAGGCCATCCCCGGTCCGCTGCTGGACCGGATGGAACTGGTCACCCTGGACGGCTACACCGAGGAGGAGAAGGTCGCCATCGCCCGGGACCACCTGCTGCCCCGGCAGTTGGAACGGGCCGGGCTGACCGCCGACGAGGTGACCGTCGACGACGCGGCCCTGGGTCGGATCGCCGGCGAGCACACCCGGGAGGCCGGGGTCCGGCAGCTCGAACGCGCGCTCGCGAAGATCCTCCGCAAGGCGGCCGTCACGCTGGCCACCGACCCCGCGCCGATCCGGGTGGACGTGGACAACCTGGCCCGCTACCTGGGCCGGCCGAAGTTCACGCCGGAGTCGGCCGAGCGGACCGCGGTGCCCGGGGTGGCCACCGGGCTGGCGGTCACCGGTGCCGGCGGCGACGTGCTGTTCATCGAGGCGACCTCGATGGAGGGCGAGCCGGGGCTGACCCTGACCGGTCAACTCGGCGAGGTGATGAAGGAGTCGGCGCACATCGCGCTGTCGTACCTGCGGTCCAACGGGCGGCGGTTCGGGCTGGACCCGAACGCCCTCGCCGGCCGGCGGATCCACCTGCACGTGCCGGCAGGCGCGGTGCCCAAGGACGGGCCGAGCGCGGGCATCACGATGGTCACGGCCCTGGCCTCGCTGGCCTCCGGCCGACCGGTACGTCCCGAGTTCGGGATGACCGGCGAGGTGACCCTCTCCGGCCGGGTGCTGCCGATCGGCGGGGTGAAGCAGAAACTGCTCGCCGCGCACCGGGCCGGCCTCACCGAGGTGATCATCCCGGCCCGCAACGAGCCGGACCTGGACGACCTGCCGGCCGAGGTACGGCAGGAGTTGACCGTGCACACGCTGGCCGACGTGGCCGACGTGCTGGCGTTGGCGCTGCGGCCGGTCGACGAGGTCGGCGAGGTCGACGGCGGTTCCCGGGACGGAACGGCCCTCACGGCCGCCTGACGCGGGCCCGGGCCGGCATCCCGCGACCGGGGCGTTCCACGCTGGTGGAGCGCCCCGGTCGCGTCGCGTCCGGCGAAGAACGAGGCCGACGCGTCCTCCTGGGCCAGCCGACGCAGGCCGGCGATGAGCCGGTCGCCGAGGATGGTGCCGATCACCGCGGTCTGCACCATCTCCGCCGGTTCGGTACGCCTGCCGACCAGTCCGAGGTCGGTCTCGGCGATCCGTCGCGCCGCGTCGGCGTAGTCGTCGACGGAGTGGACGGCCGGGAACGGGGCATCCACCCACTGATCGTCTCGCCGATCCTGCTGCTGACCATCTTCCTGTCCCCGTTCGGCCTGCTCGGCTACCTGGCGGTGCGGTCCGTGCCGACGCCGCGCCGCGGGCCCGTCGGCGGAACCACCGAGCCCGAGGTCGCCGCCGTCGGTCCGGTACCGGACGGCGTCGGGGGTCCGACCGGTGGGCGCCGTTAGCACCTGACGTCCCGGCCCGTACCGTGAGCGGGCGGACCCGGATCGGGTCCGCCCGGAAGGTAGGGGCCGTGGACGCGCGTACGGGAATCCGCCGGTTGCTCGCCGAGGCGCCGTACGCGTCCCTGGACGACCTGCCCGCGGCGGTGATGGCGCTCGCTCCCAGCCTGTCCGCGACCTCGATCGTGGCCTACGTCGTCGACTACAACCAGAGCATGCTCGTCCCGCTCGACGGGGTGGGCGTGCCGCCTCGGCGGCCGATCCCGGTGGACGGCAGCCTGGGTGGCCGGACCTTCACCACCGAGCGCCCGCACCAGCGCGGCGGCCGGACCGGCCGGTTGTGGCTCCCGCTCACCGACGGGTGCGACCGGCTGGGCGTACTGGAGATCACCACGGACGGGACGCCCACGCCCGCCCTCCGGGCCGAGGCCGGCGAGTTCGCCGTGGCGCTGGCCCAGTTGCTGATGAGCCGACGGGCGTACGGGGACAAGGTCGAACGACTGCGCCGCCGCGAGCCGATGCAACTCGCCGCGGAGATCGTCTGGAGCCTGCTCCCGCCGTTGACCTTCACCGCCCGGCGGGCGATGGTGACCGGGATCCTCGAACCCTGCTACGACATCGGCGGGGACGTCTTCGACTACGCCCTGGACGGCGACCTGCTCTCGGTCGCCCTGTTCGACGCGGTCGGCCACGGCACCCAGGCCAGCCTGCTGGCCACCCTGTCGCTGTCCGCCTACCGCAACGCGCGCCGGACCGGCCTGGAGTTGGCGGACATCGCCCGCAGCATCGACAAGCTGATCCACGCCCACCACCCGGGCAGCTTCACCAGCGCCGTCCTCGCCGAACTCGACTGCGCCACCGGCGAGCTGCGCCTGGTCATCGCCGGGCACCCGGCGCCACTGCTGCTGCGCGGCGGCCGGTTGGCGAAGGTGTTCCCGGCGCCGACCGCGCTGCCGCTGGGGCTCAGCTACCTGACCGGCCGGCCGCCCCGGGTGTTGACCGAGCAGTTGCACGCCGGGGACCAGTTGCTGCTCTACACCGACGGGGTCACCGAGGCGCACGGGATCGACGGCGAACTGTTCGGCATCGAGCGCCTGGTCGACCTGGTCACCCGGGCGTTGGCCGACCGGTTGTCCACCCCGGAGACGATGCGCCGGCTGGTCCGCGCCATCCTGCGCCACCAGAAGGACCAGTTGCAGGACGACGCCACCGCGATGTTCGTCGAGTGGAAACCGGACCGGCCCTGAGCCGCGTACCGGCCCGGGACGGAGAGTTCCGCCCCGGGCCAGCTCCGCTCGCCGGACGGGTTACAGCCGGGCGCACTGCCCGAGGGCCGGACCGCGGACCGTGTTGGCCCGGTTCTCGTTCACCGGGGCGACCGTGTTCGTCGCGCAGGACAGCGGACCACCGACGGTGTTACCGGCGACCACGGCGGCCTGGCCGGCGCTGTTGCCGACCAGGGTGACCGGGCCGGCCACGGTGACCGAGTCGACCCGTACCGCGGCCGAACTCAGGGTGACCGACACCGGACCGCCGACCCGACCGGACTGGACGGTCACCTCGCCGGTCGCACCGACCACCGTCACCGGGCCGGTGACCACGGTGCCGGTCAGGCGCAGCAGCGCCGAACCGACGGCGCTGACCGGGCCGGCGATCGTCCCGCCGGTGGCGGCCAGCGACGCGCCGGGCAGCACGGTCACCGGCCCGCCGATCGTGGCGTGGTCCAGGCAGGTCAGCCCGGCCGCGACCACCAGCGGCCCGCGACGGTCACCGGTGACGGTGGTCGTGCAGGCCGGTCCGGTCCGTACGCCCACCACCATCGGGTTGTGGTCGCTGGCCCGGTACGGGGACGGCTCGTAGAAGGCGGCCAGCCCGTTGTACTGGTACGCGAACGACTCGACCGCGTTGATCTGCCAGTCGTCCACCCCGGTGATCAGGCGGCGCATCGACGGCGACGCGAGCACGTGGTCCAGCGACCCGGACTCGCCGTTGAAGACGTACGACGCCTCCGGGTCCGGCCGGGCGGAGTTCAGGTCGACGTAGCCCTTGCCGTAGAGGACCTGCATCGGGTCCTCCTGGGTGTACGCGTTGAAGTCGCCCATCAGCAGCACGTTGTCGCTGCCGCTGTCCGCCTTGACCCGGTCCACGAAGGCGGTCAGCGCCCGCGCCTGGCGGATCCGGTCACCGTTGAACTCGCCCTGCCCGTCCCCGACGTCGGCGTTGTCGCCGGTCGACGGCGGCGTGGCCGGACTCTTGGACTTGAGGTGGTTGCCGACCACGGTGAACGTGGTCGGACCGGCGGTGAAGGTCTGCGCCAGCGGTTCGCGGGCGTTGAACCAGACGCTCTCGTCGTTGACCGAGCGGGCCGCGCCGCGCGGCGTCACCCGCGCCGGCTTGTAGATCATGGCGACGGTGATGACGTCCTGCTGGGCGGCCGGCGGCAGGTCCGGCGAGCTGCGGATGTAATCCCAGGTGCCGGCGCCGGCCGCCTGGTTCAGCGCACCCACCAGGCGCTTCAGCGCCTGCTGCGGGTCGGCCGGGTCGAACCGGACCGAGTTCTCGATCTCCTCCAACGCCACCACGTCGGCGCCGAGCGCGTTGATCGCCGCGACGATCTTCGCCTCCTGCCTGGCCAACCCGGCCGCGTCGGCCGCACCCCGGGCCTCGCCTCCGAAGTGGACGAAGTAGTTCAGTACGTTGAAGGTGCCGATCCGCAGGTCACCGCCGACGTTCACCGGGGCGGGCGTACGCGGGTTGGTGGCCTTGAAGGTGGCCCGGCCGGTCGGCGGGGTGTCCGCGCCTACCGGGACGGTCGGCTGGAGCCGCCACTCGTTGAAGCCGTACGACAGCACGGTGGACCCGAACGACTCGACCGTGTCGCCGACCCGGACCGGGTTCTCCTTGGACAGGTACGGCGGCAGCAGCCCGGCCGTGGACAGGTTGGTGGTCTTCCCGTCGTCGAGCAGGATCCGGGCCAGCTTGTTGGCCGCGGCGACCTGGGCGGCGGCCGGGGTGCCCGGGCGGGCCACGTCGGTCGGCGTGGGCGCGGGCCGGTCGTCGGCGGCGAGCGCGATCTCCCCGTACCGGTTGGTGTTGTAGACGTCCGAGACGGTGAACTGGCCGACCGGGGCGACCAGCATGGACTCCGCCGACTCGCGGTCGGCGTCGGCCAGCGGCAGGGTCAGCGGCACCGGTACCGGCAGCGCGGCACCGTGCGCGCAGACCTGCACGTCGGTGCGGGCGGCGATGCTGAGCTGGGTGAGCCCGTTGTACTCGTTCGCCGTACCGGTGACCCGGACCTGGTCGCCGACGGCGACAGCCGGGTGGTTCGCGGCGTTGCTTCCGACGTAGACGAAGATGCCGTCGGAGGCGGTGCCGGCGGCGGCCGGACGACCGCCGCTGCCGGCGGTCTGCAGGTACACGCCGTTGTAGCCGCCGCTGCGGTGGTCGGCGGTGACCACGCCCTCGACCGTCACCTTCGTGCCGGCCAGCGGCGTCGCCGCGCCGGTGCCCTGCACCTGCGCGATGGTGTGGTCCACTGTGGCGGTGCAGCCGGTGCCGGGGTCCGGATCCGGGTCGCCGCCACCGGCGGTGTTGCGGACGCCGAAGCTGCTCACCGCCGGGTCGTGCCAGCCGCCGTCGATCTTCTGCAGCGAGTAGCCGACAGGCGTGCTGCTGGCCTCGGCCTTGCCGATGTCGACGCTGGTCATGCCGTCGGCCGGGCCGCCCACGGCGGCGAAGGTGCCCTCGTAGCTGAGGAATTCGGTCACCGCGCCAGCCGGGTTCACCAGGGCCACGCCGTCCGGCGAGCCGTTCTGGATCCCGTCGGTGGGGTAGGTCTGCACGACCACACCGGCCGCCGGGACGACGCCCGCGAGGGTCTTCGTGCCGTACGCGGCACCGTTGCCGCCGTTGTAGAGGACGATCTGCCAACCGGTCAGGTCGAACCCGGCCGGCGCCTCGACCTCGACGGCCTCGCCGGTGTCGGCGCCGACGTTGTCGTAGTGCAGCTCGCTGATGAAGGGGGTCGTGGCGGGCTCGGCGGCGAGCGCCACCGCGCCGCCGGTCAGGCCGAGCGCGCTGCCGGTGAGCAGCGCGCCGAGCGCCTTGAGTGGGGGTTTGCGTCTGTTCAGGCGCATTCGCTGATGCCTCCGATGAGAGGTGGACCCGCGGATCCTAAGCGGACCCGATGACTGGGCAGCAACCCCCGGATGTACACCTCCCCTGCCCCAGCGGGGCGGACCTGCGCGGTCCGACGAGCGGGTCCGACAGACGGGAATGAGGCGGACGACACCGTGCCAATCAGGTCGGAAGCGGGTAGATTTCCGCTCGTGGTCCCCGTCGCGCTCGCCTCCTCCGCCTGGTGGATGGCGCGACAGCTCGTCCGGGTGCTGACCGGACTGGCCCTGACCGCCCTCGCGTTGACCCTGGTGGCGCACGGCGCCATCGCCGCGACCGCGGTGCCGGCGGCACCCGAGCCGGTGCGACCGGCGGTCGTCGAGCTGACCTCGGTCGACCGGTTGCCCGCGGCGGACGAGCTCGGGCCGGCGACGCCGACCGTGCGGTCCGACGACGGCGGGTCGACCGGTGACCGGCACCTGATCGTCCCCGACGGCACCGGCCCGGTGCCCGGCCCGCCGCACCGCTCGGACGCCGCCCCGATCGGCACGCCGGTCCACCGGCCGGTGACCGCGCCGCCGGCCGGCCCGCACGGCCAGCGCGCCCCGCCGCGCTCCTGACGTCACCCCCGCCGCCGGATCCCGCGCGCCACGCCGTAGCGCGACCGCAGGCGGCGGCTTCCGCGCCGAATCCTGGCCCCGACGCGCTGCCGAGCCACGCAGCCACGCCCGGGACGTGTCCCGCCCGCGCCGCGGCAACCGGAACCGCATCCACATCGTTCACCAGCGAGGTGCTGGAAATGGAAAAATTCCTCCACTACGTCCTGCTCGACGCCGCGCGCGCCGCGGTCATCTGGGTCCTGCTGATCGGGCTCGCCGTCGTCGCGATGGCCGGACTGGTCCGGCGCCGCGAACGCGGAACGGCGACCGACCCCGACCAGGCCGACCACCCCGGCCCGCGCGACGCCGAAGCCGCCGAACTGCACCGGTACGCCGAGGAGGTGGCCGTGGCCGCCGAACGGGCCGCCGCCACGGCCCGGCGACGGCGGGCGGAGTGGCTCGCCGCCCAGGACGAGGCCGAGACGGCCCGCCCGGCGCTGGCCGAGGCCGAGGCCATCGTCCGGCGGCTGGCCCTCGCGGCCGCGTTCCCGCCGCCCCGGACGCCGCGCACCCCGGCCGAGTACGCCGACCGGGAACGGTTCATGCACCGGGCGGTGATGGCCGCGTACTGGCGGCGGGAGTTGACGGTGCGCGAACTCGTCGACGCCCTCGACCACAGCAATGGCTGGGACCCCCGCCGGCATCCCGTCGAGCAGGAACTGGTGCTGCGTAAGGTGATCCGGGATCGGCTGGCCGCGCTGGAACGGGCCGCCGTCGACCGGGAACGGCTCGCCTGGCAGACCGCCGACACGGCCGCGGAGGCGGCCCGGGCGCTGCGCGAGGAGGCGTACGCGGCGGCACGGCGCGCCGAGGCGGCCGGGCGGCGTACCCGCCCGATCCGGTCCCGGGTCCGGACGGTGACCGACCCGACCCGGGTCCGCCGGGCCACCGACTGGTTGCCGGCCCGGACCGGCTGACCCCGTGGACCGGCGGGAACCGGTCGGTACGCTGGCGGGGTGACGCCCGAGGACCTCAAGCACCTGCGCCGGGCGCGTGACCTGATCGACCGGGAGTACGCGCGCCCGCTCGACGTGCCCGCGATGGCCCGCGTCGCGCTGATGTCACCGGCCCACTTCTCCCGGCAGTTCCGGGCGGTCTACGGGGAGACCCCGTACTCGTACCTGATGACCCGGCGGATCGAACGGGCGATGGCCCTGCTGCGCCGGGGCGACCTGTCGGTCACCGAGGTCTGCCTGGCGGTCGGCGCCACCTCGCTCGGCTCGTTCAGCACCCGGTTCACCGAACTGGTCGGGGAGAGCCCCAGCGCGTACCGGGCCCGCAACCACAGCGCGCTGGCGACCGTCCCGGCCTGCTGGACCAAACTCGTCAGCAGACCGAGCAGGAACCGAGAAGCGCAGGTCAGGCCGGCCCCGTAGCGTCCTTCACATGGAACTGACACTGCACAACTTCTTCCTGGAAGTCGACGACCACGAGGCGGCCATCGCGTTCTACTGCGACACGCTCGGCCTCCAGATCCGCCAGGACGTCAAGATGGATGGCGCGCGCTGGCTCACCGTGGGCCCGAAGGGCCAACCCGAACTCGGCATCGTCATGCAGACCGCCGGGGTGGGCCGCTCACCGGAGGACGGCGAGGTGCTGCGGACGCTGCTGGCCAAGGGCTCGCTGTCGGGCCTCATCTTCGGCACCGACGACGTGGACGCGCTGTTCGAGAAGGTCGCGGCGACCGGGGCCGAGGTGCTCCAGGAGCCGATGGACCAGCCGTACGGGGTGCGGGACTGCGCGTTCCGCGACCCCGCCGGCAACATGGTCCGGATCAATCAGAAGCCGAAGGGCTGACCGGGACACCGGACATCCGTCGCGACCCCGGGACGCCGGCCGGTGGCACCGGGCCGGCTCCCGAGGGTCGGCGGGCGGCGCCGGTCAGCGCGTCGCGGCGTAGGCCAGCGGGACCGGTGCCGGCTGGCCCGGCCAGGTGCCGGTCAGGACCGTACCGGCGAGCCGGTCGTGGCCGTCGAGCCGGCGGACCACGGTCAACTGCACGGCATCGCTGACGATCACCGTCGGGTCCTCCGGCAGCACCTGGCCGATCGACCCGACGGCAGGTGCCGGCGCGTTCGGCGCGCCGTCGACGGCGAGCGTCATGTTCGGCGGCCGGACCTCGCGCCGGCCGTCGACCTCGAAGTACTCCTCCGCCTGCCCACCGCCGGTGTAGATGGCGTGTGCCAGCGTCGCCGCGTAGACCGGGTCCCCGCACGCGTCGTACACCCAGCGCGGGCCGAGGACCGAGTGTTCCGTGGTGCCGACCAGCCACCCGTCCGCGCCGTCCAACGGTGCGCCGCGGTAGGTCAGCGGGACCTGGTACGTCGGACCGTCACCGACCCGGACCAGGGACGTCTCGACGCCCACCTCGCCGGCCGGGTCGTCGAACCGGAAACTGCCGACCCGGACCACCTCGCCGTCGGCCGGTCCGGCGTACCAGGCCCGGCCGGGCAGCCAGGCCGCGATGAGTTCGAGCTTCCCGGGCGTGATCTTCGCCTTGTGCAACAACGCCATGAGCCGGAGCCTAGCCGCCACACCGTCGCGGCGGCTCGGCCGGACAGCATCCCGATTTCGGCTCCACATCAAGGATGGTGTTCCTACATCGTTTTTGATGTGAGCCCGAAATCGATATGCGTGGGCTCTAACCGCGCCGACCGGCGCCGGCGACAAAGGCACGCCAGGCACCCGGTGGGAAGACCAGCGTGCCGCCGTCGCGGTCCTTGCTGTCGCGCACCAGTACGACACCGGGCAGATTGTCGGCAACCTCGACGCATTCGGTGCCACCGCTGCGAGAGGACTTGCGCCACGTCGGGTTCACAGCTCGCTCACCATCCTCGCGATCAGGTCCCGGGTCTGGTCCACCGGTAATGCCACCGAGCGTACGCCCTCCCACAGACGCGTCAACGGTTCCACATCATGGGTGACGTGGCCCGAGCCGGGATACTCCAGGTAGCCCATGTCTCGACTCTCCACGGTTGCCAGCGCGAAGGGTCCGGCTTGGCCGGCGTAAAAGCCGGCGGACAGCGGAACGACGTGCAGAGCGACCTGGCTTCCGGGATCGAGTAGTCGGGCGAGTTGGGGACCCATGACTCCGGGACTACCGCGTCGGAGCGCCGCCTCGTCGATGACGAAGGTGCAGTGTGGTGGGCGGTCACTGATGAGCACCCGCTGCCGCTCCATGCGGTCGACCACCAACTCCTCCACCTGCCCGCAATCGAGATCTGGCCGTGCCGTAGTCAACACCGCACGGGCGTATGCCTCCGTTTGCAACAGCCCAGGCACGAATGCGAGCTGAAAGGATCGCAGCGTGGTCGCTCTGCGCTCGGCCTCGATCCAAGGCAGGAATGCCTGGTTTCGGTGCTCGTCGGGCCAGAGGTCGTTGATGTCGCGGCGCAGCGTCTTGGCGACGACGACGCGTTGGCGGGGGTGCGGGGTGCGGCCGCCGCTGACCCAGCGCAGCACGGTCTTCGGGTGGACCTCGACGGCGTATGCCAGCGACTCGTAGGTGTGACCGGCCTCGTGCATCGCCTGACGGAGAAAATGATTCACAATCACGTCGCTCCACTCCGGACGCGTTATGTGTCCCCGCAGAGGTTACCCATGCGCCATCGCGGTGTCTGCCCCCGTTTCGGCAGGGTAGGGGCGGTGGAACCGCCAGCTTGACAGCGGCTGCGAACCGGGTGGAACCGCCACGGTGCCGTGCCCGGAAACAAGGGACGGGCACGGCACCGCGCCAATTCTCGGGAGAGGAGAAACCGGTGCGTTTTCGATTGCAGCGCATTTTCCGGCGCCTACTCCGGGGTGCGTCGTGACCGCGTCCGTTCCCAAGCCCGGACGCACACCACGATGTCCGAGGCGGTCTACGACCTCATCGAGCTGAACCCCGACGCCACCCCCCACCCCGACCGAATTGTGGGACCGCTTCATGGCCTGGCTGGACCGCGCCCGCCGCGCCCAGTCCTGACCCGCCCCAGCCAGCACCCCCGGGGCCTCGATCATTGGCAGAAATCCGGCACCATCCCCGGCGTGTCGTGCCGGTTTTCTGCCAATGATCATGGCTCATCCACCAGTGGGCGGCGGCGCGGATCCGGGTTGTCTTGTCACGTGGGGGCGAGGGCTTGTAGTGTGCTGGTAGGTCCGGTGTTCTCGGCGCGTTGGGGCGCCACACGGATGTTCCTCTCGGCTGTCGGTTCTGACGACGACGATCTCCCGACGACATCACGCACGCACAGGGTCGCCGTACCGGCAGTGGCACCACCGGCATGTGCCGGGCGTCCTTGACGACAGGCAGGCACCTCTTCGCCCGTGACCTGCCCGTACACGGCCTCGACGAGGCGCCCTGATACGGCCGGACAACACGAATCAGCAACGATCCCCGACGAACCGGGTTTACCGGGCACCGGGGACGGAGACTCACCGTTTCGGCGCCGCATCACCGACGCCAGCGGTACCGACGCCAGGTTCACCCGGCGCCGCGCCACCACCGGTGGCAGTCCCCGCGCCCGCTCCACCGGTTCTCCGAGCGATGCCAGCCCGACCTGCGGAAACAGCCGCAAGGGCCGCCACGCCGACGCCTCGACCGGACCGCCGGACCCGAGCCACACCACGGCGACGGTGAGCGCCAGGCAGCGCACCGCTCCCAGCGAAAGGAACCTCGATGACCCCTCCCTCCACCGCCGTGGCGGCACCGAATCGGCGCCGGCCGGCGGACCGGGCGACCCGCCCGACCCGCAACAAACCCGCCGGCCAGAGCACCCAGACCGGACGCACCGGCCAGGGCGGACGCACCGGCCAGGACGGCCAGAGCCGCCGGGACAGGCAGGACGCCCAGAGTCGCCGGGGCGGCCAGCAGCAGGGCCGGAGCGAGCAGCTCGTCGCCTTCGCCGGTGTCGTCGACACGGTCGACAACGAGCTGGTGGTCCGGGTGGACAACTACCTGCCGTCGCCCGACGACGTACTCGTGCCGTCGGGCCTGGCGTCCCGGCACGGCCTGCGCCGAGGCGACGAGGTCACCGGCGTCGCGGAGGAAACCACCCGCTCCGGCGGTCGCCGCCGGGCGTACGGGCATCGGGCCGTCCGCCTCGACGCGGTCAACGGGCTGCCCGCCGAGGCCGCCCGGCGGCGGCCCGACTTCTACGACCTGACCCCGCTCTACCCGCAGCAGCGGCTGCGCCTGGAGACCGACCCGCACGTCCTGACCACCCGGGTCATCGACCTGGTGATGCCGATCGGCAAGGGCCAGCGGGCGCTGATCGTCTCCCCGCCGAAGGCCGGCAAGACGATGGTGCTGCAGGCGATCGGTGACGCCGTCGCCCGTAACCACCCCGAGGCGCACCTGATCGCGTTGCTGGTCGACGAGCGGCCCGAAGAGGTTACCGACATGCGTCGCTCGGTCAAGGGCGAGGTCGTCGCGGCCACCTTCGACCGGCCGCCGCACGAGCACATCGCGGTCGCCGAGTTGGCCGTCGAGCGCGCCAAGCGGCTGGTCGAGCTGGGCCGCGACGTGGTGATCCTGCTCGACTCGCTGACCCGGCTGGGCCGGGCGTACAACCTGGCCGCCAAGAGCGGCGGCCGGACCCTGTCCGGCGGCATCGACGTCAGCGCGCTGCACCCGCCGAAGCGACTGCTCGCCGCCGCCCGCAACATCGAGAACGGCGGCTCGCTCACCATCATCGCCTCCGCCCTGGTGGAGACCGGATCGGCCGCCGACACCCTGATCTACGAAGAGTTCAAGAGCACCGGCAACGCCGAACTCAAACTGGACCGAGCCGCCGCCGACCGGCGCACCTTCCCGGCCGTCGACATCCGCTCGTCCGGCACCCGCAAGGAGGACGTCCTGCTGGCGCCCGCCGAACACGCCGCGGTCCGCAACCTGCGAGGGGCGCTGTCCAACCTCGACCGCCAGCAGTCGATCGACCAACTGGTCCAGCAGCTCGCCAAGTCGGAGAGCAACCGCCACTTCCTCGCCCGGTTGGCCAGCCCTGGCCTGGCCGCCCGCCGCTGACGGAGCCGCGGGTTAGGATCGCCGCCGTGGGTATGCCGGCCGGCGTGCCGGTGACCGGACAGCAAGGACGCTGACGCCGATGGACGTGACCCTGTTCGCCCTCGGCGGGACCATCTCGATGACCGGTCACGACGGCGGCGGGGTGGTCAGCCGGCTCGGCGGAGCGGACCTGGTCGCCGCCGTACCCGGGCTCGCCGGGACGGGGGTGTCCCTCGACGTACGGGATCCGCGGGCCGTGCCCAGCGCGAACCTCACCTTCGGTCAGGTGCTCGACGTGCTGGACGACGCCGCGGCGGCGGTGGCCGGCGGGGCGCACGGGGTGGTGGTCACCCAGGGCACCGACACGCTGGAGGAGACCGCGTTCCTGGCCGACCTGGTCTGGCCGCACGCGCAGCCGCTGGTGTTCACCGGCGCGATGCGCAACCCGACGCTGCCCGGCGCGGACGGTCCGGCGAACCTGCTCGCCGCGGTCCGGGTGGCCGCCGACCGGACGGCCCGTGACCTGGGCGCGCTGGTCGCCTTCAAGAACGAGATCCACGCCGCCCGCTGGGTGGCCAAGTCGCACAGTTCCAGCACGGCCACCTTTGTCTCGCCCAACCTCGGGCCGGTCGGGCACGTCGTCGAGGGCCGGGTACGCCTGCTCGTCGGCCTGCCCCGGCACGCCCCACTCCCCCGGCCCGCCGCTGAAGGGCTGGCCGCCAACCGGGTCGCCCTGCACACCGTCTCGCTGGACGACGACGGCACGGGGTTGGCCGGGCTCGCCGACAGCCACCAGGGCCTGGTGGTCGCCGGCTTCGGCGTGGGTCACGTACCGGCCGATCTCGCCCCGGTGCTCGGGGAGTTGGCCGGGCGGATCCCGGTGGTGCTGACCTCGCGCAGCGGCGCCGGCTCGGTGTTCACCGACACGTACGGGGCGGTCGGCTCGGAGCGGGACCTGATGCGGCGCGGGCTGATCGGCGGCGGGTTGCTGCGCTCGTACCAGGCGCGGGTGCTGCTGCGGACGTTGCTGGCCGGCGGCGCGGACGCCGACCGGATCCGCGCCGTCTTCGCCGATCGGTCCTGACCCACCCGGCGGGACGGTGCCGCGGTGCCACCGGAGCGGCACCGCGGCACTGTGCGTCAGGGTCGGTCGACGGTCGTCCGACCGGCGGTCGGCTCGTCGGTGGTCAGCAGCCGATCCGGCTGCTGCCGAGGGCCACGTCGTCGTACCAGAGGGTGTCCGAGCCGCCGCCGTAGGCCTCCCAGCCCAGCTTCAGGTCGGTGAGCTGCGGACGCCAGGTGCGGTTGTACCACTGCCCGTCGACGTCGTGGGTGGGCGTGCCGTCAGCGGTGAGGCCGGTGATCGCGGTGCCGTCCAGCCAGGTGCGCAGTTGGCCGGCCGAACCGTCCACCATGAACTCCACGCACGCCCACCGGTTGGTGGGCAGCGGAACGCTGAGCGCCACCCCGGCCGGGCTCTGCTCGGGCAGCGTGGCGTCGTCCGAGGCGCGGTTCCACTGCATGGCGCCGTTCTGGCCGCCCATCCGCAGGTCCTTGTTGCCGTCGGCGGAGTCGGCCATGGCCAGCATGGTGACGTGCTCGGTGGGCAGGGCGGTGGTGTGCCGCACCCAGAGCCGGACGTACCGGACGCCGCCCACGCCGAGGTTGCGGGTGGACTTGAGGAAGACGTGGTTGCAGTAGCCGGCCGCGCCGTTGATCCGGATCGACTTGCCGCCGCTGTGCGCCGTACCGGCGTCGACCGTGGCCGTGCCGGCGCCCGAGCAGTCCGGGTTGACCACCGTCCAGTCGCCGGACGGGGTCGTACCGCTCTGGTTCTCGAACCCGTCGCAGAGCACCGCGGACCCGCAGCCGGCCGGCGGCGGCGTCGTGGGCGGCGCCGTGGTCGGCGGTGCGGTGGTCGGTGGGGCCGTCGTGGGCGGCGCCGTGGTCGGCGGCGCGGTGGTCGGCACCGGCGCGCCGTTGCACGGTACGCCGTTCAGGGTGAACCCGGTCGGCGCCGCGGTCCCGGCACCCTTCGTGCCCTGCACGCCGAACTCGGTCGACCCGCCGGCCGGGATGCTGCCGTTGTACGACACGTTGCGGGCGGTCACCACCGCACCGGACTGGCTGACCGTGGCGTTCCAGCCGTTCGTGACGCGCTCGTCACCGCCGTACGTCCAGGTGACGGTCCAGGAACTGACGGCGGTGTCGCCCGGGGAGACCTTGATGTTCGCGGTGAAACCGCCCGTCCACTGGTTGGCCTGGTAGGTGACCTGACAGCCCTGCGCCGCCGAGGCGGGACCGCCGATCAGGGTGGTGCCGGTGACGGCCGTGGCGGCGGCCACCGCCACGGTGGCCGCCAGCAGCGGGGTGAGACGGGCACGGGTGTTCGTCATGGTGTGGGTCCTCTTGGCATCGAGCGGGTGGGCGCGCACGACGCGAAGCACACGGTGCGCGGGAGTGGCGGTCGGCGCGTACGACCGAAGAAGCCCGGCTCGGACGGAAACTGTCTGCCGCGGCCGGCCCGGTGGAACGGACCGCGGCGGTGCCCTGACCCAATGTATTGAGGGATGACTATTTAATCAAGCCGTACGCGAAAGCGTCCCGCCCGGCGGACCGGGCGGGACGCGCGACGCCGGCCGCTCAGGCGGCCGCCTGCCGCCAGACCTCGATGTCGGTGTTCCGGCAGATGCCGGTCCAGCTGACGTAGCTGAAGGACGTGTCGTCCTGCATGCAGCCGACCGTCCAGTCGAGCTGGTGGAACCGGCCGTCGCCGGTGTATCCCCAGTGCTGGCCCCACAGGTCGGCGCAGGTGGCGACGAAGACCGCGTTCGTGTTGCCGGTGACGGCGCAGTAGTCCGTGCCCGTGTTGCGGATCTGGTGGTCCGCCTCCGAGTACGTCCACCGCTGGGTCTTCGAACCGGTGCACGGTGCCGTCACCACGAACGTGGCGTTGCCCGGATTGAGCGACCCCGACCAGTCCAGACACAGCCCGGTCCCCGCGTTGCGCAGCACTCCCTGCGGAGCGCCGGCGGTGCTCGCCGCGGCCGGAGTCGCCGCGACGAGCACGGCGACGACAGCCGCGACCCCGGCCGTCAGCAGCGACGCGATCTTCCCTCGTGATGGCATGTTGCCGCCTCCATGGTGAGTCCGTTTCGCCATACCATGGGCCGACCTTCTCAGTGGATTCTTAGAAGGCATGCTTCAGTTCCAACTGCCCACGTTGCCGCGCGCGGCGACTCGGCCCCCGGACCCGGGCCGCCGCAGTGTCCGCTACCTCGCCGACCGCCGATGGCGACGCTCCCGACCGGACCGACCCGAATCGCCGTGTTCATTCGACCGACCCGATCCGCCGGATCCACTCGACCGGCCCGATCCACTCGATCGGCGGGATGACTGGCCGGCCTCCTGGCCGCCCGGCCGCATCTCGGCGGCGGCCTGCTGCCAGGCCCGTCGTTGTCCCTCGGCGGCTCTCGCCGCGGCCGCCCTCGCCGCGGCGGCCGCCGCCGCCTCGTTGTTCCGATGCGAGGTCCGAACAGCGTCGTACGCGTTGGCGAACGGCGCTATTGCCTGCTGCACCTCACTGCCGAGTGCCGCGCGCGCGGTCTCATCGCCGGCAACCGTGGCGAGTCTCTGATTGACCCGGCCGACGAGCAGGCGGTCCGCGGCGTACTGGAGGTTCGCCAAGGCATCTTGGTCGGCAGACGGGAAAGCCTGCTCCGGAGCCAATCGGAGACTGTCGAGTTGTGCCGCAGAAGGATTTGGCCAGTTCTGTGTGTCGAAGCTGACCGCTTGCGCGGACATGCCCGGATACGACACCTCCACCGTCGTACCGGTGACCACGATCGCGGGTTCAACGGCAAGGTGCGGAGCAGTACGGTTGACCTGCTCGATCCCGAGCAGGTCACCGGCGAGTTCCGCCTCCGTCTCGGGGTCGTCGCCGGTGAAGTGGTAGGTCGGCCAGTCCTGACCCTCGGTCGCGTCCATGGATGTTCGACTCCGATCGTCGTCGGCAACGATGTCGGCCCCATAACGTCGTCCGCGGCATTCTGGTTCAGCTTCCCCTCAGTTCCGTCCAAGGCCACGTTCGTCCTACGCGCATCGACCAGAGTCTCGGCTTCGCAACCCGGCACCTTTTGCAGATGATGCGACCGCCGATCCGGGCGTCCCGCAGGCCGCAACTCGCGGACGACGCCCAGCATCCCCGGTCACCTACGGCGCGTCCCCGAGCCCACACCACCGCCCTGGCGGCGAGGCCTCGTCCGCGTCACTCCGGGCCGAGCGGCGGGAGACTGCCGGGTACGCTCGTCTGCCCCGAGATGCCGCCATTGTGCCGGCGTAAGTATTCCCGGAGGGTATGGATCACACTTTCCGTGGTGGAACCCGAGACGCCCTCGATGTGGAGCCGGTCATCGCGATCTTCGGGTTGAGCAGGTTCGTCAGGAAGCCCATCGTGAACAGCCGACGTGTGGAGTCCTTCGGCAGTTCCTGGGACTCAAAAGGGGAGCCCTTGCGCCCGCGCAGTGCCCGGTACGCCAGATACAGCAGATACGCAGCGCCAGTGACCTTGAGCGCGGTGTAAAGCATCGGGACGGCCGTGAACACAGCGACGAGCCCGGCGGCCGTGGCGAGCAGGTAGACCCCGAATCCGG
>NZ_JBHSBN010000033.1:0-60642 GCF_042650605.1 Micromonospora zhanjiangensis | reverse complement strand
CGCGGCTACCAGCGTCCGACTAACCCACGACCTCACACGGACCAAGGAGCGACGACGTCAGCGAGCGACCGACACGATTTTCAGCCCGGAACGGGCCACCTCGCCAGAGGCGACGAGGACTAACCCCGCAGCCAGCGGGGAAGAGACCCACAAGCCCGCCATTCATGGGCGGGTAGTTGACAGCTTGCGCGCCACCGCGCCGTACACCGAGACGGAGCCGTCGGTCGGCGGTTCGCCCGCCGCGTCGCCGTCCGGACGCCAGTGGGTGACCACCTGCAGGCCGGGCTCCACCACCTCCAGACCGGTGAAGAACCGCTCGACCTCGGCCCGGGACCGGACCCGCATCGTCACGCCCTTGGCCCGGTAGATGGCCGCGACCTTCTCCCACGCCGCCGGCCGGTAGTCGCCGGTCAGGTGGGACAGCGCCAGGTAACTGCCGGCCGGCAACGCCGCCACCAGCCGCCGCACGATGTCGTACGGGTCGTCGTCGTCCCCGACGAAGTGCAGGATCGCGATGAGCAACAGCCCCACCGGTCGGTCCAGGTCCAGCGCCGCGCGCAGTCGCGGCGCGGAGAGGATGGCGTCCACGTCCCGCAGGTCGGCGTCGAGGTATTCGGTGCGGCCCTGCTCGGTGCCGGTCAACAGGGCCCGGGCGTGGGCGAGCACGATCGGGTCGTTGTCGACGTACACCACCCGGCTGGTCGGGTCGACGGCCTGGGCCACCTGGTGCACGTTCGGCGCGGTGGGGATGCCGGTGCCGATGTCCAGGAACTGCCGGATCCCGGCCTCCGCGGCCAGGAACCGGACCGCGCGGGCCAGGAAGGCGCGGTTCTCCCGGGGCGGGGTCCGACTGTCCGGATTGGCCCGCAGCCCCTCGGCGGCGGCGGCCCGGTCGGCGGCGAAGTTGTCCTTACCGCCGAGCAGATAGTCGTAGACCCGGGCCGGGTGCGGCAGGTCGGTGCGCAGGTCGACCGGACTTGGCGGGAGCCACGGCTCCTCCATCGTGCCGGCACCCTCCGTCATCTGGCCTCCCGAGGCTCTTGTCGTCGCGCGGCGCGCGGGAGCCCAAGCGTACCGTCGGTCGGCACCACGCTCCCGTCGCCCTTCGGGGCCGGAAAACCGGGCTCGCGGGGGGGCGACGTGGTTGCGGGGATTAGGTACCTTGACGGGCGCAACCAAGATCTGTTCCGGTTTCCGGGTTCCGGCCGGCGCGCGAGGGGTGGGGGTGCTGGTGGCGGTGACGCTCGTCCGTCCGTCCACTCCGGAGGTGCGCCCCGGCGGCCCGGTCGGCCGGCTCGCCGGCTCCCTGGTCCGGGACACCCCCCGCCGGATGGCCGCGGTCCTGGCCGGCATCGTGGCGTTGGGCCTGGCCGTGGGGATCGTGGGCCTGATCGGTGTACGGCAGCGGGCCGGCCTGATCGACGAGGTGACCCACCGTGGCGGCCCGTTGACCGTGGCCGCGCAGAACCTCTACCGGTCGTTGTCCGACGCGGACGCCACCGCGGCGAGCGCCTTCCTCTCCGGCGGGGTGGAGCCGGCCGCCCAGCGCGAGCGTTACCAGAACGGGGTGGCGGAGGCATCGGCCGCGCTGGCGGTGATCGCCGCCGGCCGCTCCGGCGACGACGGGCGCGACGACGAGGTGGCGGTGATCGCCGCCCGGCTGCCGGTCTACACCGGGCTGATCGAGACCGCCCGCGTCTACAACCGGCAGGGTCTCCCGGTCGGCGCCGCCTACCTGCGGGAAGCCTCCGGCCTGATGCGGGACCAACTGCTGCCGGCCGCGCAGCGGCTGTACCAGTCGATCGCCGCGGAGCTGGACCGGGCCCGGGACGGCGGCGCCGGCTTCCCCTGGCTCGCCACGCTGCTCGGCCTGCTCACCGTCGTGGCACTGGTCCGGGCACAGCGCTGGCTGACCCGGCGGACCAACCGGCTGTTCAACGTCGGGCTGGTGATCGCCACCGCGGCGGCGGTGCTGCTGGTCGGCTGGCTCGGCACGGCCGCGGCGATCACCGCGACCCGGCTGGAGGCCAGCGACCGGGACGGATCGGCCCAGGTCGACCGGCTGGTCCAGGCCCGCGTGGCGGCGTTGCAGGCCCGCGCGGACGAGTCACTGACCCTGGTCGCCCGCGGCGCCGGTGGCGACTTCGAAAAGGACTACACCACCGTCATGCAACGGCTGGCCGGCCCGGACGGGCGCGGGGGACTGCTGAAGGACGCCGCCGACAACGCCACCGACGAGACCACCCGGGCCGCCCTCCGGACCGCCACCGCCCAGGCCGGCGACTGGCTCACCGCGCACCGGAAGGTACGCGACCTGGACGGTGACGGACGGTACACCGAGGCGGTCACGGCCGTCGTGGGCACCGGCCCGGGCACGACGACCAGTATCTTCACCGAGCTGGACCGTACGCTGGCGGACGCGATCGCGCACAACGGTGACCGGTTCCAGGCCCAGGCCCGATCCGCCGGCCGGGGCCTGTCCGGGGTGGACCTGGGCACCGCCGTACTGGCCGCGCTGATCGTGCTCGGCGGCGCGGTCGGCCTGCAACGACGGATCGCGGAGTATCGATGACACGCAACCGGATGCTGGGCGCGGCACTCGCGCTGACCACCGTGGCCGGCCTGGTCGGGTGCGCCGACGGCGGTGACCGGCTGCCGACCCGACGGGTCGACCTCCCGGCGGTCCGCCCGGTCGGCGCGCAGGACCCGGCCGCCGTATCCGGTCCGGGCGGCACCGGGCCGGCGTCCTGCGATCCGCGGGCCAGCTTCCGCCCGCCCGGGACGCTGCCCGGGTCGGGCGCCTTCCCGGCCGGTTCGACAATGGCCCAGATCCACCGGCGCGGCCGGCTGGTCGTCGGCGTCGACCAGAACAGCTACCGGTTCGGGTTCCGTGACCCGGCCACCGGCGAGCTGACCGGATTCGACGTGGACATCGCGCGGGAGGTGGCCCGGGCCATCTTCGGCGACCCGACGAAGATCCAGTTCAAGGCCACCAACTCGGCCTCCCGGATCCCGTACCTGCGGGACCGAACGGTGGACATCGTGGTGCAGACCATGACGATGAACTGCGAACGGTGGCAGCAGGTCGCCTTCTCCACCGAGTACTTCACCGCCGGGCAACGGATCCTGGTGCCCCGCAACGCGAAGCTGCGCGGCATCGCCGACCTGGGCGGCAAGAAGGTCTGCTCGACCAACGGGAGCACCTCGATCCGCAACGTCGCCGCCGCGCCGTCCAAGCCGGTGCCGGTCGGCGTACGGGACTGGACCGACTGTCTGGTGATGCTCCAACAGCACCAGGTGGCCGCGGTCTCCACCGACGACAGCATCCTCGCCGGGCTGGCCGCCCAGGATCCCAACACCGCCGTGGTCGGCCCCCGGTTCAGCGACGAGCCGTACGGGATCGGTGTCAACCGCGAGGCGACCGACCTGGTCCGGTTCGTCAACGCCGTGCTGGCCCGGATCCGTGCCGACGGCACCTGGACCAGGCTCTACGACCGGTGGTTGACCGCGCTGGGGGCCGCCCCGCAGCCGCCGGTCGCCCGCTACCGGGACTGACCGCGGTGGCGGTTCCGGCACCGATGGGCCGCGACGAGGTGGACCCGGCCGTCGTCGCGTTGGTGGCGGCGCACGACCGGATCGCCGCGGCGATGTTCGCCGTGGACGGCCATCCGGCGGCGGCGACCCTGCGCGACCCGGACCTGACCGGCGCCACCGGCCGGTACGCCGCCGAACTGACCGCCGACATCGCCGTGCTGTGGTCCCGGTTCAACGCGCTGACCGCCCACCTGCACCGGGTCCGGGCGGTCCGCGCCAGGCGTGGCCGGCCCGGCGACGACGAGCTGATGGAGTTGACCGTCCTGCTGCGGCTGCCGATCGTGCCGATCGGCCCGGACGGCGCGGTGCCCGACGGCGTCGCCGCACCGGCGGTGCCCCGGCTGACCCTGACCGAACTGGCCCGCCAGTTGGAGGGCGGCTGCGCCGACGTGGTCGGCCGGCTGACCCGGCTGGACAACGCGATCGCGGCCCTCGCCGCCCGGTTCGGGCCGCCGACCGAGGCGCTGGCCCGGCTCCGCGCCGCCGCCGGGGAACTCGGCGCCGACGCGGTTCCCGCCGACCGGCTCGACCGACTCGACGAGCGGCTCACGACCGCGTACCGGGGCGCCACGGCGGATCCGATCGCCGTCACCCCGGGCGCGGTCGCCGCCACCGCGCTGCACACCCGGCTGCGCGGGATCGCCGCCGACATCGACGCGCTGCGGGCGGAGCTGGACGCGCTGACCGGGCTGCGGGACGGCTATCCGCGGCGGGCCGAGTCGCTGCGGGCGGCGGTCGACGCCGTCGACACGGCGGAGCGGTCCGCCGCCACCGCCGGGGCCGCGGCCCGGGAGAAGATCGCCGACCCCGGACTGCCCGAGGCGCCGGACGCCGCCGGTGCGCTGCGCGCCCATCTCGCGCAGCTCGACCAGTTGTACCGGGAACGCCGGTGGCCCCGGCTGGCCGAGGAACTCGCCGCGGCCGAGCGGTCCGTCCGGGCGGCCGCCGAGCGGGCCGAGTACCTGCGGGTGGCCGCCGACGGGCTGCTGGAGCGGCGTACCGAACTGCGCGGGCGGCTGGAGGCGTACCGGGCGAAGGCCGCCCGGATGGGCTTCGCCGAGCACGCGGAGCTGGCCGCCCGGCACCGGAGCGCCGAGGAACTGCTCTACACCCGGCCCTGTGACCTGCCCGCGGCCACCCGGGCGTTGGCCGCCTACCTGCGTCACCTCAACCAGCTCAGCGAGCGGGGGACCCGATGAGTCAGCGCTGCGTGCGCGCCGGCTGCGCCGGCGGCTACGGCCCGGAAGGATACTGCGACGAGTGCGGCCGCAAGGCACCGGCGGCCGCTGCCCCGACCACCGGCGGGCCACCGGCGCAGCGCCCCGCCGTACCGGCGGCGACCGTTGGCCCGGCACCGGCCGGTGGCGGCTCGGCACCGGCGACCGGCGGCACGTCGGTCGCGACCCGGGCCGGGTCGGTCCGTACCGGTAGTCGCTCCTCCGGCCGCAGCCGGGGTGCCGGCCGGGGCGGGCTGGGCGCCGGCCTGATCGACCTGCCCCGGGTGCCGCTGCGCGACCCGGCCAGCGCGGTGCTCGCGGACCCGACGGTCGCCGAGGGCCGGCGGTACTGCGTCGGTTGCGACAAGCCGGTGGGCCGGGGCCGGGACGGGAAACCGGGCCGCGCCGAGGGTTTCTGCCCGAACTGCGGTACGCCGTTCTCCTTCGTTCCCCGGCTCCGGCCGGGCGACGTGATCAACGATCGGTACGAGCTGCTCGGCGCGCTCGCCTACGGCGGACTGGGTTGGATCTACCTGGCCCGGGACCGCAACGTCAGCGACACCGTCAGCGACCGCTGGGTGGTGCTCAAGGGCCTGATCAACACCTCCGACCGGGACGCGATGGCCGCCGCCGTGGCCGAACGCCGCTACCTGGTCGAGATCGACCACCCCAGCATCGTCAAGATCCACGACTTCGTGCAGCATCCGGACCCCAAGACCGGCGTGCCGGTCGGCTACATCGTGATGGAGTACGTCGGCGGCCAGTCGCTGCGGGACGTCCTGGTGGCCCGCCGGGAAACCAGCGCGGACCGGGCCCTGCCGCTGCCCGAGGTGATCGCCTACGGGGTGGAGATCCTGCCCGCCCTGGGTTACCTGCACGACCGGGAACTGCTGTTCTGCGACTTCAAGCCGGACAATGTGATCCACGCCGAGGAACAGCTCAAACTGATCGACCTGGGCGCGGTCCGGCACGTCGACGACGACGTCAGCGCGATCTACGGCACGCCGGGCTACCAGGCGCCGGAGGTCGCCCGGGTCGGCCCGTCGGTGGCCGCCGACATCTACACCGTCGGCCGGTCCCTGGCCGTGCTCAGCTTCGACTTCCGCGGCTTCACCAGCACCTACGCCGACCGTCTCCCGGACCGGTCCGAGGTCCCGCTGCTGGCCCGGGAGGAGTCCTACTACCGGCTGCTGCGCCGGGCCACCCACCCGGAACCGGAGCGCCGGTTCCCGTCCGCCGTCGAGATGACCGACCAGCTGCTCGGCGTCCTGCGGGAGGTGTTGTCCGCGGCCGACGGGGTTGCCCGACCGGCGGTGTCCCGGCAGTTCACCCCCGAGCGGCGGGCGTTCGGCACGGACGCCGGTGCGGTGGGTCTGGCCGCGGTGGCCCCCCGGTTGGACCCGCCCACCGTCGCGGCGGCCCTGCCGCTGCCGCAGGTGGACATCCAGGACCCGGGCGCGGGCTTCCTGGCCACCCTCGCGGCGACCGACCCCGGCGAGCTGATCGCCCAGCTCGCCGACGCCCCGGTACGCTCCGGCGAGGTGGCGTTCCGCCTGATCCGGGCCCGGATCGAGGCCGGCGACCTGGCCGGCGCGGCGGCCGACCTGGACCGGTCCACCGGCGCCGACCCGCTGGACTGGCGCAACGACTGGTACCGGGGCCTGCTCGCACTCACCGCCGACCGGGCCGGCGACGCCCGGGTGGCCTTCGACGCGGTCTACGACCAGCTGCCCGGTGAACCGGCGGCCCGGCTGGCCCTCGCCGCGGCCGTCGAATGCACCGGCGACGCGGATCTGGCCGAGCGGCTGTACGACCGGGTGTGGCGTACCGATCGGGGCTTCATCAGCGCCGCGTTCGGGCTGGCCCGCATCCGGCTGGCCCGGGGTGCCCGGGCCGACGCGCTGCGGGTGCTCGACGAGGTGCCGGATTCCTCCAGCCACCACCTCGCCGCCCAGGTGGCCGCGGTCCGGGCCAACCTGCCGAGCGAGCTACTGCCCGGCGACGCGGGCGAGCTGCTGGCCGCCTCCGCCCGGCTGCAACGCCTCGGGCTGGACACCGAGCGGCAGGTCCGGCTGACCGTGGAGACGCTGGAGGCGGCCCTGGCCTGGCTCTCGGCCGGCAACCGGTTGCCGGCCGACGCCCAGGTGCTGGGCCACCCGGGCCACGAGCGCGGGTTGCGGTTCGGCCTGGAGCGCGCCTACCGGACCCTGGCCCAGCTCGCGGCGGATTCGCCCACCCGGGTCGCCCTGGTGGACCGGGCCAATGCCGTCCGCCCGAGGACGTTGACGTGACGGCGCCGTCCTGCCCGGAGCACGGGCCGCCGCCGGACGCGGGGGACAGCTTCTGCGAGGTGTGCGGGCGGAACCTGCGTACCGGTGCGGCCCCGACGCTGACCGCGGCGCCGTTGCCGGGGCCGTCCGGCGGGGCGGCGCCGGTCGTACCGTGGCTCTCCTCGCGGGCCGGCGACGGCGCCTGCGCCGGCTGCGGTGGGCCGGTGCCGGCCGGCGCGTACTGCGACCGGTGCGGGCGGCGGCGCGGCACCGGCCGGGACCGGTCCGAGCTGGAGCTGGACGGCCTGGCCGCGGTGACCGACCGGGCCAACCGGCGGCGCAACGAGGACGCCGTCGCGATCGGCCGGACCGCCACCGCCCGGGTCGCGGTGGTCTGCGACGGGGTGTCCACCTCGGCCCGCGCCGACACCGCCGCCCAGGCGGCGGCCGAGGCCGCGGTGGCCACCCTGCTGACGGCGTTGACCGCCGGCGCCGACCCGGCCGAGGCCAGCCGGCGGGCGGCCCGGGCGGCGACGACCGCGGCCCGGGAGGTGGCCGTCGCCGAGGACCGCGATTCGCCGCCGAGCTGCACCTACGTCTCGGCGGTGGTCACCGGCGAGCAGGTGACGGTGGGCTGGATCGGCGACAGCCGGGCCTACTGGCTGGGTCGGGAGCCGGCGCAGTTGACCGTGGACGACTCGGTCCGCGCCCTGCTCGCCGCGGGCCGGCCGTTGCCGGCCGGACTGGCCGGGGTGGACGAACGCTCCGCGTCGCTGGTCCGCTGGCTCGGTTCGGACGGCGACGGCGCCGAGGCCCAGCTGGTGACCGTCCGACCGACCGGCCCGGGGCTGGTCCTGGTCTGCTCCGACGGGCTGCACCACTACCTGCCGTCGGCGGCGGACCTGGCCGACGCGGTGACCGGCCTGTCCGCCGGTCTTCCCGGAGCGCGGGGCGGTCCGGCCGGCCGCCCGCTGGACCTGGCCCGGGGCCTGACCGCGCTGGCGGTACGGGCCGGCGGGCACGACAACATCGCGGTCGCCGTCCTGCCGTATGCGGCGACCGGAACAGCAGAAGGAGGAACGATGCTATGAGCGGGCAACCGGAGTTCGTGGCCGAGGTCGACCAGAACGAGTACCTGCCCGCCGGGCGGCGGATCGTCGACGCCATCGTGACGGTCACCGCCAGCGGCGCCGGGCTGCGCGGCGGCGGCACCGGCGCGTTGAGCGCGGCCGAGGTCATCATGATTGACACTTCCGGGTCGATGAACGTGCCGCAGTCCAAGATCCAGGAGGCGAAGCGGGCCACCGCCGTCGCCATCGACACGCTGCGCGACGGGGTCGCCTTCGCGGTCATCGCCGGCTCGGCGCACGCCCGGATGGTCTACCCGGGCCAGCCCGGCATGATGGCCGCCAACCCGCAGACGAGGGCCGAGGCCAAGCAGGCGGTGTCCCGGCTGCGCGCCGAGGGTGGTACCGCGATCGGCCGGTGGCTGCACCTGGCCAACCACCTGTTCGCCCACCAGCCTGCCGAGGCCCGGCACGCGATCCTGCTCACCGACGGCCAGAACGCCCACGAGACGCCGCACGACCTGCAACGGGTGCTGGACAGCTGCGAGGGCAGGTTCGTCTGCGACAGCCGAGGAGTGGGCGACGACTGGGTGGCCGACGAGTTGCGCAAGGTCGCCTCCACCCTGCTGGGCACCGCCGACGGGCTGGAGGACCCGGCCGAGCTGCCGGCGGCGTTCCAGGCGATGATCTCCTCGGCGATGGGCAAGTCGGTGGCCGACGTGGCGCTGCGGGTGTGGACCCCGACCGGCGCCACCGTCCGCTTCGTCAAGCAGGTCTTCCCTCAGGTGGAGGACCTGACCGGGCGGCGTACCGAGGTCAGTGCCCGGATCGGCGAGTACCCGACCGGGTCCTGGGGCGCGGAGAGCCGCGACTACCACGTCTCGGTGGAGCTGGAGCCGCAGGCCGTCGGGGAGGAACTGCTCGCCGCCCGGATCAGCCTGGTCGCCGCCGATCAGGTGCTCACCGAGCGGCTGGTGCTGGCCCGGTGGACCGACGACGAGGAGTTGTCCACCCGGATCAACCGCCAGGTGGCCCACTACACCGGGCAGGCCGAACTCGCCGAGGCGATCCAGGACGGCCTCAAGGCCCGGGACGCCGGCGACGTGGAGACCGCGACGGCCAAGCTCGGCCGGGCGGTGCAACTGGCCACCGAGTCCGGCCACACCGACACCGCCAAGCTGTTGGCCCGGGTGGTCGACGTGGTCGACGCGCCGAACGGTACCGTCCGGCTGAAGAAGCGGGTGTCCGGTGTGGACGCCGAGCTGACCAACGTGCGGTCGGTGAAGACCGTCCGGGTGAAGAAGACGCAGGACTGACGGGAGCCGACGCGATGGCCACCTGCCCCAGGGGACACGACTCCGCGACGCTGGACTACTGCGACCAGTGCGGCACGCCGATGGGCGGCACCGCCGCCGGCGGCCCGGCGCCGACCTCCGGTGCCGGGCCCGCACCGACGACCGGGTCCGCCGCCGGGCCCGCGC
The DNA here is from genome assembly GCF_042650605.1 of Micromonospora zhanjiangensis. Lineage (NCBI taxonomy): Bacteria > Bacillati > Actinomycetota > Actinomycetes > Micromonosporales > Micromonosporaceae > Micromonospora > Micromonospora zhanjiangensis. The sequence goes on along the minus strand of NZ_JBHSBN010000033.1, from coordinate 51,013 downwards.
CGAACCCGACCGCGCCCACCGCCGCCTTCGTGCCGGACGCCGAGGCCGCCGGCAGGCCGTGCCCGCTCTGCGGTACGCCGCAGGCCGGCCGGTTCTGCGAGGAGGACGGGTACGACTTCCTGCTCGCCCCGCCGGTGCCCACCGCCTCGCCGTCCGTTTCCCCCGCCGGGCCCGGTCCGGCCACCGGTGCCCCGGCCGACGGAGCTGCCCCGCCGTCCGGGGAGGACGCTCCGCCGACCGACCCCTGGGCGCTGGCCGAGGAGGAAGAGGCGCCGGCGTCCGGCGCCGACGCGACCGGTCCCGCGCCGACGGGCCAACCCGCCGGCACCGGCGCGGGCACCGCCGCCGGCGGTAACACGGGCGCGGGCACCGCCGCCGGCGGTGACCCGGGCACCGGCGCGGGTCGGTCCGGGTCCGGGTCGTCCGGCCGGCCGGCCCTGGTGGTCGTGGTCGGCGCGGACCGGGCGTACTTCGACACGGTGACCGGCCAGGGCGGCGAGGACGCCGACGAGCTGCGGTTCCCGCCGTACGTCGTCGAGCGGCGGTTCCCGTTGCGCGGCGTGCAGCTGCTGATCGGCCGGGCCAGCCGGTCCCGGGGGGTGCACCCGGAGATCGACCTCGGCGGTCAACCGGAGGATCCGGGCGTCTCGCACACCCACGCGCTGCTGGTCTCCCGGCCGGACGGCTGGGCCGTGGTGGACCTGGGTTCGGCCAACGGGACGTACCTGAACGACCCGGCGTCGGACCCGATCCCGGACAACACCCCGGTGCCGGTCCGCGACGGTGACCGGATCTTCGTCGGCGCCTGGACCAGCCTGTCGATCCGGACGGCCGGCTGACCTGGCGGTCGACGCCGAACCGACATCCGGTTGGGCCCCTCCCGCTCAGCCGTCGGTGGCCGCCCGCAGGTAGGTCAGCACGGCCAGCACCCGGCGGTTGGTGTCCTCGGTCGGCGGCAGGTCGAGCTTGGCCAGGATGTTCCCGACGTGCTTGCCGACGGCCGGCTCGGAGATCACCAACGACCGGGCGACGGCGGCGTTGGACCGCCCCTCGGCGATCAGCGCGAGCACCTCGCGTTCCCGGGCCGACAGCCGGGCCAGCGGGTCGCGCCGCCGGCGCAGCAGCTGGCGGACCACCTCGGGGTCGACCACGGTGCCCCCGTCGACCACCCGGTGCAGCGCGGCGACGAAGTCCGGCACGTCGACCACCCGGTCCTTCAGCAGATAGCCGACCCGCCGCCCGTCGCCGGAGTCGAGCAGCTCGGCGGCGTAGCTGGACTGCACGTACTGGCTGAGGGCGACCACGGCCAGGTCGGGCCGGTCGCGGCGGAGCGCGACGGCGGCCCGCAGGCCCTCGTCGGTGAAGCCCGGCGGCATCCGGATGTCCGTGATCACCAGGTCGGGGGAGTGCGCGGCGACCGCGGCGGTCAGCGCCGCCGCGTCGCCGACGGCGGCGGCCAGGTCGAAGCCGAACCGGGTGAGCAACCCGGCCAGCCCCTCCCGCAACAGCGCGCCGTCCTCGGCGAGCACTACCCGGACGGTAGGTCGGTGTTCTGGTCGCACGGGATCTCCACACGCAGCAGGGTCGGGCCGCCGGCCGGGCTGGACAGCAGCATTCTGCCGGCCACCGCGGCGACCCGGTCGGCCAGGCCGGTCAGCCCGCCGCCCGGTCCCGGGTCGGCGCCGCCCCGGCCGTCGTCGCCGACCTCGATCACCAGCCGGCCGTCCCGCCGGTACGCGGTCACCCGCGCGCCGGTGGCGCCGCTGTGCCGGGCGACGTTGGTCAGGGCCTCGGCCACCACGAAGTAGCCGGTGGACTCGACCGGAGCGGGCAGCCGGCCGGCCAGGTCGGCGTGGACCGTGACCGGGAGCGGGGACCGTTCGGCAAGGTCGTGCAGGGCCGCGGCCAGCCCGAGGTCGGTGAGCACCCGGGGATGGATGTTGTGGATCAGCTGCCGCAACTCCGTCATCAGCTCCTTGGCCCGCTCGTGCGCGTCGCCGACGGCCCGGCCCGCCGGGCTGTCGGGCGGCAGGTCGAGCCGGGCCAGGCCGAGCTGCAGGGTGAGCCCGACCAGGCGTTGCTGGGCGCCGTCGTGCAGGTCGCGTTCGATCCGGCGGCGCTCGACCTCGAACGCGTCCACCAGCCGGGACCGGGATCGGGACACCTGCACCAGTTCGGCCCGTAACCGGTCGTCCGGCCCGCCACCCAGCAGCGCCCTGGCCAGCGCGGCGTGTCCGCCCGCGAGCACCGCCACCAGGTACGGCACGGCGGGCAGCAGCACCAGTCCGGTGATCAGGTAGGGGACGGTCTGCCCGACGGAGTCGACCGTCCGGAAGCCGAGGGTGATCGGCTCGCCGGCGCCGACCAGCGCCGGACTGGCCAGGAGAACGGCGATCAGGAACAGCACGAGGGCGAGCATCCCGTACGCGGCGGGGACCAGGGTGGCCAGCAGCGCCAGGTAGCCGAGCGCGCGCCAGGTGGCCGGTTCGGCGTACCGGGTGCGCAGCCAGGCCCACGGGCCGGGCGCGTCGGGTCGGCGGTGCCCGGACCGGACCGGACGCCGATCCACCAGCCGCAGCCGGCGGCGCTCCACCGCCGCGACCGGCAGCGCCGCCAACGGCCCGAGGGCACCGACGAGCACGCCGCTGACCACGGCGAGCGCGGCGATCAGGCCGATCGGTTGGTGGCCCGCGCCGGACAGCCGACGGGCCAGCGCCAGCCACGGCAGGGCGAGCACCGCGGCGGGCAGGCCCACGGCCAGCAGCACCGGCACGGTGCCGAGCAGGTAGCCCAGCGACCGCCAGGGCCAGCCGGTCAGCAGGAACCGGCGCCGACCGATCGCCGCCAGCGGGTTGCACGGGGTGGACACGCCGACGACGCTAGCCGGCCGGCGGGCGCCGGCCCAGCCGGCCAGGCGTACCCCCGGGGTATGCCTGGCCATACCGCGGCCCGGCGCGGGGCCGGGGTGAATGCCGGGCCGATGCCGGTACGGACCGTGGTTGGCATACCCCCAGGGGGTTAGCTATCCTTGCCGCATGACCTCACCGTCGTCGTCCCCCGTCCGGGGCTACACCGCCAGCAAGGACCAGTTGCTCGCCCGGCTGCGCCGGGTGGAGGGGCAGGTGCGCGGCATCGAGAAGATGGTGGACGACGACCGGTACTGCATCGACGTCCTCACCCAGATCTCCGCCATCCAGGCCGCCCTGGACAAGGTGGCCCTGGGCCTGCTCGACGGCCACGCCCGGCACTGCATGCGGGAGGGGGCCGCCGACGGGCGGGCCGACGAGATGGCCGGCGAGATGATGGCCGCCGTCGGGCGGCTGATGAAGCGCGGCTGACCGATCCCACGGCTCACCCGCCGACCGGGCGTGGCCCCCGGTACGGCAGCGTCGCGCTGTAGACCACGTTCGTGGTGGTGCTGCCGAACGACGCGAGGTCGTTGATGATCTGCTCCAGGTGGGCCGTCGACGTGGCGGCCACCTTCAGGACGTAGCAGTCGTCGCCCGTGGTGCGCAGACACTCCAGCAACTCGGGTCGCTCGGCGAGCATCCGTCGCAGCGGCTCGTGCCGGCTGCCGGGGTACTTCAGCCGCACCACGGCGAGCACGGCGAACCCGACCTTCGCCAGGTCGACCTCCGCCCGGTAGCCCGTGATCACCCCGCTCGACTCCAGCCGCTTCACCCGCTCGGTGGCCGCCGACGCGCTGAGGTTCACCCGCCGACCCAACTCGGTGAGCGGGAGCCGGCCGTCGTTCTGCAACTCGGTGAGGATGGCCCAGTCGACGGAATCGAGACTCACGGTCATCCGGGGAAACTACCGGCAGATCCCCGGCGGAAGCGAGGGGATACCGGCAGCACTCCGTTCCCCGTCGGGACGTCGTCCCGATAGCGTTGCGTCCGTGGATATCGGCGTAAACGTACCGAACTTTGCCCCGGGCACCGAGCCGGAGACGCTGCGCCGGTGGGCGCAGACCGTCGAGGGCCTAGGCTTCGACATGCTGCTGGTCTCCGACCACATCGTGGTGACCCCGGACGTGGCGCAGCAGTATCCGGCCCCGTTCTACGAGCCGTTCACCACGCTGTCCTACCTGGCCGGGGTGACCCGCCGGGTGCGGCTGGGCACCACCGTGCTCATCGTGCCGTACCGGCATCCGCTGCTCACCGCGCGGATGGCGGCGAACCTCAACCGGCTCAGCGGCGACCGGCTGGTCCTCGGCGTCGGGGTGGGCTGGGCCCGGCAGGAGTTCGAGGCGCTCGGGGTGCCGTTCCGGCAGCGTGGCGCCCTGACCGACGAATACCTGGCGACGATGCGGCGGGCGTGGGCCGACACCGCCGACTACGACACCGCGCCGATCCCGATCTGGGTCGGCGGCAACAGCGACGCCGGCATCCGTCGCGCCGTACGGCTCGGCGACGCCTGGCATCCGCTGCGGGTCACCCTCGACTGGTTGACCGACGCGGTGGGCCGACTCAAGGCGACCGCGGACGAACTAAACCGTCCGGTGCCCGCGCTGGTGCCCCGGATCGCGCTGCGGATGACCGACGAACCCGTCACCGACCCGGACCGGCTCGCCGGCGTCGGCACCGTCGACCAGATCGCCGCCGACCTCGACCGGCTCCGGCTGCTCGGCGCGCGGACGGTGGTGCTCGACCCGTTCAACAACGACCTGACCGAGATCCGCGAGCCCGAACGGGCCTGGCGGGCCCTGGCCGCCGTGGCCGCCCTGCGCGACCCGACCACCCGATGACGGAGGAAGACCGGATGACCCCCGACGACGAGAAGTTCCTGCGGCGGGCGATCGAGCTGGCCGACCGGGCCGGCGCGGCCGGCGAACGGCCGTTCGGCTCGTTGCTGGTCGGTCCGGCCGGCGAGGTGCTGGTCGAGGACCACAACACGATGGTCTCCGAGGCCGACATCACCGCCCACCCGGAGCTGAAACTGGCCCGCTGGGCGGCCCGGGAACTCGCTCCGGAGGTGGCGGCCGGCACCACGATGTACACCAGCTGCCAGCCGTGCCCGATGTGCGCCACCGCCATCGACCGCTCCGGCCTCGGCCGGGTCGTCTACGCCCTGTCGAGTGAGCAGTTCGAGAGCGTCAAGCCCGCCACGCCTGCTCTCCCACCCGTCCGGTACGACGGGCCGGCCCTGTTCGCCGAGGCCCGCAAGCCGATCGAGCAGCACTACTGACGGGCTTCGCGGGCATCGGCCCCGCCGGCCCGCGTCACCCGAGGCGGCTCAGGTGGTCAGAGGGTGAGTCCGGACGGCAGTCAGGAGAGCCGACCAGCGGCACGCGCCATCGACGTCCTTGAGTGGTATAGGCCGATGGCGCCGCCACGAGCCTCCGGCTGTCCGTCCTGTAGCCTGGGACAGGTCGAGGTGCGCGGCGGTGGCGTGGTTCGAAGTCGGATTGCTCGGATCAGCCAGCCTGGCCCGCACGCACTCTGACCGACTTGTGGCGTCGCAAACGCTGGGAAATCGCACGTTCCGGAGGTGAAGAGCATGAGCGGGCTGTCACCGGTACTCCTGTCGATCGCGGTGCTGCTGGTCATGTTCGGCTCCGATCTGTGGGTGCTGACCGATGCGCGCGGCCGTGCCCGTCGCGGTGACCCCGTCTCGGTCCGAATCGGCAACCTGCGGGTGGAGACCCCTGAGGCATGGTTCCTGGGCTGCCTCGTGCTTTGGGTGATCTTCATGCCGCTCTACCTGACGGCCACGAGACGCAACCCGTTCGTTCGTCAGAGCTAGCCCGCACGCGAACGCGACCCGCTCGGCCGACGGCACCGTGATGGCACGCCAGGCCCGGCCGGACGAGGCCGGAGGCGGCTCCTCCATTAGGCGGTCAGCCGGTCGGCCTTGACCGCCGCCAGGAAGGTCGCCCAGGGCGCAGGCCGGAACACGAGGACGCGCGCTGACCAGCCAGTCGCCGTTGGGGCGCAGCCTGCTAACGGATGCTGCTGATCCCCTCCGCGTAGCAGCACTAGCCAGCTCGAACCAGCAGTGCCCCCGCCGTTCCAGGTGCGGGGGCATCGCTGTGTCGAGGGCCAGTCGCGGTCGATGATGGTCCGGAACGTCACGCACTATCAGGAACAGAAGCGGGCTGCGGCGCACACCTCAGCTGCTTGCCTCCGGTGGGCAGCAGCGAGCGAGGACCTGTTGTAGTTCGGACAGCGCAGCCGCTATCCCATCGCCATCAGCCATATAGCGCACGGTCTTACCGTTCCGTTCCGCGCGTACCAGGCCACCCCGTCGCAGCAGGGTCAGCTGTTCCGAAGCGGTTGATTGCCCCACACCCGCCTCCGCGGCCACCTGGCCGACGGTCCGGGGCTGACCGTCGGCGAACAGCATCACGATCCGCTGCCGGTTCTCGCTCGCTAGCGCCCTCAGGAATTCCTGCGTCCGCTCGCTCACCAGTTGCTGCGTCGTCACCGCTGAATCCTAACACCGACGATTCGTCATTTCGCGATATTACGATATGATCTCCGCATGCATGACACCCTCGTCATAGGAGCTGGACAAGCCGGCTTGGCCACCGCACATCACCTCACCCGTACAGGCGTGACGCCCCTGGTGTTAGAGGCAGGCCAGGAAGCAACGGGAGCGTGGCCTCGCTTCTACGACAGCCTCATCCTGTTTTCCCCTGCGCGGCACTCACAGCTACCCGGCGTCGCCTTCGAGAGAGACCCCGACGGATATCCAAGCCGTGACGACGTCGTCGCCTACCTGCGCCGCTACGCCAATCATCTGGACGCCGACATCCGCACCAGCACGACTGTCACCCGCGTGACCTGGCAAAATGGCACCTTCGACGTAGCGACCAGCACCGGGGAGCTGTTCACCGCCCGCCACGTGATCTCGGCGACCGGCGGATTCGGTCGGCCACACCGCCCTCAACTACCCGGCCTCGATAGTTTCACCGGCACGGTGCTTCACTCGGCCGACTACCACAACCCTGCCCAGTTGCCAGGCACCCGACTGCTCGTTGTCGGGGCCGGAAACTCCGCCGTCCAGATCGCCGTTGAACTCGCCGCGCATGCCGAGGTCACCCTGACCTCCCGACGCCCTGTGCGCTGGGTCAAGCAACGCCCCGGCGGCCGAGACATTCACGACTGGCTCGCCTGGACACGACTTCAACATCATCCAGCAAGCCGCGTACTGCGGCCCCAGGGCATCGGCGTCCTCGACGACGGCACCTACCGGCAGGCCATCGACGGCGGACAGCCCGAATGGCGACCCATGTTCGAACTCATCGACGGCGACAAGGTGACCTGGGCTGACGGGACCATCGAACGCGTAGACGCGCTCATCCTCGCCACTGGCTTCCGACCGCAGACCGGGCATCTTGTGGCACTCGCCGGACCCAACGGGGACAGCGCCATCGATAGCGCCGGCCTTCCCCGGCACCGATACGGCGTGTCAAGCACCGTGCCAAGACTTGGGTTCGTGGGCCTGGAATGGCAGCGAGGTTTCGCCTCAGCAACGCTCCGTGGCGTCGGCCCCGACGCCGCGTACGTCCTTCCAAGGGTCCGCGCCAAGTCCAAGTAGCTGTGGCACCCCGGGGGCGCTGACCACTGCCTCGCCGGAGTGTCGGAGCTGGTGCAGGTCCCAGCCGGGCAGTCCCGGCCCGGGCGAGGTGTAGCGGTCCAGGAGCACCCGAGCGCGGTCGTAGCCCAACCTCGCCCGGCCGGTGACCGGGCACAGGTCCTTCGCCGCCGGCCGGCAGGCCGGGCCCGGACGGCGTGCGGAGAGGAACACCGGGCCGCCCACCCGGCCGCGGAGCAGCCGGGGCAGCAGGTGGGCGGTGCCGGAGGCCCAGTACACGTACTCGACCGCGCTGCCCTTCGACGTGACCCGGGCGCGGCGGGCCTCCAGCTCCAGGTCCTCGATGTCGAGGGCGAGGATCTCCGAGGCGCGGGCGCAGGTCTCGCACAGCATCCCGGCCAGGCCGATAGCCGCGATCAGCTCCGTTGATCTGGTGGCGCTGAGGGCGGCGGCGTGCAGGTCAAGCGGTCAGCCGGTCGGCCTTGACGGCCGCCAGGAAGGCCGACCAGGGCGCGGGCCGGAACGCCAGGACGCCGGCTTCGGGGTTCTTGGAATCGCGTACGCCGATCGTGCCAGCCAGGTCGGCCACCTCGACGCAGTCGCCGGAGCCGTTGCTGCGGGTGCTCTTCCGCCAGGTCACGCGGGCCGTACCGTCCGTGTCCACCCCGCGCCCGTCCTCTCACAGGTCGTTCATCGCCTCCGAGATCAGGTTGCGGGACTCGCGTGCACCCTTGGCGGTCGCCATCAGATGGTCGAATACCCGGCCGTACTCCCGGACGTCTTGGCCTTCGAGATAGAGGCTACCGGCTCGCGTTTCGACGTACACCACCCCCGGGTCGGTCGGTTCGGGGAAGTCCAGGATGCTGAACGAACTGCCCATCGAGCCGTGCTCGCCGGCGTCGAAGCGCAGGATCTGAACGGTGTTGCCGGGCTGCCTGGCGACGTCGGCCAGGCGTTGAAGCTGGGCTTTGAACGTCGCCGCCCCGCCGATGGGCCGGCGTAGCGCCGCCTCGTCCAGCACCACCCACATCTTGGGCGGGTCCTCGTCCCGCTGGCGGCGCATCCGCAGTTCGACCCGCCGGTCGATCTCAGTGGCCGGCGCGTCCGGATGTTCGGCCCGGATCACCGCCGCCGCGTAGTCGGCCGTCTGCAGCAGACCCGGGATGAGCTGCGGTTGGAAGGTTCGGACCTCCGACGCCTCGGTTTCCAGGCCGACGTAGACCTCGAACCAGTCCGGCAGCACATCGTCGTACTTCTGCCACCAGCCGCGCTTGCGGGCGTCGCGGGCGATCTGGGCCAGCGCGTCGATCTCCTCGCGCTCGGCGCCGTACAGCTCAAGCAGGCCGCGGACGACCGGCGGCAGGGCGGAGACCTGCGCGTTCTCGATCCGGCTGATCGCGGACTTGGAGATGCCGATCTCCTTGGCCGCCTGGTCGGCGGTCATCCCGGTTTCCTCGCGTCGCCGCTTGAGGGCGATGGCGAGCCGGCGGCGGCGCAGCGTGGGGCTTCCAGTCATGCCGATGAGTCTCTCCGAAAAGGACGCGAAGCGCAATGGGTCTCACCCAAATCGGGAGTTGCGCAAAACAACTCCCTCCGGTAGTTCTGGAAGAGCGCAAGGTTCTCGATGTCCCCGGGGTCGTACCGCTGCTCGTAGCTGCGGCCGTGGGCAGGCCGGAGAACCCATCGGGTGCGGGATCGCGCGGCAACGCGATCCCGCACCCACCAAAGGATCACCGCTTCGCCGGCCTGCCGGCGGGCGACGCGACCATCCCGAGACCGAGCCACCAATCGCAAAAGGGGAGCGCCATGGCGGAGCATTGGCCCATCGGCAACGGCACCGAACCCATCGGTAGCGATCTCGAACCGGCGGGGGAGCGCTGTGGTGGCACGGTCTATCGGGCCGAACGGTCCGGCCGGCTCGGCCCGCGACAGATCCGCGGCGCCCGGTTCACCGCGCGTCGGTTCGGCCGCCGGGGCGTCGACCCGGACGAGGTCCGCCGGTTCCTGGCCCGCGTCGCCGACGAGGTCGGCGACCTGCACACCGAACTGTCCGCCGCCCGCGACGAGGCCAACCGCCTGCGGTTCGCCCTGCGCGAGTGGCAGGCCGGCTTCCCGTACGGCAACGAACGCCCCACCCGCTACGACCGCAACGAACGGTCGGGCATCCTGCCGCGCCAACCCCGGCGGTACGGCGGTGCCTGACTACCCGCCGATTCATGCTCCTTGGCGGCCGGCGTGGTCCTGCCTGGCCTGCGGCGAGGACTGGCCCTGCCCGACCCGGCGCCGGCAGTTGTCCGAGCTGTTCGGCGGTGACCCGGGCGGCATCCGACGCTACCTGGCCGTCTACCTCACCGACGCCACCACCGACCTCGGCCACCTGTCCACCCTCCAGGTCCGCGACCGGCTCCTCGGCTGGTGCGACAAACCCTGACCCTGGCCACAACCGGCGCGGTTGGCGGCGATGCCGTTTTCGGCGCCACATCGAGGATGTTGTAGCTACTACGAATTCGATGTGGCGCCGAAATCGACATGCCCGGCCGGTGACGCGGCGAGAGTGGGCCGCGCGCCGGTCGGTGACGCGGTGGGAGCGGGATGCGCGCACGGTCGGTGACGCGGCGACAGCGGGCCGCGCGGACGGCCGCCGTCGTGTCGTAGGGGGCCGGTAACGTCCCGGACCGATGACGGAAGGGAGGCCCGGAATGTCCGGACCGAGGACGTACCTGCACGGGGTGACCTGCTGGATCGACACCGAGCAGCCCGATCCGGCGGCCGCCGCCCGGTTCTACGGCGAGTTGTTCGGCTGGACGTTGACCGAGGCGGTCCCGCCCGGCGCGCCGGGTTCCTACCTCATCGCCACCCTGGATGGAAAGGACGTCGGGGCGATCGCACCCGGCTCCACGGACACGGCCGCGTGGAACACGTACGTCGCGGTCGACGACGCCGACGCGACCGCGAGGGCCGTGGCCGAGGCCGGCGGCACCGTCGGGTCGGCACCCACGGACGTCGGTCCGGCCGGCCGGACGGCGACCTGCGTCGACCCGGCCGGCGCCGAGTTCCGGCTCTGGCAGGCCGGCCGCCGCCTCGGCGCGCAGGTGGTGAGCGCGCCGGGCGGCTGGAACTTCAGCGACCTGCACACCCCGGACCGGGACGCCGCGCTGGCCTTCTACCGGTCGGTCTTCGGCTGGCGGGCGGTCGACCTCGCGCCGGGCGGGCCGATCATGCTCCAGGTCCCCGGGTACGGCGACCACCTGGCCGCCACCGTCGACCCGGACATCCACCGCCGGCAGGCCGCCGCGCCGCCGGGCTTCGCCGACGTGATCGGCGGTCTGGTGCTCACCGACCTCGGTGAGCCGGCGCGCTGGCAGGTCACCTTCACCGTCGCGGACCGGGACAACAGCGCCGCCACGGTCGAGCGGCTCGGTGGACAGATCGTCACCTCTGCCGACGACCTGTGGAGCCGCAAGGCGTTGATCCGCGACCCGCAGGGCGCCCACTTCACCATCAGCCAGTTCACCCCGCCGTCGACAGGGAGCAACCGAACATGACCACCTTCGTCCTCGTTCCCGGTGCCGGCGGCGCCGCCTGGTACTGGCACCGGCTGGTGCCCGAGCTGCGCGGGCGGGGTCACGACGCGCTGGCTGTCGACCTGCCGGCCGACGACGACACCGCCGGCCTGACCGAGTACGCCGACACCGTGGTCCAGGCCGTCGGTGACCGCACCGATCTGGTGCTGGTCGCCTCCTCGATGGGCGCCTACACCGCCCCGCTGGTGGCCGAGCGGCTGCCCACCCGGATGATCGTGCTGGTCAACGCGATGATCCCGACGGCCGGAGAGTCGGCCGGCGAGTGGTGGGCCAACACCGGCCACGAGCAGGCCCGCCGGGAGCAGGCCGAGCGGGACGGCCGCACCATCGGCGCCGACGACGACCTGGCCGACGCGTTCATCCACGACCTGCCGCCCGACCTGGTCGCCGAGTCCGTCCGGCACGCGCGGGACCAGTCCGGTACGCCGTTCCAGAAGCCGTGGCCGTTGCCGGCCTGGCCGGAGGTGCCGACCCGGGTGTTGGCCGGCCGGGACGACCGGTTCTTTCCGGTCGAGTTCCAGCGGCGGGTGGCGCGGTGGCGGCTCGGCATCGTGCCGGACGAGATGCCCGGCGGTCACCTGGTGGCGCTCAGCCGTCCCGCCGAGCTCGCCGACCGGCTCGTCGACTACCTGCGCACCGTGCCGTAAGGGGGCGCATGCCCCGGCCGTACGCTCAGCGGACGTAGCGGGTCAGGGCGCCGGCAGCAGCTCGAACACCAGGTCGGCGACCGCGTCCGGCCTGGACAGCATGGGGTGGTGGCCGGCCTCGATCTCGACCACCCGGCCGGCCCGCGCGGCCTGCGCCCGCTGCACGGCGGGCGGTGTGCCGTTGTCCCGGGCGCAGACCAGGTAGGTGCTCGGGACATCCCGCCAGGCGGCCGCCCGGACCGGCTGGCCGGTCACCGCGACGCTCTGCCGGACCAGCCGGGCGTGCGCCTGCTCGACGTCGGCCGGGTCGCAGTCCTGCAGGAACGTCGCGGTGGCCAGCTCCGGCCGGACGCCGAAGGTGCCGTCCGGCCGAACGTCCAGATACGGCGCGGGCGAGCCGTCGCCGAACGAGGCCAGGCTCTCGCCGACCTCCGGCAGGAAACTCGTGATGTAGAGCAGGTGGCCGACCTGGGGCAGGCCAGCCGCGGCGTCGCCGGCCACCACACCGCCGTAGCTGTGCGCCACCACCACCGTCGGCTCGGCCCCGGCCGCCAGGAGCTGGCGTACCGCCGCGACGTCGTCCGGCAGGGACGGGCCGGTGGTGCCCGGCGCGGAACCGGTCTCGCCGCAGCTCGGCAACGGCGGGGCGACGCTGGTGACGCCCCGCCGGTCGAGCAGGTCGGCCACCCGGTGCCACCACCAGTCGCCGTCCCGGACACAGGCGCCGTGGACGAAGACGACACGCATCGCCTGCTCCCTTCGTCGGGTCTGGGCTCGACGGTAGAGGGACCGACCCGCACACCGGAACGCCCGTCTGCCACCAGCGAAACGCCCGGACCGCACCTATGCCGTGGCCTCGGCGCCGGAGCGGGCCGGGGTCGGGTCGGCCGTGACGCGGCGGCGCCGGGCCGGCATCCCGAACATCGGGTTCAGCACGCCCCAGGTGGCGCCCTTGCAGACCACCTCCTTGTACCGGGCGGCGAGCCGTCCGGTCAACGCCGTCGGGACCGACCGGTCGTCGGCCGTGACGTACTGGATCAGGCCCTCCCGGCGGCCCAGCGAGATGCACTGGTTGTAGTAGCGCAGCGGCACGTGCGGGAGCTTCCCGCCGGTCAGTCGCGCCGCGATCGAGTCCGCGCCCTGCCACGCCATCGGTACGCCCGAGGCGCACGACATCCGCAGCGGCGTGTCGTTCGCGCCCATCGCGTACGCGGCGTCGCCGATCGCGTACACCTCGGGGTGCGAGACCGAACGCATGGTGTCGTCGACCACGATCTGGCCGGTGTCGGTGACCCGCAGCGCGGTTGCCTTCGCGAGGGGGTGGACCGCGAAGCCGGTGGTCCACACCGTCACCGCGGCCGGGATGGTCCGCCCGTCGGCGGTGCTGATCCGGTCGGCCTCGACGCCGGTGACGTCGATGTGCTCGTGCGCGGTGATGCCGAGCCGGCCGAAGACCTCCCGCAGGTACCCGCGGCCCTTGGCCGAGAGCCAGTCACCGAGGTCGCCACGGGTGACGAGGGCGACCTTCAGGTCGGGGCGGGCCTCGGCGATCTCGGTCGCCGCCTCCACGCCGGTCAGGCCGCCGCCGACGACGGTCACCGCCTGCCCGGCCGTCAACGTCGCCAGCCGCTCGCGCAGCCGGAGGGCACCGGGCCGGCTGGCGAGTTCGTGGGCGTGCTCGGCGACACCGGGGACGCCGTGGGTGCTCCAGCGGCTGCCGAGGGCGTAGACGAGGGTGTCGTACGGCAGCTCGCCGGCGCCGTGCTGGTCGGTGACGGCGACGGTCCGGCGGTCCACGTCGACGCCGGTGACCCGGGCGATCCGTACGTCGACACCGGTGCCGGCGAACATCCCGGTCAGCGGCCTGGGCTTGAGCTCCTGGCCGACCGCCAGCTGGTGCATCCGGACCCGCTCCACGAAGTCGGGTTCGGCGTTGACGAGGGTGATGGTGACGTCCGCGCGGTGCAGTCGTCGGGCGAGGCGACCGGCGGCGAAGGCTCCGGTGTAACCGGCGCCGAGGACGACGATGCGGTGAGACATGTCCGTGCTCCTGTCTGCTGCGGGTTCGCCACCTGAACCGGGTGGCCCGCCGGTTCCTGACAGGAACGCGAGGTGAAGCAGCTCACACGCCGGGTGGTCAGGTCGTGAGCAGCGGCCGGCCGTGGTCGGCGGCGGCGAACAACTCGGTCGCCCGGGCCAGCTTGTCGGGGTTGGCCTGGTTGCGGATCGCGGCGATGCCGCCCTCGGGGGTGACCTCCAGGCACATGACGCCGATGACCCGCCCGTCGACGACGACCACGACGGCGGGTTCGCCGTTGGCGGTCCAGGCGTAGGCCTCCGCCGTGCCGCCGACCAGGGCACGCTTGGCCTCGCCCGGCCGGAACATGCCGCGCATGAACCGCGCGACCGCCAGGGCGCCCTGCAGCGCCGCCGTCCGGGCCGGGACCTTGCCGCCGCCGTCGCCGATCGCGGTCACGTCCCCGGTGAGCAGCCGCACGAGCGGCTCGACCCGACCGCTCGCGGCGGCGGCGAGGAACTCCTCGACGATCCGTCGGGCCGCCACCCCGTCCACCTCGGTACGGGCCCTGCCGTCCGCGACGTGCTTCTTGGCCCGGTGGAAGACCTGCTGGCTGGTGGCCTCGGTGATGTCGAGGATCTCGGCGATCTCCCGGTGCGGGTAGTCGAAGGCGGCCCGCAGCACGTACACCGCCCGCTCGGTGGGGGACAGCCGCTCCATCAGGGTCAGGACCGCGTACGACACCGATTCGCGCTGTTCGGCGGTCTCGGCCGGCCCGAGCATCCGGTCCCCGGCGAGCAGCGGCTCCGGCAACCACTGACCCACGTACGTCTCGCGCCGGGCCCGCGCGGAGGTGAGCTGGTTGAGGCACAGGTTCGTGAGCACCTTGGTGAGCCAGGCGTCGGGCACCTCGATGCGCCCGACGTCGGCGGCCTGCCAGCGCAGGAACGTCTCCTGCACGGCGTCCTCGGCCTCGCCGGCCGAACCGAGCAAGCGGTAGGCGATCGCCTCCAGGCGGGGCCGGGCGGCTTCGAACCGGTCGACATCGCTTGCCGTCAGGGACATGGCCCGATGCTATCCCGCCGGTTCTCCCGGCCCCGGCTCAGCTCGGTCGGCCATCGCGTCGACCAGCCGGCGGCACGGTCCGGCCAGGTTCCACCGCTGCGCGAAGGCCAGCAGCCCGTCCGGGTCGGCGGGCGCCGTCGGCAGGTCCAGGTCCAGCCCGGCGGGCAGCGGTACGTCCCGGGCCACCCGCACCACCGTCGGCGCCACGGCCAGGTAGTCCCGCGCGGCGGTGAGCCTGGTCCGCAGGCCGGGTGCGAAGCCGGACCCCGGATCGTCCAGCGCCGCCAGGATCCCGGCCAGGCTGCCGTACCGGTCGATCAGCCGGGCGGCGCTCTTGTCGCCCACCCCGGGCACGCCGGGCAGCCCGTCGCTGGGGTCACCGCGCAGGGCGGCGAAGTCGGCGTACCCGGCGGCCGGGACGCCGTACTTGGCGCGGACCGCGGCGTCGTCGCAGTCCTCCAGTTTCGCCACGCCCCGGCCGCAGTACAGCAGCCGCACCGGTTTGTCGTCGTCGATCAGCTGGAACAGGTCCCGGTCCCCGGAGGCGACCTCGACCGGACCGGGCTGGGTGGTGGCCAGGGTGCCGAGCACGTCGTCGGCCTCGTAGCCGTCCGCCCCGATCGCCGGGATGCCGACCGCCGCCAGCGCGGCCAGGATCAGCGGCACCTGCGGGCCCAGGGTGTCCGGCACGATCTCCCCGCCGGCCGGCGCCAACCGGTGCGCCTTGTACGACGGCAGCAGCTCCACCCGCCAGGCCGGTCGCCAGTCGTAGTCCAGCGCGCAGACCACCCGGTCCGGGCGCCGGTTGCGGATCAGCGTGGCGAGCATGTCCAGGAAGCCGCGGACGGCGTTGACCGGACTGCCGTCGGGCGCCTTGGCGGCGGACTCCGGGATGCCGAAGTAGGCCCGGAAGTAGAGGCTGGCCGAGTCGATGGCGAGCAGGGGGCGTCGGTCGGTCACCCGGACAGCCTGGCACAGCCGTACCGCAGCCGGCGGCCCCGGCACCCGCCGCGACCGGGGTGCATTCCGACGTGCCGGTCAGCGGGGCGGGCCGAAGCCGGTCAGCGAGGCGGCCACCATCTCGGCGCCGTACCGCAGCAGCTCGGTCTCGTAGCCGACCTTGGCCCGGGCGAACCTGGCCGGGTCGGTGCTGCCGGCCAGCGCCGCCACCAGGGCGGCCGCGTCCCGCAGCGCCGTGTTCGCGCCCTCGCCCAGGGCCGGCGACATGGTGTGTGCGGCGTCACCGAGCAGGGTCACGTTCGGCGTGTCCCACGGCGGTACGGGTCGGGCCGAGCCGAGCTCGATCCGGGTGGTGGCCGGCACCTCCGCCTCGGCGACCAGTCGTCGCACGCCGGGGTGCCAGTCGCGGACCAGCTCCTCGGCGTGCCGGTGCAGCTCGTCCGGTCCCGCGTCGACCGGGGCGTGCGGCGCCTGCAGGGTCC
The DNA here is from genome assembly GCF_042650605.1 of Micromonospora zhanjiangensis. Lineage (NCBI taxonomy): Bacteria > Bacillati > Actinomycetota > Actinomycetes > Micromonosporales > Micromonosporaceae > Micromonospora > Micromonospora zhanjiangensis. The sequence goes on along the minus strand of NZ_JBHSBN010000033.1, from coordinate 34,719 downwards.
AGGACAGGTAGTCGGGCACCGGGGTGAGCCGGACCCGGGGCGCCAGCCGGGCGACGGCCGGCCCGACCGGTTCCCGGGTCCGGCAGGTGCCCACCATCAGGAAACCGCCGTCCGGCGCGGTGACCTTGTTGAAGGTGTCCAGCAGCACGTCCGGCAGCCAGCCCGGGGTGGCGTCGGTGAGGGGCGTCCGGCCGTAGAGGACCGACCGCAGGTGGTCGACGCCGGCGTCGGGCAGCAACTGCCGGCGCACGGCGGAGTTGGTTCCGTCCGCGCCGACCAGCAGCTCCCCGTCGACGACGGCCCCGCCGGCGAAGTGTGCCCGGACCAGCCCGCCGGGTCGTTGCTCGTACCGCGTGAGGACGTGCCCGGGATGGACGACGTCGGTGAGGTCGGCCAGCAGGATCTCCCGCAGGGTGCGCCGGTTGATCCCGAAGCCGGCCGCGACGCCCGGCTCGTACACCGCGACGCCGACACCGGCCCGGCGCAGTCCCTGGGCCAGGCAGAGCCCGCCCACGCCGGCGCCCACCACGATCACCCGCTCGGGCGCGGCGGGTCGGGTGTCCGGTTCACCGGCCATGACGAAGGTCCTCTCGGGCAGCTGGAGACGGGTCGAGCCGGTTCGGCGGGTGCGGGTGGGCGCGCAGCGCGGCGGCCAGCCAGGCATGGTCGGCCGTGGTCGACGGCGGCGCCGGGACGCCCTCGACGGCGGCCAGCAGCTCCCGGTACCGGGCTATCCGCGGGTCGGCGCCGGCCTCGACGCGGGTCAGCACCGCGCTCCGGTCGACCGGGCCGAGCAGCCGGTCCAGCAGGTCGGCCGCCGCCGGGTCGGTGGGCGCGACACCACGTTCCCGGGCGGCGCCGACCAGACCGGCGACCTTGCGGGCGAACCACCGGTACGCGCCGGGCTCCCCGCCCGGTCCGCCGGCTGCCCGACCGGCGGCGCTGTGCTCGATCATCGCCCGCATCCGCTGCCGGAAGTCCGGGTCCCGGGCCAGCTCGGCGAGTTCCAACCACGCCTCGACCTGTTCCGGCGCGGGTTCGTCGGGCAGCTCGGTACCGGGGTAGCGCAGCCGTTGCCGCAGTGTCGGATCGGCGTCCAGGTCGTCGAACACCTCGTCGAGGAAGTCCTCGACGATCCGTCGGCGCTCGACGTCGGCCAGCCGGGCCAGCCGGTTCAGCCTGGTGGTCTCCTCGGGCCGGGGTTCCCGCCGGGCCAGGCCGGCGAGGACGGCCCGGCGCAGCCGCAGGGCACGGATCTGGGCGTCCAACGCCGTGACGTGGACGGCGGCGACGGCGGCCACGGTGGTCTCGCGGGCCAGTACCCGGCGTACGTCGGCCAGCCCCAGCCCGAGTTCCCGCAGCGTCCGGATCAACTCCAGCCGGGCCACCGACGCGTCGTCGTACCGCCGGTAGCCGCCACCGCTGCGGTCCACCGGTGGCAGGACCCCAGGTCGGACCAGTACCGGATGGTGCGAACCGGCAGGCCGGTCCGTCGGGCCAGTTCCCCGATCGTCAGCAGCTCACCGGAGCCGTCGTCGGTCATGTCCGAGAGTCTGAACCTTCCAGCGGCTGGAGACGCAAGCGCCGCGGGGCCGGAGGCGGGCATATCAGTCGCCCGGTGGCCCCGTGATGCGGCAGGCTGTCGGCATGAGCTTCGTGCCCGGGCTGGTGCTCTGCCGGCGCTTCCACGACGAGGTGGTCGGCCCGGCGGTCCGGCGGTCGTTCCCCGGGCTGCGCTACGCGGCCGGGCGGCTGGACTCCGGCTCGGAACTGCTCGGCCTGGACACGCCGCGTTCCACCGATCACGACTGGGGACCCCGGGTGCAGATCTTCGTCGGCCCGGGAGATCTCGGTCTGCCGGCCCGGATCGAGACGGCGGTCGCGGCCGCGCTGCCGCCGTCGTTCCTCGGCTACCCCACCGCGTACGCCGGCGGCCCGACCACCGGACTGGGGGTGCTCTCCGCGCACGGCGACCGGCACGGGGTGGGCGTGGTCGAGCTGGGCGAGTGGCTGCGCGCGGCGCTCGGCTTCGACCCGCGCCGGGGCGTCCGCACGGCCGACTGGCTCGCCATCCCCACCCAGCGGCTCGCCGAGGTCACCGGCGGGGCGGTCTTCCACGACGATCTCGACGAGCTGGCCGGGATCCGGGCCGCCCTGGCCTGGTACCCGGACGACGTCTGGCGGCACGTGCTGGCCGCCCAGTGGACCCGGATCGGTCAGGAGGAGCACTTCGTGGGCCGGTGCGCGGAGGTGGGCGACGAGCTGGGCAGCCGGCTGGTGGCCGGCCGGATCGCCCGGGACCTGGCCCGGCTGCACCTGCTGCTCGGCCGCCGGTATCCGCCGTACGGCAAGTGGTTGGGCAGCGAACTGGCCCGGTTGCCCGGGTCGGAACCGGTGACCGGGGCGCTGACCGCGCTGGTCACGGCCGACTCCTGGCCGGACCGGCAGGTGGCGCTGTGCCGGGCGTTGGAGGCCGCCGCGGTCCGCACCAACGAGACCGGCCTGGCCGAGCCGGTGGAGCCGACCGTGCGGCCGTTCCACCACCGGCCGTTCCTGGTGCTGCACGCCGACCGGTTCGCGGCGGCCCTGCGGGCGGCGATCACGGATCCGGCGTTGCGGCAGCGTCCACCGGTCGGCGCGGTGGACCAGTTCGTCGACAGCACCGACGTGCTGGCTTACACGGAGCGCTTCCGGGCCGCCGCCCGCAGCCTCCGGTAGGGGCCGGCCCGGCCGTCGCCGACGACGGAAAAGATCACGGACGGATCCGGGATCCACCGGAAAGCGGCAGCCCGTGACCCGGTCCGGACAACCGTTTCTGCGCCGACCCGAACGAACGTTAAGCTGAGGGCATGCGCATCGGGGACGACGACCTCCACCCGCCTCGGCGACTGGCCGACGCCCAGCGGGCCACCGCCGCGGCCGTCGCGCCCGGCGTCACCGCCGAGTCCGTGGACGCCGCGGCCCGGGACGTCATCGCCGACGCCGGGTACGGCCCGGCGTTCCTGCACCGCACCGGGCACGGCATCGGCCTGGACGGGCACGAGGAGCCGTACCTGGTCGGCGGCAACTCGCTGCCGCTGGAACCCGGGATGGCGTTCTCGATCGAGCCCGGCATCTACCTCGCCGGGCGGCACGGCGCCCGGATCGAAGACATCGTCGTCTGCACCGACGCGGGCGTCGAACGCCTCAACACGATCCCCACGGAGCTCGTCCAGCTATGACCGTCGACCGCATCCTGCCCTCCGACGAGGCGTACGACCTCATCGACCTGGCGACCGAACTCGCCGATCGGGAACTCGCGCCCCGGGCGGCCGACTTCGACGCCCGCGGGGAGTTCCCCCGCGAGGTGCTGCGCACCCTGGGCCGCTCGGGCCTGCTCGGGCTGCCCTACCCGGAGTCCCACGGCGGCGCCGCACAGCCGTACGAGGTGTACCTCCAGGTACTGGAGATCCTGGCCAGCCGCTGGCTCGCGGTGGCCGAGGCGGTCAGCGTGCACACCCTGTCCTGCTACCCGGTCGCCCAGTACGGCGACGACGAACTGCGCAAGCGGCTGCCGGAGATGATCGGCGGCGAGCTGCTCGGCGCGTACTGCCTGTCCGAACCGCAGGGCGGCTCGGACGCCGCGGCGCTGACCACCCGGGCCGTCCGCGACGGCGACGACTACGTCGTGTCCGGCACCAAGGCGTGGATCACCCATGCCCACGTCGCGGACTTCTACAACATCTTCTGCCGCACCGGCGGCCCCGGACCGCGTGGCATCTCCTGCCTGCTCGCCGACGCCGACACGCCCGGCATCGTGCCGCAGGCCGCGGAACGGACCATGGGGCTGCGCTCCTCACCGATCGCCCAGATCGCTTTCGACGACGCCCGGGTCCCCGCCGACCGGCTGGTCGGCGCGGAGGGGACCGGCTTCACCATCGCCATGACGGCGCTGGACTCCGGCCGGCTCGGCATCGCCGCCTGCGCCGTCGGCCTGGCCCAGGCCGCGCTCGATTACGCCCTGGCCTACGCCCGGGAACGGGAACAGTTCGGCCACCCGATCGTCGACTTCCAAGGGCTGGGCTTCCTGCTCGCCGACATGGCCACCGGTGTCGCGGCGGCCCGCGCGCTGACCCTGGCGGCGGCCCGGCTGCGCGACGCCGGCCGGCCCTACTCGGTGGAGGCGGCCAAGGCCAAGGTCTTCGCCACCGACACGGCGATGCGGGTGACCACCGACGCGGTCCAGGTGCTCGGCGGCGCCGGCTACGTCGCCGACCACCCCGTCGAGCGGTACTTCCGTGAGGCGAAGGTGCTGCAGATCGTCGAGGGCACGAACCAGATCCAGCGCCTGGTCATCGCCCGGTCCATGGCGAAGGGCTGAGCGCCGCGCGGAAAGGTGAACCGGTCTCCTCCGGTTCACTCCCGCGAGCCGTACCCCCGAACAGCGCCACGGGTGCGCGCCACGGGCCGTCGTACCGGTAGGTTTTCTCGCGTGGAGGACATCGATCGCGCCATCATCGTCGCACTGACCGCCGACGGCCGCCTGTCCTACACGGATCTGGCGGAGAAGGTCGGTCTGTCGGTGTCGGCGGTGCACCAGCGGGTCCGTCGGTTGGAACAGCGCGGCGTGGTCAAGGGCTACACCGCCCGGGTGTCGTACGAGGCGCTGGACCTGCCGCTGAGCGCATTCGTGGCGATCCGGCCGTTCGACCCCTCGCAGCCCGACGACGCGCCCGAGCGGCTGGCCCACCTGCCGGAGATCGAGTCGTGCTACTCGGTGGCGGGGGAGGACTTCTACCTGCTGCTGGTACGGGTCGCCAGCTCCGCCGAGCTGGAACGGGTACTGCAGGAGATCCGCACCAGCGCGAACGTGACCACCCGTACCACCGTGGTGCTGTCCACCCCGTACGAGGGTCGGGCCCCGAAGATCGCCCCGCCGCGCCGCTGACGGCCGGTCCCGCGGCCGGCCCGGAAGATCGGGGTCAACCGCCGGCCGGCACGTTCCAGGTCAGCACCACTCGCCGCTCGTGTTCGTGGCCGAGGGTGGACAGCGTCGCGGTCTCCAGCCGCAGCCGGCCACCGCCGTCGGCGCCCAGGCCGATCCACCGGGCCGCCGCCACCCGCAGGCTGTGCCCGTGCGCCACCAGCGCCACGTCGCCGCGCTCCAGCAGCGCGGCGGCCCGCTCCAGCACCCGGTCCAACCGGGCGGCCACCTGGTCGGGGGCCTCCCCGCCGGGACAGCCGTCGGTCCACAGGTCCCAGTCCGGCCGGTCCCGCCGGATGTCGGCGCTGGTCCGGCCCTCGTAGTCGCCGTAGTTCCACTCGGCGAGGTCGTCGTCGACGTCGGTGACCGTCAGCCCGGCCAGGTCGGCCGTCCGGCGGGCCCGTCGCCGCGGGCTGCACAGCACCGCGACGAAATCCCGGCCGGCCAACCGGCCACCCAACGCCGCCGCCTGCCGCTCACCCTCGTCGGTCAACTCCAGATCGGTGTACGACGTGTGCCGCCCCGCCGCGCTCCACTCGGTCTGCCCGTGTCGGATAAGAACGATCTTCCCCATCCGCCCAGTCAACCATCCGCGCCGGCCACACGCGCGGTGAGCGGATCAACCGGTGATCTCAGTGCGACGGGGTGACCCGGATGGAGAAACAAGAATGGCAAGGGAGTCGAACTCCTCTTGCCATCTTCAACATATAGCGCACCCCGGGACTTGTGGCAAGACCCCGGTCATGCCGCAGAATCTCCGGCCGAAGGCAGAACCCGCGAAAAGCAGGCGTCCGCGAATTGTTCGCGCCTTGTCAGCGGGCCGATCCCGCAGAAATCTCGGGGGGTTTCATGTTCGACGTGGTCATTGCCGGCGGCGGACCGACCGGCATGATGCTGGCCGGGGAGTTGCGCCTGCACGGGGTGCTGGTGCTGGTGCTGGAGAAGCAACCGGAACCGACCAGGGACGTCCGGTCCCTCGGTCTGCACGTCCGGAGCATCGAGGTGATGGATCAGCGCGGCCTGTTGGAGCGTTTCCTGGCCAACGGCAGCAAACACGTCCTCGGTGGCTATTTCGCCGCCATCGACAAGCCGTGGCCGGCCCGGATGGACAGCGCGCACTCCTACATCCTCGGCATCCCGCAGCCCACCACGGAACGGCTGCTGGCCGAGCACGCCGCCGAGTCGGGTGCCCAGATCCGGCGCGGTTGTGAGTTGGTGGGCCTGAGTCAGGACGACGACGCGGTCACCGCCGAACTGGCCGACGGTGGGCGGGTCCGGACGCGCTACCTGGTCGGCTGCGACGGTGGACGCAGCACGGTGCGCAAGCTGCTGGGCGTCGGCTTTCCCGGCGAGCCGGCCCGGAACGAGACGCTACTGGGCGAGATGGAGCTGACCACGCCGCCGGCGGAGGTGGCCGCCGTGGTGGCCGAGATTCGCAAGACGTACAAGGGGTTCGGTGTCGGGCCCTCGCCGTCCGGGGGCGGGTTGTTCCGCGTCGTCGTGCCCGCCGCGGAGGTGGCCGAGGACCGCGCGGTCCCGCCGACCCTGGCGGAGGTCCGGCAGCGGCTGCGGGTGTTCGCCGGCACCGACTTCGGCGTGCACTCACCGCGCTGGCTGTCCCGCTTCGGCGACGCGACCCGGCTGGCCGAGCGGTACCGGGTCGGTCGGGTGCTGCTGGCCGGCGACGCCGCGCACGTCCACCCGCCGCTCGGCGGGCAGGGCCTCAACCTCGGCATCCAGGACGCGTTCAACCTCGGTTGGAAACTCGCCGCCGAGATCCACGGTTGGGCGCCGGACGGGCTGCTGGACAGCTACCACACCGAGCGGCACCCGGTGGCCGCCGACGTGCTGAACAACACCCGGGCGCAGGGCGAGCTGATGTCCACCGAGCCGGGCCCCGCGGCGGTACGCCGGCTGCTGACGGAACTGATGGATTTCGAGGAGGTCAACCGGTACCTGATCGAGAAGATCACCGCGATCGGGGTCCGCTACGACGTCGGCGAGGGGCACGAACTGCTCGGCCGGCGGCTGCGCGACGTGCGACTCAGGCGGGGGCGCCTGTACGAGCTGACGCGCGGTGGCCGCGGCCTGCTGCTCGACCAGACCGGCCGGCTCTCGGTGGCGGGCTGGGCGGACCGGGTCGACCACGTCGTCGACGTCAGCGAGGAGTTGGACGTGCCCGCCGTGCTGCTGCGGCCGGACGGTCACGTCGTCTGGGTCGGCGACGAGCAGCGTGACCTGGTCGACCGGCTGCCCCGCTGGTTCGGCGCCGCCACCGGCTGACCGTGGTCGGGTCCCGTACGTGCGGGGTCGTGTCGGGGGAGCGGCCTACCATCCGCCGATGGACGCAATCCTCGACGATTTCAGCCGGGCGGACCGCGAACGCGGCCTGGGCACGTACGGGATCCAGCTGTACCGGGAGGGGCAGCCGCCGGCCGAGCGGCGGTTCCGGTCCGACGACCGGGTGAACCTCTACTCGGTGTCGAAGACGTTCACCTCGGTCGCGCTCGGCCTGGCGGAGGCCGAGGGACGCCTGACCCTCGACGACCGGTTCCTCGACCATTTTCCGGAGCTGCGGACGCTGGCGGCCGAGGGGGTGGCGGAGGTCACGCTGCGGCAGTTGCTGACGATGACCAGCGGGACCAGCCACCGCTGGTTCGCCCACGAACGCGTCGACGCGGCGGATCTGCTGCACGAGATCGTCGCCGCGCCGCTGGTCGCCGCCCCGGGGAGCCGGTTCGCGTACACCGGCTCCGGCCCGTACGCGATCGGTCGGGTGATCGCCCGGGTCACCGGGGCGGACCTGCGGTCGTACCTGATGCCCCGGTTGTTCGGCCCGCTGGACCTGCACAACCCGGCGTGGCACACCTGCCCGCTGGGGTATCCGTTCGCCGAGAGCGACCTGTTCCTGCGTACCGGTGAACTCGCCCGTTTCGGGCGGTTGCTGCTGCAGGAGGGCCGGTGGCAGGACCGCGAGGTCCTGCCCGCGGCGTACCTGCGGCGGCTGACCGCCGACCCGGTCGACACCGGCGCGGTCACCTTCGGGGAGCGGTACACGCACGGGTACGGGCTCGGCGTGTGGATCGACCGCGGCGGCGCCTACCGGATGGACGGCGCCTACGGGCAGTACGTGATCGTCGATCCGGCTCGTCGGGCGGTGGTCGCGGTGACCGCGCACTCGGAGAAGGAGGAGGACCTGCTCGCCGCGGTGCACGAGCTGGTGGACCGGCTGGAGTGATGCCGGGTTGTGGTCCGACGCGTCGACCCGAACGACGCTCGGCCGCGCTGCGGGACACACACCTAGCATCCTAGGACGCTCTACAGGGTGTGACCCAGCCGGCCACCATTCAAAAACCGACATGTTTCTCCGACAAGCCCTCCGGGCATTTCTCGGTCGAGCCCCAAATCGCCCGTTCGGCGGGCAACCGATACGAGCAGAACAACTTCGGAAGGAGTCCGACATGAGCCTCGCGGACAAGGCGGAGAACAAGGCCGAGGAACTGAAGGGTGCCGCCAAGGAGAAGTTCGGCGACGCGACCGACAACGAGCGGCTGCAGGCCGAGGGCGCGGCCGAGAAGACCGAGGCCCGGGCGAAGCAGGCCGGCGAGCACGTCAAGGACGCCGGCCGCGACGTACGCGACGCCTTCAGCGGCTGAACCCACGCCGGACACGCGAACGGCCCCCGCGGATATCCCGGGGGCCGTTCGCGTGTCTCAGGTGGGGGATCCGCCTACTGCGCGGACCACCACGCCTGGCCGGTCGCGGGCAGGGTGTCGATCGGGTCGTAGTACGCGTAGCGCTTGTCCAACGCCTCCGGGTCGGCGGACTCGATCGAGGTGCGGTAGTTCTTGGTCCAGTACGAGATGCCGCGTTCGCGGTCGTACTCGGTGAGCATGTGCACCCAGCGCTTGCCGACGAACGGCACGTCGCAGACGATCCGCGGGGTGGCGTAGCCGGGCAGGTAGCCCATCATGTCGTGCTGGAGCTGTTGGGCGTGCCAGACCGGCACCCGCCAGTGCTCGGCGTTGGGGATCATGTCGCACATGTAGAAGTAGTACGGCAGGATGCCCGCCTCGCCCTGCAGCGCGAAGCACAGGTCGAGCAGTTCCGGCGCGGTGGCGTTCACGCCGCGCATGAGGACGCCCTGGTTGCGCACGTCGCGGACGCCGACCTCCAGGGCGGTCTGTGCGGCGCGGGCCACCAGCGGGGTGAGCGACTGGGCGTGGTTGACGTGGGTGTGGATGGCGAGGTTGACCCCGCGCCGGGCGGCGGTGCGGGCCACCCGTTCCAGTCCTTCGACCACGTCGTGCTGCAGCCAGTGCTGGGGCAGGCCCATCAGTGCCTTGGTGGCCAGCCGGATGTCGCGAATGGTGTCGATGGACAGCAGTCGCATCAGGTACGACTCGAGGTTGCGCCAGGGGACGTTGGCCACGTCGCCGCCGGAGACCACGACGTCGCGTACGCCGGGGTGGGCCTTGAGGTAGTCGATGTGGGCGTCGTAGCGGTCGACCGGCTTGAGGGTGAGCTTGAGCTTGTCGACGGTGGGGGTGGAGTTGCCGACCAGGTCCATCCGGGTGCAGTGCCCGCAGTACTGCGGGCAGGTGGAGAGCAGTTCGGCGAGGACCTTGGTGGGGTAGCGGTGGGTGAGCCCTTCGGCGACCCACATGTCGTGTTCGTGCAGTGAGTCGCGGCTGGCGTACGGGTGTGAGGGCCAGTCGGTGCGCCGGTCGGAGGCGACCGGGATCATGTACCGGCGGATCGGGTCGGCGTAGAAGGCCTCGGTGGTGATTGGGGCGAACGGCACCATCGTGTTGAGCATCTGCGGCGGTACCAGCATCGACATGGTGGCGTGCGCGGCCTGGTCCTCGGTGAGGTCGGCGTAGAAGGTCTCGTCGACCAGGTCGCCGAGGACGGTGCGTAGCTGCTTGATGTTCTTGACGCAGTTGACCCGTTGCCATTGGGCGGATTCCCACTGTTCGCGGGTTACCTGCCGCCACCCGGGGAACCGGGTCCAGTCGGGCTCGACGAGGGGGCGGCGGTGGTATTCGTACGGCTGCCCGGCGGAGAGGGTGGTGGTGCCGGTGGGCGCCTCGGGTGTGGTCCGGGGGCGGGGCACGGTCTCGATCGGTTCGGTCTGTGTCACGAACCCTCCTGGTGTCCGGGGCGATCAACGATCAGCAGCGCCTGGGAAGGCTACTGGAAAATATCCTGCTCAGAAACTAGTCTGCCGTAAGTTTTCCCGCCGGGCGAGCGCTGCGGGGGTCGTTGGGAGGTCGGTATGACGTCACCGGTCGGTCTGCACCGGGTGCTCGAGCCGTCGGGGGTGCTGCCGCAGGCGGCGCTGCGGTTGGACAACCGTCCGGAGATCGGCGCCGACGAGGTGCGGATCCGGGTGGAACGGCTCAATCTGGACGCGGCAAGTTACCGACAGTTGTCGGAGAAGCACGGTGGCGACGGCGCCGCGGTGCGGACCGAGGTGCTGGACATCATTGCCAAACGCGGCAAGATGCACAATCCGGTCACCGGTTCCGGCGGGATGCTGATCGGCACGGTGGACGAGGTGGGGCCGTGCTCCCCGCTGCGGCTGAAGCCGGGTGACCGGGTCGCCACCCTGGTGTCACTCACCCTGACGCCGCTGTCGGTCGACGACGACCTGGCCGGTTGGGACGGCCTCGGCGAGCAGGTGCCGTGTTCCGGGCACGCGATCCTGTTCGCCCGGTCCATCGCGGCGGTGCTCCCGGCCGACCTGCCTCCGGGGTTGAGTCTGGCGGTGCTGGACGTGTGTGGGGCGCCGGCGTTGACCGCGCGGGTGGTCGGTGACCTGGTCGCGCGGCGGCAGGACCGGTCGGCCGGGGTGACGGTGGCGGTGATCGGTGGGGCCGGCAAGAGCGGGTCGCTGGCGTTGGCGGCGGCCCGGCGGGCGGGCGCCGCCCGTACGGTCGGGGTGGTGCCGGTGGCGGCGGAGCGGGACCGGCTGCTGGCGGCGGGCCTGGCGGATGAGGTGGCGTTGGCCGACGCGCGGGATCCGGTGGCGTTGGCGGCGGCGGTCGAGGGGGCGTTGGGCCGGGCGGCGGACGTGACGGTGGTGTGCGTGGACGTGCCGGGGTGCGAGCACGGCGCGGTGCTGGCGACGGCGGACGGCGGCACGGTGATCTTCTTCTCGATGGCGACGAGTTTCGCGGCGGCGGCGTTGGGTGCCGAGGGGCTGGCCGCGGACGTGACGATGCTGGTCGGCAACGGCTTCGTGCCGGGTCACGCGGAGTTGGCGCTGTCGTTGTTGCGGGAGGTTCCGGGGGTGCGTTCGTTGTTCGAGGCGCGGCTCGCGGCAGACTGATCGTCATGACGAACCCCTCGATCCTGTACCGCGGCGGGCTGCTGTTCTGCCCCGCCGACCCTCGGGCTACGGCGTTGTTGGTGCGTGACGGGCGGATCGCCTGGATCGGTGCGGACGTGGACGCGCCGCGGGCGGACCGGGTGGTGGACCTCGACGGTGCGCTGGTGACGCCGGCGTTCGTGGACGCGCACGTGCACGCCACCGACACCGGATTGGCGTTGTCCGGGTTGGACCTGTCGGTGGCGCGGTCGGCGGCGGAGGTGTTGGAGCTGTTGGCCGGGTTCGCGGCGGCGTTGCCGTCGGACGCGGTGGTGTTGGGGCACGGCTGGGACGAGTCGGGCTGGGAGCGGCCGGAGCCGCCGTCGGCGGCGGAGTTGGACCGGGCGGCGGCGGGTCGGCGGGTGTACCTGTCGCAGGCGTCGATCCATTCGGCGTTGTGTTCGTCGGCGTTGTTGGCGGCGGCGCCGGCGGCCCGGGACGCGGTGGGGTTCGATCCGTCGGGGTTGGTGCGGCGGGACGCGCACCATGTGGTGCGGGAGGTGGCGTTCGCGTCGGTGACGGCGGCGCAGCGGGAGCGGGCGCAGCGGGCGGCGTTGCGGCGGGCGGCCGCGTCGGGGATCGCGGCAGTGCACGAGTGTGGTGGTCCGGGCACGTCGAGCGAGGCTGATTTCACGGCGGTGCTGGGGCTGTCGGGTGTCGGTGGGCCGGAGGTGTACGGCTACTGGGGCGAGTTGATGGGGGCGGCGAAGGCCCGCGAGTTGGGTGCGGTGGGTGCCGGTGGGGACCTGTACGCGGATGGTGCGTTGGGGTCGCGGACGGCGCATCTGTCGTCGCCGTATCTGGATGATCCGGACGGTGGGTGCGGGTTCGGGTATGTGACCGCCGAGGAGGTGCGGGCGCATCTGTTGGACTGCGCGGAGCAGGACATGCAGGGTGGGTTCCACGCGATCGGTGACGCGGCGGTGGGCACCGTGCTGGAGGGGTTCGCCGGGGCGGCGCGGGTGCTGGGGGTGGACCGGTTGCGGGCGGGGCGGCACCGGATCGAGCACGCGGAGATCCTGGACAAGCGGTTGATCGCGGGGTTCGTGGATTTCGGGATCGTGGCGAGTATGCAGCCGGCGTTCGACCGGTTGTGGGGTGGCGAGCGGGGGATGTACGCGTCGCGGCTGGGGGTGGACCGGTCGTTGGCGTCGAATCCGATGGGCGCGATGCACGGGGTGGGTGTGACGTTGGCGTTCGGGTCGGATTCGCCGGTGACGCCGTTGGATCCGTGGGGTTCGGTGCGGGCGGCGGCGTGGCATTTCAATCCGGTGCAGCGGATGAGTGTGCGGGCGGCGTTCGCGGCGCACACCCGGGGTGGTTGGGAGGCGTTGCCGGGTTCGTCGCTGCGGGGGCGGTTGGCCGAGGGGGTGTTGGCGCCGGGTGCGGCGGCGACGTTCGCGGTGTGGTCGGTGCCGGCGGGGGTGGAGCGGGGTCTGCCGGTGTTGTTGGCCGCGGATCCGGAGCTGCGGGGGCCGGCGGATCCGACGCCGTTGCCGGTGTGTCGGCGGACGGTGCTGCGTGGTGCGGTGATTTACGAGGAGGGTTCGCCGTGAGTGGGAAGCTGTCGCTGGATCCGGTGCTGGTGGGTCGGGCTCGGGAGTTGGCGCGTCGGGCGGGTCAGCCGGTGGTGGATCTGGCCCGTAGTCACACCACGGTGTCGGTGGAGCGGGCGGTGTTGCGGCTGGCCGGGGTGGTGGGGGCGGATCCGGACGGGATTCCGTGGGTGAACCGGTTGGTGGACGCGGTGGTGGCGGATGTCGGGTTGGGGCACGGGGTGTCGTTGCCGGTGTTCGACGCGATGGCGCGGGACGGGTTGCGGGTGGGTGAGGCAGCTGACATCACCTTGCTTGCCCAGAAGGCGGCGGCGGGTTCGGTGCGGTTCGTGGTGCCGGAGGGGAAGGCTGCGACGGCGGCCCGGCGGGCCGCCCGGCGGGCGGTGGCGGCGGGGGTGCGGTTGATCGACCGGCGGCGGGCCGAGCGGGACCGGCTGGTGCGGCGGTACGGTGATCCGCCGCGGCGGCCGTGGATCTATCTGATCGTGGCGACGGGTGACATCCACGAGGACATTCCGCAGGCGCAGGCGGCGGCGCGGGCCGGGGCGGATGTGATCGCGGTGATCCGGTCGACGGGGCAGTCGTTGCTGGATTACGTGCCGGAAGGGGCGACCCGGGAGGGTTTCGCGGGGACGTACGCGACGCAGGAGAACTTCCGGTTGATGCGGGCGGCGTTGGACTCCTCGTCGAAGGAGTTGGGTCGCTACATCCGGTTGACGAATTACGCGTCGGGCTTGTGCATGCCGGAGATGGCGACGTTGGCCGGCCTGGAGCGGCTGGACATGATGTTGAACGATTCGATGTACGGGATCCTGTTCCGGGACATCAATCCGATCCGTACGTTCGTGGATCAGCGGTTCTCCCGGCAGGTGCACGCCCGGGCGGGGATCATCATCAACACCGGTGAGGACAACTACCTGACGACGGCGGACGCGGTGGACGAGGCGCACACCGTGACGGTGTCGCAGTTGTTGAACGAGTTCTTCGCGCACGAGGCGGGGTTGCCGGACGAGTTGTTGGGGTTGGGGCACGCGTTCGAGATCAATCCGGATGTGCCGGAGTCGTTCCGGTTGGAGTTGGCGCACGCGTTGTTGGCGCGGGAGTTGTTCCCGGGCGCGCCGTTGAAGTGGATGCCGCCGACGAAGCACATGACGGGGGACGTGTTCCGGGGCAACCTGTTGGACGGGTTCTTCAACCTGGCGGGCGCGATGACGGGTCAGGGGATCCTGCTGGTGGGGATGATGACCGAGGCGGTGGTGACGCCGTGGTTGTCGGATCGGGACATCGCCCTGCAGAACGTGCGGTACGTGCTGGGTGCCGCTGGTGGGTTGCACGAGGATTTCGTGCCGGCGCCGGGCGGGTTCATCCAGCGGCGGGCGGCGACGGTGCTGGGTGAGGCGGTGGGCCTGTTGGAACGCATCGCGGACGACACCCTGTTGAACGCCATCGCGGACGGCACGTTCGGGATCATGAAGCGGCCGGCGGATCGGGGCAAGGGTCTGGACGGGGTGGCCCGGCACGAGGCCGGCTACTACAACCCGGCCACCGAGATCCTGGAGGGTGGTTCCCGGTGAGCGCGAGGAGTGCAGCGAAGCGGAGCCCCGCAGTCGCGAACGAAAGGTCGGCGCGGTGAGCGGGAAGACGATCGTGCGGCCGTACGGGGACACCACCGGGGACGGCATGGTGCAGGTGTCGTTCACGTTGCCGGTGCCGTACGACAAGCGGGCCGAGGGTGCGGCGTTGCAGTTGGCCGCGAAGATGGGCCTGGATCCGGCGATGCTGGTGCACGCGAAGCAGATGGGTGACGGGTTCACCTTCTTCGTGGTGTACGGGCGGGTGAGCCATCTGGTGGACCTGTCGAGGGTCGAGGTGGTGGAGCGGGATTTCCCGTTGTTGTCGGCCAAGGAGGTCAACGCCCTGGTGCGCAGTCGGTTGCGGCGGAAGCTGTCGGTGGTGGGGGCGTGTATCGGCACGGACGCGCACACGGTGGGCATCGACGCGATCCTGAACGTGAAGGGGATCGCGGGGGAGAAGGGGCTGGAGTACTACCGGGAGTTGTCGGTGACCAATCTGGGTGCGCAGGTGAGTGTGCCGGATCTGGTGGAGGCGGCGCGGGCGGCGCGGGCCGACGCGGTGCTGGTGTCGCAGGTGGTGACGCAGCGGGACGCGCATCTGCACAACACGCGGGAGATGTCGGCGGCGTTCCGGGAGGCGTTGCCGGCGGCGCGGCGGCCGTTGCTGGTGGTCGGTGGGCCGCGGTTCGACGAGAAGATGGCCGGCGAGCTGGGGGTGGACCGGATCTTCGGTCGGGGTACCACGCCGGGTGAGGTGGCGAGTTACCTGGTGCACAAGTTGATCACGGAGAGGGCGGCGGCGTGAGCGATTCGCGGTTGGGATTGACGGTGACCCACCGGCGGTATGTGCCGTACTCGCACGCGCACTACGCCGGGAACCTGGTCGACGGGGCGTACGCGTTGGGGTTGTTCGGTGATGTGGCGACGGAGGTGTGCATCCGGACCGACGGTGACGAGGGGTTGTTCGCGTCGTACTCGGATGTGCAGTTCCGGGGGCCGGTCCGGGCCGGTGACGTGGTGGAGGTGACGGCGACGGTGACCCGGGTGGGCACCCGTAGCCGTACGGTGGACTTCGTCTGCCGGGTGGTGTGCCGGGGCCGGCCGGAGCGGGGTGGGTCGGCGGCGGAGGTGGTCGATCCGCCGGTGGTGGCGGTGACGGCGACCGGCACCGTGGTGGTGCCGCCGGCGGACCGGTGACGGCCGGTTTCGCGGTCTGCGCGGACGTCGGGTCCACGTTCACGAAGGTCGCCGTGGTGGATCTGGTCGACGGGGCGTTGCTGGCGGCGGCGGCGGCGCCGACCACCGCGGGCAGCGACGTGCTGCGCGGCCTGGACGCCGCGGTGGCCCGGGCCGTCGACGGCCTGCCGGGGGCGGCCGGGGCGCCCTGGTACGTGTGTTCGTCGGCCGGTGGTGGGTTGCGGCTGGCGGTGGTGGGCTACGAGCGTCTGGTCACCGCGCGGGCGGGCGCGCGGGTGGGGCTGTCGGCGGGTGCCCGGCTGGTGCACGTGGCCGCCGGCCCGTTGGACGCCGCCGCGGTGCGGGACCTGCGGGCGGCCCGTCCGGACGTGGTGCTGCTGGTGGGTGGCACCGACGGCGGGGACGCGGAGGTGCTGACGCACAACGCGGCCCGGTTGGCGCGGGCCCGGTGGCGGGTGCCGGTGGTGATGGCCGGCAACGCGGACGTCCGGGACGAGGTACGGGATCTGCTGTCGGGCGCCGGGGTGCCGGTGTCGGTGGTGGGTAACGTGCTGCCGCGGATCGGGGTGTTGGACCCGGGGCCGGCGCGGGCGGCGATCCGGGAGGTGTTCCTGCGGCACGTCATCGGTGGTAAACGCCTGTCCCGGGGTTCCCGGTTCGGGTCGCTGGTGCGGGCCGCGACCCCGGACGCGGTGTTGACCGGGGTGGAGCGGTACGCCGATCTGACCGGTGGGGATCTGGCGGTGGTGGACGTGGGTGGCGCCACCACCGACGTGTACTCGGTGTTGACGCCGGACGAGCGGGCGGTCGGGCCGTCGCGGCCGGCGTCGGGCACCCTGTGGCGGGCCCGCACGGTGGAGGGGGACCTGGGGATGCGGTGGTCCGCGCCGGGGGTGGTCGCGGCGGCGGACGCGGAGCGGCTGCTGGCGCCGGCCGAGCGGGAGTCGTTGGCGCGGGCCGCGGCGGCGCGGGCGGGCGATCCGGGGTTCCTGTCGGTGACCGCTGAGGATCGGGCGGCGGATCGGCGGATCGCGGCGTTGGCGGCGACGGTGGCGGTGCGTCGGCACGCCCGCGGTGGCGCGTCCGGCGAACCGGGTCGTGATCTTCGTGACGTGCGGGTGTTGATCGGTTCGGGTGGGGTGTTGCGGCACGCGGCGGGACCGGACGCGGCGGCGGTGCTGTCCGCGGTGTTGACCGATCACGGCGGTGGGTGGGCGGTGCCGCGGGCGGCGGACGCGGTGGTGGACGTGGACTACGTGTTGGCTGCGGCGGGTCTGTTGGCCGGGGAGCATCCGGCCGCCGCGGCGGGTCTGTTGGCGGGTCGACTGTCCCGGTGACGGTCCCCGCCTGCGGGCGGGGACCGGTTTCCGCGGGGTTCGTTACGCGACACGCCGGTCGCGGCGCGCCCGACAGGCCCGGGGCGGGTTGACAGCGGCGGGGGGGCACCACGTACCGTCTTTGAGTCCTACAACGGGAAGCGGCTGTTGTTCGCTTCGTCCCTTCGTCCGCTGGCCGAGCGGCAGGTTTTCCACCTGTGTCGCGGCGGCCAGGTCCAGCGGGCGGGGGTCGGCGGGGCGGCGCGAACCGGCCGCGGATACCGGTGTCGGGCAGGACGACGTGCACGGCCAGTAGACAACGGCCGGGCGGGGCCAGCCAGGTGCCCGACCGGTCGGTCCGAAGGTCGCCGCGGGTCGTTTCTGTCACACCGGCCGGGAAGGGCCTGGGAGCATCGGGGCGCGGCCAGTGGCCGCGCCCCGATTTTCGTCCGACCGGGTGCGGCCGAGTGCTCGCGCGATGCGGGACCCCGACACCCCGTGCCCACTGTCTTGCGGGAACGGTTCGCCGCCGCGCGGTCGACGATCGGGTCCCGGTGCCCGCCGGGTACGGTTTCGGTCAGGAGGGGATGGACCGGTGAGCACGCCGCTGTATCAGGCCAAGGCCGAGTTCTTCAAGGCGTTGGCGCACCCCGCCCGGATCCGGGTCCTGGAGCTGCTGGCGCAGCGGGATCATGCGGTGTCGGAGATGCTGCCCGAGGTCGGTATCGAGGCGGCGCACCTGTCGCAGCAGTTGGCCGTGCTGCGCAAGATGAACCTGGTTGTCACCCGCAAGGAAGGCTCGACGGTCATCTACTCCCTGGTCAGCCCGCAGGTCGCCGAGCTTCTCGCGGTCGCGCGCCGGATCCTGACCGAGGTGCTGACCTCCCAGGCCGGTCTGCTGGACGACCTGCGGACGGCGGCCGAGTCCCGCTCCCGGTAGACCGGGTCGCGGGTCGTCGGCGGGGAGCCGGCCGGCGTGACGGACCACACAACCAGCCACCACCGCCACAGGATTGCTTAATTGCTAATCTTGGCAAGTCGGCATTTGCCGTCGTGACGGGCGTGAGGGCGAGGGCCGCATGGGGGTGTCTGTGCCGTTGACGCAGCCGCCCGGCCGAGGACGGCGATGAGCGTCGCCCGGACGGTCCGGTCGCTGGGTGCCCGGTTCGGCGACCTCCTGCCACAGCGCGGCGACTGGACGGCGGTACGCCGCGCACCGCGCGCCGACCTGCTCGCCGGGCTGACGGTCGCGGTGGTGGCGTTGCCGTTGGCGTTGGCGTTCGGGGTGACCTCCGGGCTCGGCGCTCAGGCCGGGCTGGTTACCGCGGTCGTCGCCGGGGCGGTGGCCGCGGTGTTCGGCGGCTCGAACCTGCAGGTGTCGGGGCCCACCGGGGCGATGACGGTGGTGCTGGTGCCGGTCGTCGCCCAGTTCGGCCCCACCGGGGTGCTGATGGTGGGCGTGTTGGCCGGGGTGATCCTCATCGGTCTGGCGGCGGCCCGTCTGGGCCGCTATGTGCGGTACCTGCCCACTCCGGTGATCGAGGGTTTCACCGCCGGTATCGCCGTGGTCATCGCGCTGCAGCAGCTACCGGCCGCGCTCGGCGTCGCGGACGCGCACGGTGGGAAGGTGTGGGCGGTGGCCGCCGACGCGGCGGTCCGCTTCGCCCGCGACCCGCACCCGGCACCCGTGGCGGTGGCCGTGGGTGTCGCGGCGTTGATGCTGTGCGGGGCGCGCTGGCGTCCCGCGGTGCCGTTCTCGCTGCTCGGGGTCGCCGGCGCGACAGCGCTGGCCGAGGCCGTCCCGATGGGTCTGGCGCGTATCGGTGCCCTGCCCGCAGGTGCGCCGGCCCCGTCGCTGGGTTTCCTTGACGTCCACGCTGTGCGGACGCTGCTGCCCGCCGCGTGCGCGGTGGCCGCGCTGGCCGCGTTGGAGAGCCTGCTGTCGGCCACCGTCGCCGACGCGATGAGCGTCGGCGAACGACACGACCCGGATCGGGAACTGTTCGGTCAGGGACTGGCCAACCTCGCCGCGCCGGTGTTCGGCGGGATCCCCGCCACCGCGGCGATCGCCCGCACCGCCGTCAACGTGCGCGCCGGCGCCCGGTCGAAACTCGCGTCGCTGACCCACGCGCTCGCCCTGGCCGCCATCGTGCTCGCGGCCGGGCCGCTGGTCGGGCGCATCCCGCTCGCCGCGCTCGCCGGGGTCCTGCTGGCCACCACCGTACGCATGGTGGAGGCCGGTTCCCTGCTCGCCCTGGCCCGCGCCACCCGCGGTGACGCGCTGGTCCTGGCCCTGACCTTCACGGTGACCGTCGTGTGGGATCTGGTCACCGCCGTCGTCGTCGGCATCGGCGTCGCCGTCCTGCTGGGGCTACGCGCGGTCGCCCGCACCGCCCGCCTCGAGCAGGTACCCCTGGAACCCGGTGACCACAGCGCCGAGGAACACGCCCTGCTCGCCGAACACATCGTCGCCTACCGCCTCGACGGGCCCCTGTTCTTCGCCGCCGCCCACAGCTTCCTGCTGCAACTGGCCGAGATCACCGACGTGCGGGTGGTGATCCTGCGCATGTCGCGGGTGTCGACCGTCGACGCGACCGGCGCGCACGTGCTGGGCGACGCCGTGAACCGCCTGCAGCGCCGCGGCATCACGGTGCTGCTGTCCGGTATCGCCCCCGGCCACGAGGAGATCCTGAGCACCCTCGGTGTCGCCGAGCAGCTCCGCCGCGACGGGCGGGTCTTCCCCGACACCCCCGCCGCCATCACCTACGCCCGTACCCACGTCCTGCACCGCACCGCCGACGATCCGGGGCCGCTGTCCGGCGCCGCCGCGGGCCGCGGTGGCTCCGGGTACGGCTGACGGACGTCCGGGGCCGCTCTGCTGGTCGCCCCGGTAGCCTTCGACCGGAACTTTGTCCGTGACCGGTCCCGGTCACGGTGACGCGGGTGGCGGGTGAGGCTCGGGTGGCGACGATGGTGGACACGGCGGATGCGCGGCTGGACGGGCCGCCCGCGCCCGCGACCGGTGCCGGGGCCGCCGGACGGCCGCTGCCCTGGTGGGTGGCTGTGGTGTGCGCGGCGGTGGCCGGCGCGGTGCTGCTGCTGGCGTTCCCGCCGTACGGGTGGTGGTGGGCGGCGCCGGTGGCGGTGGCGCTGCTGGCGGCGGCGACGCACCGGCGCCGGTTGTGGGCGGGCGCCGGGCTCGGCGCGCTGACCGGGCTGGTGTTGTTCGTGCCGATGCTGGGCTGGACGAACCTGTACACCGGTTTGCTGCCGTGGCTGTTGTTGTCCGCGTTGCAGGCGGCCTACCTGGGGCTGCTGGGGGCGGCCGGGGCGCTGGTGTCGCCGCTGGTGGACCGGTGGCGGTGGCTGTGGCCGCCGGTGACGGGGCTGCTGTGGGTGGCGCAGGAGGCGCTGCGGGCCCGCACCCCGTTCGGCGGGTTCCCATGGGGCCGGTTGGCGTTCAGCCAGGACGACTCGCCGCTGCTGCGGCTGGCCGCGGTGGGCGGCGCCCCGCTGGTGACGTTCGGGGTGGCGCTGGCCGGTGGGTTCCTGGTGGCGGCGGCGTGGCGGGACTGGCGGGCCGGCCGGGTGCCGGTCGGGGTCGGGGTGGCCGTGGCGGCGCCGGCGGTGGTGGCGGCGGGGCTGCTGGTGCCGGTGGGTGCCCCGGCGGGCCGGCCGGTGACGGTGGCGATCGTGCAGGGCAACGTGCCGCGGCTGGGGTTGGACTTCAACGCCCAGCGGCGGGCGGTACTGGACAACCACGTCGCGGCCACGGTGAAGCTGGCCGACCGGGTGGCCGCCGGGCAGGTGGACCGGCCGGATCTGGTGGTGTGGCCGGAGAACTCCAGCGACATCGACCCGTTGACCTACCCGGACGCGGCGGCGCTGATCTCCCGGGCCGCGGACACGATCGGCGCGCCGATCCTGGTCGGCGCGGTGCTGCTCGGCCCGGTCCGCAACGTGGGCCTGCTGTGGCGGCCGCACACCGGGCCGGACCTGGCGCAGCTGTACGTCAAGCGGCACCCGGTGCCGTTCGCCGAGTACATCCCGCTGCGCCCGGTCGCCCGGATGGTCAGCAAGGAGGTCGACCGGGTCCGGGAGGATTTCACCCCGGGTGACCGGCCCGGGGTGATCCGGGTCGGCCCGGTCACGGTCGGCGACGTGATCTGTTTCGAGGTGGCGTACGACGAGGTGGTCCGGGACACCGTCACCGGCGGGGCGGACCTGCTGGTGGTGCAGACCAACAACGCCAGCTTCGACGAGGCCGAGGCGCGCCAGCAGTTGGCGATGGTGCGGCTGCGGGCGGTGGAACACGGCCGGGCGGCGTTGATGTCCTCCACGGTCGGGGTGTCCGGGTTCGTCGCCCCGGACGGGCGGGTAAGCGACCGTACCGGTTTCAACACCGGTGAGGTGGTTATCCGCTCGGTCGACCTGGCCGGTACCCGTACCGTCGCCACCCGGGTGGGCCTGTGGCCGGAGGTGGCGCTGGTGGGCCTGGGTGTGCTGGCGTTGGCCGGCGCGGTGGTGGTGCGACGCCGGACGCGCGACCGGGTCGACGGGCGGCGGCAGACCGGGTGAGGCGACCACCCGGCCAGGGGGCGGAGGTGCGGTGGGCGCAGCAGCCGGTACGGACGCCGGGTTGGACGAGTTCCCCGGCGTGGGACGGGTCCTGACGGTGGTGCCGACCTACAACGAGGCCGACAACCTCGCCGGTGTCGTGGGACGGGTCCGGGGCACGGTGCCGTCGGTGGACGTCCTGGTCGTCGACGACAACTCCCCGGACGGTACGGGGGCGTTGGCCGACCGGCTGGCGGCCACGGACCGGCACGTGCGGGTGCTGCACCGGGCCGACAAGGACGGCCTCGGCGCGGCGTACGTGGCGGGTTTCGGCTGGGGTCGGGACCACGGCTACGACGCGGTGGTGGAGATGGACGCCGACGGTTCGCACGCGCCGGAGCAGTTGCCCCGGTTGTTGGCCGCGGCGGCCGACGCGGACGTGGTGATCGGATCCCGGTGGGTGCCCGGTGGTCGGGTGGTGGACTGGCCGTGGCGGCGGCAGGTGCTGTCCCGGGTGGGCAACCTGTACACCCGGGTCGCGTTGGGCATGCCGGTTTCCGACGCGACGGGTGGTTTCCGCGTCTACCGGGTGGCGGCGTTGGAGAAGATGGACTTCGAGTCGGTGTCCTCGCAGGGCTACTCGTTCCAGGTGGAGTTGTCCTGGCGGGCGCACCGGGCGGGGCTGCGGACGGTGGAGGTGCCGATCACGTTCGCCGAGCGGGAACGGGGGGCCAGCAAGATGTCCCCCACGATCGTCGGGGAGGCCCTGTGGCGGGTCACCGTGTGGGGGGTGCGGGGCCGGTTGTTGGACGGTGGCCGGTCGGGCCGACCCTGACCGGCGGGCGTGTCATGCTGGAGGGGCGGGTTTCGCAAGCGGTTTTCCGGATGAGGTGAGATGCGCCGAAGGCTGAGGTTCGTACCGCTGGTGCTGCTGATCGCCGCGGTCGTCGAGATCGCGGTTTTCGTGCTGCTGGGCCGGTCGATCGGGTTCGGTCCGACGATCCTGCTGGCGCTGGTGGCGTCGGCGGCCGGGTTGGTGCTGTTGCGGCGGGAGGGGCTGCGGGCGTGGCGCGGGTTCCGTACGGCCGCCGCGTCGGGGCAGCCGCCCGGGTCGCAGGTCCTCGACGGGCTGGTCGGGTTGGCCGCCGGGCTGCTGCTGGCGTTGCCGGGCCTGGTCAGCGCCGTGGTGGGTGTGTTGCTGGTGATCCCGCCGGTGCGTCGGTTGGCCCGCCGGACGGTACGGGTGGCCACCGAGCGGCGGGTGTCGTCGATGGTGGCCGGGGATCTGTTCGGGCCGCGGCGGGTGCGGGTGCGCCGCGGGCAGCCGTCGTCGTCGGCGACGGCGCCGCCGGACGGTCCGGTGTCGCCGCAGGCTCCGGCCGCGCCGGGGCCTGCGACCACCGGTGAGGTCGTCGAGGGCGAGATCGTCGAACCGCGTCAGCGCTGATCCGCCGGGTGACACGCGATCGCCCCGGACGGCGTACCGTCCGGGGCGACAAGTGGGTCGCGGTGGATCTCAGGCGCGGCCGCGGCGGGTGCGGACCTCCTGCAGCCGCTCGGCGAGGATGTCCTCCAGTTCGGCGATGGATCGCCGCTCCAGCAGCATGTCCCAGTGGGTACGCGGCGGCTTGGCCTTCTTCTGCTCCGGTTCGCTGCCGTCGACCAACCGGGCGACGCTGCCGTCGAACTTGCACTCCCAGGTTATCGGGACCTCGGCGTCGACCGCGAACGGCACCTCGAACTGGTGTCCCTTGGCGCACAGGTATTCCCGGGTCTGGCGCGGCGCGAGTTCGGTGTTGCGGTCGGACTCGTAGCTGACTGCGCCCAGGCGGCTACCGCGCAGCATGCGCTCGCCCATGTTCGGCTTCCCCCTCGGTCGTGGTGCTGGTCTTCACGTGTAACGCCGTGAACCGGACGGGCGATTCCCGCTGCCGGTGATCAGGTTACTTCTGGTTAAACGTTCCAAGCGTAGCGGGACGTACTCGGCCGTGACGCACCTCACCGGGCTCCGGATGCATTACAGTGACCTAGGCCCGATTAGTGAATTTTGTTCGCTCCTGCCGGATGGTGCCCGAAGGAGGCCGGATGTCCACCGCCGTTCCGCCCTCCGCCGCCCGGCAACGCACCTTCTTCGGCCACCCGCCGGCCCTGGCCACCCTGTTCCTCACCGAGATGTGGGAACGGTTCAGCTTCTACGGCATGCGGGCCATCCTGGTGCTCTACCTGACCGCCTCGGCGGCCAACGACGGCCTGGCCTTGGGCCAGGACCGGGCCAACGCCGTGTACGGCACCTACAACGCCATGGTCTACCTGATGGCGTTGCCCGGCGGGTGGGTCGCCGACCGGCTGATCGGGCCGCGCCGCAGCGTGCTGTGGGGCGGCGTCGTCATCGCCGCCGGCCACTACGTGATGGCGATCCCCACCGGCTGGAGCGTGTTCGCCGGGATGACCCTCATCGTGCTCGGCACCGGCCTGCTCAAACCCAACATCTCCACCATGGTCGGCGAGCTGTACGACCGGGACTCGCCCCGCCGCGACGCCGGGTTCTCGCTGTTCTACATGGGCATCAACCTCGGCGGGTTCATCGCGCCGCTGATCACCGGCCTGCTCGGCGAGAAGGTCAACTGGCATCTCGGATTCGCCGCCGCGGCCGTCGGGATGACCTTCGGCGTGATCCAGTACGTGCTCGGGCGGCGGCGCCTGGGCCAGGCCGGCGCACACCCGAACGACCCGCTGCTGGGCCGGGCCCGTCGCCGGGCGTTGCTGCGGGCCGGTCTCGTCGTGGTCGCCCTGCTGCTGGTCGTGCTGGTCCTGGCCCTGGCCGGCTGGTTCACCGTCAACACCGTGGTCAACCTGCTCACCGCGCTGACCGTCCTGGTCACCGTCGGCTACTTCGCCCGGATCATCACCGACCGGGACATCAGCCCGACCGAACGCAGCCGGATGCGGGCGTACCTGTGGTTGTTCGTCTTCGCCGCCGCGTTCTGGCTGATCTACGACCAGGCCGGGTCGGTGCTGAACATTTTCGCCGAGCAGCGCACCGACCGCGACATCGGTGGTTTCACCTTCCCGGCCTCCTGGCTGCAGTCGGTCAACCCGATCCTGATCATCATCGGTGCGCCGCTGTTCGCGGCGCTGTGGCTGAAGGTCGGCAACCGGCTCGCCGCGCCGGCCAAGTTCGCCATCGGGCTGGTCCTCAACGGCCTGTCGTTCGTGCTGATGGCCGCCGCCGCCCGGGCCGCCGTCGGTGGGTCGGGCGTGTCGCCGTTGTGGCTGGTGGCCGTCTACGCCATCCAGGTGTGCGGGGAGCTGTCACTCAGCCCGGTGGGCCTGTCGGTCACCACCAAACTCGCCCCGGTCAAGTACGCCAGCCAGATGATGGGCCTGTGGTTCCTCGCCACCGCCGTCGGCGACGCGATCGGCGGGCAGGTGGCCCGGCTGGCCGCCACCTGGAACGAGGCCACCTACTTCCTGACCTTCGGCTTGGCGTCGGTGCTGCTCGGCCTGGCCGCGATGATGTTCGCCCGGCACATCCGCGCCCTGATGGCCGGCATCCACTGAACCGCCGGTCAGCCGCGCGACGCCGCCCTGGTGCCCAGGCTCGCCAGGGCGGCGGCCAGGTCGCTGACCTGGGTGGACAACTGGCCCACCCGCTCGGTGGCCCGGTCCCGGTCCGCCTCGACCGCGCCGAGGCGGACCGCCAGGTCGGCGAGTCGCCGCTCGGTGCCGGCGGCGTCGGCGCGGACGGTGGCCAGGTCGGCGGCCACCCGGTCACGTTCGGCGGCCGACTCGGTCGCCTGGCGGCGCGCGGCGGTCAGCTCGTCGCGCAGCCCGGCCACGGCCGCCCGTTCCCGGTCCGCGGCCTCCCGGGCGGCCGCCGTCTCCCGGGCCGCCGTCGCGGCGGCCCGGCGGGCCTGGTCCACCTCGGCCCGTAGCCGCCGCACCGTCTCGTCGGCGTCGGCGCGGGTCCGGTCCAACTGCTCGACGGTGGCGGCGACCGCCCGGGTGGCCCGGTCGGCCTCGGCGCGCGCCTCGTCCCGGTCCCGCACCAGCTCGGCCCGCTGCCGCCGCACCGAGGTGAGTTCGGTCCGCAGGTCGGCGGCCTGCGCGCGGGCGGCCTCGCGGTCCCGCTCGGCCTGCTCGCGCAGGGCCTGCGCCGCGCCGGCCGCCTGCCGGGCGGTGTCCCGGTCCCGCTCGGCAGCGGCGAGCCGGGCCTGCGCGGCCGCGACCGTACGGTCGGCCTCCCCGGCCCGTTCGACCGCCTCCGCCCGGTCGGCGACGGCCGCCGCGGCCGCCTGCCGGGCCACCGCCAGCGCCGCCGCAGCCGCCTCGGCCTCCCGGCGGGCCTCGTCCCGTTCGGTCTGCGCCGCCGCGACCTGCGCGGCGGCCTCGGCCCGCACCTCGGCGACCTGCCGTTCCACCCCGGCCGGGGACAGCTCCGCGTGCAGCGCCTCGACCAGGGTCTGGCTGACCTGGTCGAGCCGGTCCACCGCCTCCCAGGCCCGGGCGACCTGACCGGCCAGCCCGGGGGCGTTGCGGTGCCGCATCCGCACGTTGCGCGACGCCCGCTGGCAGGCGCCGTCGTTGTCCCGGCAGTACCGGAACGGCCGTCCCGCGGCGGCGCGCTGCGGCACCGGTCGTCCACAGTGGGCGCACGGGCGGGTGTCGCCGGCCTGATCGGTGGGCGGCGGGGCCTGATCATCCATCGTCGGCGGATTCTAGTCCCGCCCGGGCGTGCGCGCCGCGCAGCGGTGCCATAACCTCCGGGCACGGGGGAGGAGACCCACGACGAGCCGGACCCGTCGGTCGAGGTCCGCGCCGCCCCGACGGCCACCACCACGGACGCCGGGCCCGGGCCCGCCCCCGGCGGAGCCGCGCCGACACGCCGAGGCCGCCTCGGCGCGGCGGGCGTCGCGCCGATCGCCGGGGTCCGTGACCGGGTACGGTACGGGCACACCGGCCGGTGTCGTCGCCCGGACACGGGTGAGCGGCGCCATCCCGACGCGACCCCGCCGACGGACCGGAACCGGCGACCGGCGACAATCAGCCGACGGGCGAGGGGAGACAGTGGCGTGGCTGAGACGGAACCGGCGGCACCGACGACACCCGCGGCGGCGTTGAGCCTGCTGATGGCCGGCAACGAGCGGTTCGTCAGTGGACAACGGCTGCACCCGCACCAGGACGCCGACTACCGCGCCTCGGTGGCGCCCCAACAGCGTCCGTTCGCGGTGCTGTTCGGCTGTTCCGACTCCCGCCTCGCTGCGGAGATCATCTTCGATCGCGGGCTGGGGGACCTGTTCGTAATCCGCACCGCCGGGCACGTCGTGGGCCCAGAGGTGCTGGGCAGCATCGAGTACGCCCTCGCCGTGCTGGACGTGCCGCTGATCGCCGTGCTGGGTCACGACTCGTGCGGCGCCGTCACCGCCACCCTGGACGCCCTGCGCGACGGCACCCGCCCGGAGGGCTACATCCGGGACGTCGTGGAACGGGTCATGCTGAGCGTCCTGGGCGTCCGCGACGAGGCCCTGACCGACACCGACGTCGCGGTCCGGGAGCACGTCCGCCGTACCGTGGAGCACCTGGCCCAACGGTCCGCCATGATCGCCGAGCGGTTGGCCGACGGCCGGTGCGGGGTGGTGGGCCTGTCCTACCGCCTCGCCGAGGGCAGCGTCGGCCAGGTCGTCGCCCGCGGCGTCTGAGGTCCGCTCACCCGCTCCCACCCCGGTCCGTCCGGTGACCACCGTCGTCGACCGGGGGCACGGGGCCGAACCGGCTCTCGTACCCCGGGTCGGACACCCGACAGTGCCCGTACCGGGTGTCGTGGCCGCCGTGCCCCATGGCGCCCCTATCCTTCCCGGCCAGGACCTTCGCCGGGGGCATCCGGTCACGGCCGGCTCCGGGCCGACCCGCCGCGACGGCGTGCCTCCCCGACCGGGCAGGAAACCTCATGAACCTCCGTTCTCGGCGGCTCGTCCGGCCCGCGCGGACGCTCGCGGGTGTCGGGCTGGCCGCGACGCTGCTGGCCACCGTCGCCGGCAGCGCCGGCTACGCCGCCGACGGCCGGCCGCGGCCGGTCGACGTGCCGGCGGTGTTGCGCCCGCCGGCCGGTCAGGTGCTGTCGGCCGACTTCGCCGCCGCCGGCGTCCAGGTGTACGGCTGCGCCGACGGTGCCTGGACCTTCACCGAACCGGCGGCGAATCTGCTGGGCTGGGTCCGCCGGCGGCCCGGCGCGGCCACCGCCGTGCACTTCCGCGGCCCGAGCTGGGAGTCCACCGACGACGGGTCGTTGGTGGAGGCCACCGTCGTGGCCTCGTCGCCGGTGCCGGGGTCCGTCCCGGAACTGCTGCTGCGGGCCACCCGCAACCGCGGCGACGGCGTCTTCGGCCGGGTCGGCTACGTGCAACGCCTGCACGCCCGGGGCGGCACCGCACCCACCGGAAGCTGTCCGGCAGGCGCGACCACCGGCGTGCCGTACCGGGCCGAGTACCGGTTCTACGTGCCGGCCGGTAGCTGACCGGCCGTATCGGAGACCTGCCGGTCGACGGCCGGTTCCCGCAGGGTGTGGAACAGCAGCCAACTGAGCACCGGCATCAGGACCAGCGGCGCCAGGGCGGTCCGCAGGGACGTGATGTCGGCGAGCCTGCCGATGGCCGGGCTCAGCAGACCACCGACGCTGACGGTCAACCCCAGCGTGATCCCACTGGCGGTGCCGATCCGCGAGGGCAGATAGTCCTGGCCGAGCGTCACCTGCAGCGAGAACGGGACGTAGAGACTGATCGAGGTCACCGCCACGAACAGGTACAGCAGCGGGCCCGGGGCGAGCAGCACGCCCGCGACCGCGCCGGCCGCGACCGCGTACGACCAGCGGCAGACCGTGACCCGGTTCCAACGTTCGGCCAGGGCGCCGCCCAGCACCGAGCCGACCGCCCCGCCGAGGTAGAGCACGAACAGGGCCGTGGTGCCCGCCGCGGTGTCGCCGCCCGTGCGCTGCTGCGCGTACAGCGCGATGAAGGTACTCAGGCCGACGAAGACGATCGAGCGGCACATCACGGCGACGGTGAGCCGCCGGAACGACGCCGCGTCGTCGACCAGGGCCGGCGGCGTCCCCCGGGCGGCGGTGACCGGCCCTCGGCCCCGGCGACGAAGCATGGGCAGGCACAGCGCTCCGCCGACGAGGGCCGGTAGCACGAGCAACGGCGTCCGGCGCAGTCCGCCGTCGGACACCACGGCGGCGACCGTGAACGGAGCCAGCGCGAAGCCGACGTTGCCGCCGGTGGAGAACCAGGCCATGGCGCGGTGGCTTCCCCGGCTGACGAGCCGGGCGACCCGGGCGGATTCGGGGTGATAGGCGGCCACGCCGATTCCCGAGACCGCCACGAACAGGAGGGTGAGCCCGTAGGACGGGGCCGTCCCGCACAGAGCGACACCCAGACCGCCCAGCGCCGTGCTGGTCGGCAGGAGCCAGGGCACCGCCCGGCGGTCGGTCAGGACCCCGAAGAGCGGCTGGGTCACCGACGACAGCAGGGAGGCCGCCAGGACGACACCGGAGACGGCGGCGTAACCGTAGCCGCGCTCGGCGACGAAGAACGGCACGAGCGCAGCCACCGCGCCCTGGTAGATGTCGACGCAGGCGTGCCCGACGGCCAGCAGGATGATCGAGATGTTCCTTCGCACCACGCCATGATGGGGACCTGACCCGGTGGCGCACTTCCGATAATCTGCCGAGCGATGACGCGAATCCGCCACAAGCCGATCGCCGCCACCCGCACCCAGTGGCTGACCCCGGGTGGCGCGATAGCGGCCCACTGGCACGACGACCACCACATCGTCTACGCCGGGCGCGGGGTTCTGGCGGTCACCACGGCCGCGGGATCCTGGGTCACTCCGAGCACCCGGGCGATCTGGGTGCCCGCTGGTGTCGTACACGCCCATCGGGCCCACGGCGAACTGGAACTGCACCTGGTGGGGCTGCCCGCGACCGAGAACCCGCTCGGTCTGGACACGCCGACGGCGCTGGCCGTGGGACCACTCCTGCGTGAGCTGATCGTCGCCTACGCCGGTGGGCCGCACGACGACAGTTCGGAACGGTCCCGGCTGCGCGCCGTGTTGCTCGACCAGTTACGGATCTCGCCCCAGCAGCCGCTGCACCTGCCCGAGCCGTCCTCGCCCCCGCTGCGGGCGTTGTGCGACATCCTGCGCGCCGACCCTGCCGACGGCCGCACCCTCGGCGAACTGGGTCGGCAGGTCGGGGCGAGCGACCGGACCCTGTCCCGACTGTTCCGCGCCGACCTGGGTATGACGTTCCCCCAGTGGCGTACCCAGTTGAGGCTGCAGTGCGCACTGGTCCTGCTGGCCCAGGGGACGCCGGTGACCGCGGTGGCGCACCGCTGTGGCTGGTCGTCGGCCAGCGCGTTCATCGACGTCTTCCGGCGCGTGGTCGGGCACACGCCCGGCTCCCATCCGGCGGCCTGACGGCGCTGTCCGTGGTCGTACCTGACCGGTCGGAGGCTCAACGTCCAGGCCGACGGCGCGGCCGAGTCGCCGGTCGGCCCCGGCGATCCGAGTATCTCCGCCTTCACCTTCCGATGTCAGGTGCCGGCGGGACCGGACGACGACGAGGACGACGCCACCCTCGCGGCGCTCGAACTGCTCGACCGGCGGGGCTACCCGCACCAGGTCCTCAGAAGCGGCGTGACGGACCTGCGTGAGGTCACGATCCGCCCTAGGCGGTGAACCGGTCCGCCGGTGCCGCCGCCGAGCAACCGTCTGGTCGCCGCGGCGGAGAACGTTCACCGTGTCCGAGCCGCTTCCGAGGTGGCCGGGCGGGCCGATTGGGGTCCGCCCGGCCACCGCCCCGGCTACCGTTCGGCCATCACCATGAAGGTGAAGTCGGCGCTGGTCGGACGGCGTAGCGAGATGTCGCACTTGACGCGGCGTAGAACGTCGTTCCGGCTGAGGCCGAGCCCGTGCGCGACGAGCCGTCCCGGACGCACCGGTACCGGATCCTCGAACGCCACCCGCACCTGGACCGGCCACCCCTCGTCGATCCATTCCGACGGGGCGTCCAGCCGCCAGGCCCCCGTCCAGTCCAGGGTGTACCGGTTGCGCCGGGCGAGCCACGGATCCAACAATCTGGACGCCACCAGCTCGGGATCGTTGACGTGGTAGCCGTGCAGCACGGCCGGATCGAAGGAACTGACCGGCGCCCGCTCGTGTACGGCCAGCTTGTTCGTCCGGTCGCAGGACACGCAGCGCACCAGCAGCCACACGTGCAGCAGCTTGCCGTTGGCGTTGACGCGGAACCTGCTCTCGCCGGCGATGGCCGACTCCGAGCCGCAGTCCACGCACCGCAACGACAGCAGCGGAAGCCTGGTCCGGCGAACCACCCAGGGCAGCACGATATGAGGTTGTGAAGGCATGATCTGTAGACCTGATCTCTCTAGACCTGACCCGAGGCCGATGACGCGCGGCCCCGAACGCTGTACGGCCGGGCAGCCGAGGGCAGCCCGGCGGAACCGACGGGAACGTCGGTTACCGGTGAGCGGGAGATGTCAGGTCTAAAGAGCAGGTGGGGTCACGCGATTGTCCTCTGTCCTCACGCAGGGCGGATCGCAGAAAACCTACGAGAAGGGGAAGGCAGTGCTCAACCGGTTTTCGACCGACGAGCGGACCGGCGGTCGACGCCGGTGGTCGCCGTGAGATGCCGGACCAGGGCAGCCGTGGCGGACAACGCCAACACCGCGCACACGCCCGCCCAGCCGGCCTGGGCGTAGGCGCGGGCCCCCAGCCAGGAACCGACGCCGCCGCCGAGGTAGGCGCACGTCATGTACGCGGTGGTGAGCCGGCTGCGCACCTCGGGCCGCAGGGCGTAGATCCGGACCGAGTTGGCGACCATGCCGCACTGCATGGCGACGTCCAGCAGCAGCGTGCCGGCCACCAGGGCCACCAGACCGGCCGGCCCGCCGCCACCGCCCACCGCCAGGACTGCGGCCGCGGCGAGGACACCGAGCAGACAGACCAGATTGACCGGGTCGGGGCCCCGGCGGTCCACCTGGCGGCCGGCGACCGGTGTGCACACCATGGTGACCGCGTTGACCAGGGCCAGCGTCCCGACGGCCGGCGCGCCCAAGCCGTACGCCGGACCGGTCAGCAGCAGCGCCACGCTGGTCCACACCGCCGAGAAGCCGCCGAACACCGTGGCCTGGTAGAAAGCCGAGCGGCGCAACTGCGCCTCGGTGCGCAGCAGCCGCAGTGATTGCGCCAGCAGGGCCGGGTACCGGTGCCGGGACGGGGGTCGGACGGTGGGCAGCAGCCGTGCCGTGGCCACCGCGACGAGCAGCATGGCCGTCGCCGCCGTCAGGTAGGGCGCGCGCCAGCCCCACCATTCGCCGAGGGTCCCGGCGGCCGTGCGGGACAACAGCATGCCGCCGGTCGAGCCGCTCAGCAGCATGCCGCTGACCAGGCCACGTCGCTCGGCGGCGACCAGGCCGGCCGCCACCGGCCCGATCACCGGCGCGACCACGGTCACCGCCCCGACCAGTGCGTTCGCGCCGACCAGCGCAGGCAGGGTGGGGGCGACGCCCGCGGCGAGCAGCCCCGCCGCGGTGACGCCCAGCAGGGAGACGACCAGGCGGCGCGGCGGGAACCGGTCGCCGAGCGGCACCAGCAGGAAGATCCCGGCCGTGTAGCCGAACTGCACGGCGGTGACCACCAGGGTGGCCGTGTCCGGCGGGACCCGCAGGTCGGCGGCGATCAGCGGGCTCACCGCCTGCGGGAAGTAGACGTTCCCGACGGCGATCCCGCAGGTCAGGGTGAGCAGGGTCAGCAGCTGACGATTCATCGGCGGCTCGCTCGGCCGCAGGTGGTCGGTCATGTCAGTCGACCGGGCCGCCGGCCACGTAGAGGGTCTGGCCGGAGACGAACCCCGCGCCGGGGCTGACCAGGAAGGACACCGCGTGCGCGATGTCCTCGGGCTGCCCGACCCGGCCGACCGGGATGGTCTCGGCGACGATCCGCTGGTGCTCGGCGAAGCTGCGACCCAGCCGCCGGGCCGTGGTCCGGGTCATCTCGCTGACCACGAAGCCCGGGGCGACGGCGTTGGCGGTCACCCCGTGTCGGCCCAGCCGCAGGGCGAGGGACTTGGTGAAGCCGACCAGCCCGGCCTTCGCGGCGGCGTAGTCGACGCGGCCGGGGTCACCCAGCGCGGAGATGCTCGACATGTTGACGATCCGCCCCCAGCCGGCGGCCACCATGTGCGGGGCCACGGCCCGGGTGAGGAAGAACGCCCCGCGCAGACTCACCCCGGTGACCGCGTCCCACTGCTCGGTGGTGGTCTCCTCGACGCCGGCGTCGGGGCCGCCGATGCCGGCGTTGTTGACCAGTACCGTCGGCGCGCCCAGCTGGGCGCCGATCCGGTTGACGGCCGCGGCCACCGCCGTCTCGTCGTTGACGTCGGCGGCGAACGCCGCGGCCGTCCCGCCGTCGTCGACGATGGCCGCGACCGTCCGCGCGCAGTCCCGCTCGCGCAGGTCGACCACGGCGACCGCGAGGCCGTCGCGGGCCAACCGGACGGCCACCGCGGCGCCGATGCCCCGCGCGCCGCCCGTGACCACCGCCGTACGTCGCCCGTCGACCGGGCCTGTCGTGATGTTCTCGGATGTCATGACGACGAGTTCATGCAACGACCGGCGACCGGGGAATGGATGTAGCGTATGGCTTAATGATCAGCATCGAGCTCGGGGTGGAGGATCTCGCCGACACCCGGTTCGCGCTCTCGCCGCTGCACGAGACCGTGCTCAGCCTGCGGGTGCTGCGGGAGCCGGGCCTGTACGCGTTGCATCTGCCATGGCGCCGGTCGATGCTCGACCGGCTCGACGGCGTCGACACCGAGCTGCTGCTCGCCCTGGTCGGGCCGGAGCGGGCGCTGCCGGACTACCTGACCCCGCGACCGGCCGGCTTCGCCCCGACCGTCGAGGAGGAACTCGCCACCGTCGGCCGCACCCCGGCCGCCGTCGTGCGCCGGGACGTGCTGGCCGCCTACCCGCGGGGGCGGCTGCCGGCGGTTCTGCGGGCGGTCACCCGTTCCGACGACGACGCCGTCGATACGCTGCGCGACGCCATCTGCGCGCGGTTGCGGCACTATTGGGAGCTGGCGATCGCGCCGGTCTGGCCACAGATGCGGCTGGTCATGGAGGCCGACATGACCTACCGGGCCCGGCAGTTGGCCGTCGGCGGCGCGCGGCTGCTCTTCGCCGACATGCACCCGAACCTGCGCTGGCGCGACGGGGTGCTGCACATCGACAAGATGATCGGCAGGCACCACGTGGTGGCCCCCGGGCGGGGACTGCTGTTGGTGCCGTCCGTGTTCGCCCACAAGCCCGCCCCGCCCGTCGGCCGGGACGAGGCGCCGCTGCTGTCGTACCCCTGTCGGGGGGTGGCGACGTTGTGGGCGTCGCCACCGGCGGCCGACCCGACGGCGCTCGCGGCGCTGATCGGACCGCCCCGGGCCCGGCTGCTCGGCCTGCTCGACGAGCCGTTGCCGACGGTGGAGATCGCCCGCCGGCTCGCCGTGACGCCCAGTGCCGTGTCGCAGCACCTGCGGGTGCTGCACGCGACCGGACTGCTCACCCGGGTCCGCGACGGCCGGCACGTGCTGTACCGGCGCAGCTCACTGGGCGACCGGCTGGTGGACCTCTGACCGACCGCGCCGTCGCGTGCGACCGACGGGCTCCCAGTACAACAGCGTAAGTCCTTACGCACAATAACAGTCATTATGGTATGTCATCTGACCGCGGTCATTCCGGCGGTGGCTGCCTCGGTCTATTAATTGATTGTCGATTTATATAATCCGATAATCGGACCGTGACGATAGGCTGCCGCCTGGGCGCCCCGCCTCAGGTCATGCGGCGCGGGGCGGTTTCCACGGCGTCGATCAGCGGATCGCCGTCGCCGCGCGGGTGCCGCGCGAGACCGAGTTCGACGTCCGGCAGGGTAGGCAGGGCGGCGGACGGGTCGTGGCAGGCCGTGACTCCTCCGATGCCTGAAGGCACCGGCTTCTCAGGCCGCGGGTGCGGCCTGACGGGCAAGCCCTGCCCGCAGGATGTTGCTGGCCGCGTTCACGTCGGCGTGGGCGGTGTGCCCGCAGGCGACGCACCGGAATTCGGCTTGGGTGACGCGGTTCTGC
>NZ_JBHSBN010000032.1:0-63099 GCF_042650605.1 Micromonospora zhanjiangensis | reverse complement strand
CGCCTACGCCCAGTGGGAGACCCAGGCCGCTGACCTGGTCACCCAGTACTGGAACAGCTAAGACAACAACCGAAAGGGCCGGGATCCCGTACCACCGGGGTCCCGGCCCTTTTTCGGCATCCGCTGGCCGCGGCCCGGATGGTCACGGCGAGGGTGGGCCGGCGTGCCCGGCGTGGACATCAAGCCTGACGGGCCACGCCGGGCACGCCGGCCCACCCCCCAACCACAAGCCAGGCACACCGACCCACCCCCAACCACAACCGGAGCCATGACCAAAACCCCCGGAACCACCGCGGAAACCGCAGCAGCGAACCGAGAACCCGGCACCCGCCCCGCCACCACCACCGCGTCCCCCATCGAATCGACATCCCGCAGCACCGGCAACCGCCCCACCCGCAGCCCGCGCCCCCGCAACGCCCGCCAGGTGCGCAGCCCCGTGTCGGGCCGGGACGTCGGCACGCCGGTGAGCACCCCCGCCTGCCGCGGATCGGCCAGCCCCAGCGCCCACCAGCCACCGTCCCGGGCCGGCCCGAGGACCGCGTCGCAACCGTCCGCCAGGCGGGCCAGCGCCCGCTCCAGGGCCCGCGCCGACACCTGCGGGGTGTCCATGCCGATCTGCAGCACCGGCCGACCGGGGAACCGGTCGGCGATCTCGGCGTGCGCGTGCACGAGCCGTTCGGCGAGGGTGTCGCCGTGCTGGGTCAGGACGGTCCATCCGCGTACCGCCCGGCGCAGCCGACCGGGCCGGACCGCGACTGAGAGGTCACCGGCCAGCGCCAGTGCCGGGGTGGCGGCGGGGACGGCCGTGACCGCGGCCATCGTGTCCAGCAGCGCCGCGGCGGCGATCTCGGCGGCCTGTCGCGGGGTGGCCGGCGGGCAGAGCCGCGTCTTGACCGTGCCGGGCGCCGGTGCCTTCGCGACGACCAGCACGACCGGCGGTCCCGCCGGCCCGGGGTGACGGGACATGCGCCGGTGGTAACCGGTACGCGGTCGGGTAAACCGCGAGCGGCCGGATGACGCGTACGCCCGGCAGCGGTTGGGACTGTCGGACGCGCCGCCGCCTCGCCAGGAAGCGCGGGATCGCGGCTGAACGTCGGTGCCGCCGGCCCGCCCGGCTGCGGACCGGCGGAACGTGATTTATTGTCGAGTCGTTCGCGTTCGCCGTCGGTCGACCGGAGGGAGCCCGGCATGGGGGTCCGCACCTGGATCGAGGGCTGGCCGGTCTACCGCCAGCTCACCGGCGACGACCCGCTGGGTCGGGGCGCCGCCGCGCGGTCCCGACGCACCGACGCGCTGACCCCGCGCACCGAGCAGGCGGACTCGATGGCCCGGTCGGTCTGCCCGTACTGCGCGGTCGGCTGCGGGCAGCGGATCTACGTCAAGGACGGCCAGATCACCCAGATCGAGGGCGACCCGGACAGCCCCATCTCCCGGGGCCGGCTCTGCCCCAAGGGCTCGGCCAGTAGAAACCTCGTCACCAGTGAACTGCGCCAGCAGAAGGTCCGCTACCGCCGGCCGTACGGGACCGAGTGGGAGGAGCTGGATCTCGACACCGCGCTGGACATGATCGCCGACCGGGTCATCGCCGCCCGGGAGCAGACCTGGGAGGACGCCGACGACGAGGGCCGGCCGCTGAACCGCACCCTCGGCTTCGCCAGCCTGGGCGGTGCGACCCTGGACAACGAGGAGAACTACCTCATCAAGAAGTTGTTCACGGCGATGGGGGCACTCCAGATCGAGAACCAGGCCCGCATTTGACACTCCGCCACCGTCCCCGGTCTGGGGACCAGCTTCGGTCGTGGCGGCGCCACCGACTTCCAGCAGGACCTCGTCAACGCTGACGTCATCGTCATCCAGGGTTCCAACATGGCGGAGGCGCACCCGGTCGGCTTCCAGTGGGTGATGGAGGCCAAGCGGCGCGGCGCCAAGGTCTTCCACGTGGATCCCCGGTTCACCCGGACCAGCGCGCTGGCCGACTCGTACCTGCCGATCCGGGCCGGCACCGACATCGCCCTGCTCGGCGGCGTGGTCCGCTACATTCTGGACAACGAGCTGGACTTCCGGGAGTACGTGCTGGCGTACACCAACGCGGCCTCGATCGTCGGCGAGGACTTCCGGGACACCGACGACCTGGACGGGTTCTTCTCCGGCTTCGACCCGGAGACCGGCTCCTACCACCAGGGCAGCTGGCAGTACCAGGGGCACGGTGGCGACGGCTCGCAGCGGGAGACGGCCACCCAGCGGGAGACGGCGGCCGGGCTGCGGCACGAGTCGCACGGCGCCCCGGTCGCTGGTGAGGTGCGGCGGGACGAGACGCTCCAGCACCCGCGCTGCGTCTACCAGCTGCTGAAGCGGCACTACGCCCGGTACACGCCGGAGATGGTGGAGCGGATCTGCGGCATCCCGCGGGAGAAGTTCCTCGAACTGTGCCGCGCCTGGACCGAGAACTCCGGCCGGGACCGCACCGGCGCCCTGGTCTACTCGGTGGGCTGGACCCAACACACGGTGGGCGTGCAGTACATCCGTACCGGCGCGATCATCCAGCTGCTGCTGGGCAACGTGGGCCGGCCGGGTGGCGGGGTCCTCGCCCTGCGCGGGCACGCCAGCATCCAGGGTTCGACCGACATCCCCACCCTGTTCAACCTGCTGCCCGGCTACCTGCCGATGCCGCACCACGCCGACCATCCGACCTTCGACGAGTGGGTGGACAGCATCCGGCACCCCGGCCAGAAGGGCTTCTGGGGCAACGCCCGGGCGTACGCGGCCAGCCTGCTGAAGGCGTACTGGGGGGACGCGGCCACGCCGGAGAACGACTTCTGCTACGGCCACCTGCCCCGGATGACCGGCGACCACGGCTCGTACCAGACCGTGCTCAACATGATCGACGGCAAGGTCAAGGGCTACTTCCTGCTCGGCCAAAACCCGGCGGTCGGATCGGCCCACGGCCGGGCCCAGCGGCTCGGCATGGCCAACCTGGACTGGCTGGTGGTCCGCGACCTGTTCATGATCGAGAGCGCCACGTTCTGGCAGAACGGTCCCGAGGTCGCCACCGGGGAGATCGTGCCGCAGGAGTGCCGGACCGAGGTGTTCTTCCTGCCGGCGGCCTCGTACGCGGAGAAGGAGGGCACGTTCACCCAGACCCAGCGGCTGCTGCAGTGGCGGGAGAAGGCGCTCGACCCGCCCGGCGACTGCCGCTCCGAGCTGTGGTTCTTCTACCACCTCGGCCGGGTCGTCCGGGAGAAGCTGGCCGGCTCCACCGCGCCGCGCGACCGGGCGATCCTCGACCTGGCCTGGGACTACCCCACGCACGGCCGGTACGCCGAGCCGAGCGCCGAGACCGTGCTGGCCGAGATCAACGGGTACGAGGTCGACTCCCGCCGGCCGCTGTCCAGCTTCACCGAGGCCAAGGACGACGGCTCCACCGCGATCGGTTGCTGGATCTACGCCGGGGTCTACGCCGACGGGGTGAACCAGGCGGCCCGCCGCAGGTCCCGGCACGAGCAGGACTGGGTGGCCGCCGAGTGGGGCTGGGCCTGGCCGGCGAACCGGCGCACCCTCTACAACCGCGCGTCGGCGGACCCGCAGGGCCGGCCGTGGAGCGAACGCAAGAAGTACGTCTGGTGGGACGCCGACAAGGGCGAGTGGACCGGCTACGACGTGCCGGACTTCGAGAAGACGAAGCCGCCGACGTACCGGCCGCCGGACGACGCGACCGGGGCCGAGGGGCTGGCCGGTGACGACGCGTTCATCATGCAGGGCGACGGGAAGGGCTGGCTGTACGTACCGACCGGGCTGATCGACGGGCCGATGCCGACGCACTACGAGCCGGCCGAGTCCCCGATCCGCAACCCGCTGTACGGCCAGCAGACCAACCCCACCCGCAAGACGTACGACCGGCCGGACAACCCGATCAATCCGAGCCCGCCGCAGGAGCACACCGACGTCTTCCCGTACGTGTTCCTGGTCAGTCGGCTCACCGAGCACCACACCGCCGGCGGGATGAGCCGGATGGTGCGCCACCTGGCCGAACTCCAACCGGAGATGTTCGTGGAGGTGTCCCCGGAGTTGGCGGCCGAACGCGGGCTGGAACACCTCGGCTGGGCGTACCTGGTCTCCGGACGGGCGGCCATCGAGGCCCGGGTGCTGGTGACCGACCGGCTCACCCCGCTGTGGGTGGAGGGGCGCG
Source organism: Micromonospora zhanjiangensis (assembly GCF_042650605.1). Taxonomy (NCBI): domain Bacteria; kingdom Bacillati; phylum Actinomycetota; class Actinomycetes; order Micromonosporales; family Micromonosporaceae; genus Micromonospora; species Micromonospora zhanjiangensis. The sequence continues at coordinate 58,913 of NZ_JBHSBN010000032.1, read as the reverse complement.
AGATCCACCAGATCTGGCTGCCGTACCACTTCGGCTACGAGGGCCTGGTCCGCGGCGACTCGGCCAACGACCTGTTCGGCATCACCCTGGACCCGAACGTCCTGATCCAGGAGAGCAAGGTGGGCACCTGCGACATCCGGCCGGGCCGCCGACCCACCGGCCGGGCCCTGCTCGACCTGGTGGCCGACTATCGTCGACGGGCCGGGCTCGACCGGGGTCCCGCCTTCCCGGTGGTCACCACGGACGCCGCCGAGGAGGCCAAGCGGCTCGAACAGCGGCGGCAGGACCGGGCCCGGGCCGCGGGCCGCGACGGCGGTGCGGAGTCCGCCGGCCGGGCCGCCACCGCGGAACGCGCCGACACGGACGGGAGCACGTGACGGGATGACCGACGCCAACAGCCTGTACGGCCCGCTGGACCCGACGCCCGACGCCGGCTACCCCGACGCGCCGCCGCGGATGGGCTTCTTCACCGACACCAGCGTCTGCATCGGCTGCAAGGCGTGCGAGGTGGCCTGCAAGGAGTGGAACCTGGTCCCGGAGAGCGGACTGGACCTGCTCGGCATGTCGTACGACAACACCGGGGCGCTGACCGCCAACTCGTGGCGGCACGTCGCCTTCATCGAGCAGTCCCGGCCGGCCGGCGGCACCACGACGCCGGCGTTCGCCGGCACCCCGACCGGCCCGCCGGTCAGCCCGGCCACCGCCGTGACGGCCGCTGGGTCGACCGCCGACACCGGTACGACGCCGGGGTCGGGGCCGGCCCCGACCCCCGAGGTGGCGGCCCGGACGGCCGGCGGACCGGCGGCGGCCGGGACGGCCGGGGAACCGGCGGCCCCGACGACCGGTGGGCCGGAGTTCCTCGGCATGCCCGGGTCGGCGCCGCCGGGCCGGGGCACGGGCCTGACCGAGCGGACCGACTTCCGCTGGTTGATGATGTCCGACGTCTGCAAGCACTGCACCCACGCTGCCTGTCTGGACGTCTGCCCGACCGGTGCGCTGTTCCGCACCGAGTTCGGCACGGTGGTGGTGCAGGAGGACATCTGCAACGGCTGCGGCTACTGCATCCCGGCCTGCCCGTACGGGGTCATCGACCAGCGGCGCGACGACGGCCGGGCGTGGAAGTGCACGCTGTGCTACGACCGGATCGGCGCCGGGAACACCCCGGCCTGCGCCCAGGCCTGCCCGACCGAGTCGATCCAGTACGGCCCGCTCGACGAGTTGCGGGACCGGGCCCGGTCCCGGGTCGAGCGGCTGCACGCCGACGGCGTACCGCAGGCGCAACTCTACGGCGCGGACCCGGACGACGGGGTGGGCGGGGACGGCGCGTTCTTCCTGCTGCTGGACGAGCCCGAGGTGTACGGCCTGCCGCCCGACCCGGTGGTGACCACCCGCGACCTGCCGGACATGTGGCGGCGGGCCGGTCTCGCGGCGGCGACGATGGCGGCGGCCGCCGTCGTCGCGTTCCTGGGCGGCCGGTCATGACCGCCGGCCCGCCGGACGTCCCGCGCCGGTCCGGCGACCGGCCGGACGACCCGGTCCGCGCCGCCGACCGGCCGGACCGCTCCGACCCGGCCGCCGACCGGCCCGGTGGATCGGTCGGTGACCGGTTCCGGCGGTTCCAGGAGGAGCTCGGCCGGACCGGTGGGGGAGAGGTCGGTCGCCGGTCGGCGGATCGGCGTGGCCGGCGGGGCGGCGGCGAACGGCTCGCGGTGCCGCCGGTCGAGTTCACCTCCTACTACGGCCGACCCATCCTCAAGGCGCCGGTGTGGCGCGACGACATCCCGGCCTACCTGTTCACCGGTGGCCTGGCCGCCGGCAGCGCGCTGGTCGCGGCGGGCGCCCAACTGACCGGTCGGACCCGGTTGCGCCGGGCCGGCCGCTGGACGGCGCTGGGCGCGGTCGTGGCGAGCAGCTACTTCCTGGTCAACGACCTGGGCCGGCCGGCCCGGTTCCACCACATGCTGCGGGTGGCCAAGCCGACCTCTCCGATGTCGGTGGGCACCTGGATCCTCGCCGGGTTCGGACCGGCGGCCGGGCTGGCCGCCGTCGCCGAGTTGGCGCCCCGGCTGCCCCGCCGTGGCCTGCTGGGGCTGGCCCGGCGGATCGCCCCGCCGGTGGCCGACGCCGCCGGTCTCGGCGCGGCCGTGCTGGCACCGGCGCTGGCCACCTACACCGGGGTGCTGCTCGCCGACACGGCCGTACCGTCCTGGCATGAGGCGTACCCGCAGTTGCCGTTCGTCTTCGCGGGCAGCGCGCTGGCCAGCGGTGCCGGTATGGCGCTGCTCGCCGCGCCGCCGGCCGAGGCGGGTCCGGCACGCCGGCTCGCGGTGCTCGGGGCCGCCGTGGAACTGGCCGGCGCGCACCAGGTGGAGACCCGGCTCGGGCTGCTCAGCGAGCCGTACCGGACCGGCGCCGCCGGCCGGCTGCTGCGCACCGGCCGCGCGTTGACCGCGGCCGGTGTCGCCGGCGCCCTGCTGGGCCGCCGCAGCCGGCTGGTCTCGGCGGTGTCCGGCGCGGCGCTGCTGGTCGCCTCGGTCGCGACCCGGTTCGGGGTGTTCCGCGGCGGGGTGGCCTCGGCCCGGGATCCCCGCTACACCGTCGTGCCGCAGCGGGAGCGGCTGGAGCGCCGGGCGGGGCGCACCCCGGCCGACCAGGCTCGGCCCTGACCGTCCGCCCGGCGTCGTTCCCGATTCGATCACGAACGGAGAAGCGCGGGCGGTCCGACGACGGCTAGCGTGGCCAGCATGGAGAGCCGATGAGCAGGGCCACGACGACGGACACCGGGACGGGCACCCCGCACCCCGCCGACAGCCACGACCTGATCCGCGTGCACGGCGCACGGGTGAACAACCTGCGCGACGTCAGCGTCGAGATCCCGAAGCGGCGGCTGACGGTGTTCACCGGGGTCTCCGGCTCGGGCAAGAGTTCGCTGGTGTTCGGCACCGTCGCCGCCGAGTCGCAGCGGTTGATCAACGAGACGTACAGCGCCTTCGTGCAGGGCTTCATGCCGACGCTGGCCCGGCCCGACGTCGACGTGCTGGACGGGCTGACCACGGCGATCATCGTGGACCAGGAGCGGCTGGGCACCGACCCCCGGTCCACGGTCGGCACCGCCACCGACGCCAACGCGATGCTGCGCATCCTGTTCAGCCGGCTCGGCGAGCCGCACATCGGCTCGCCGCAGGCGTACTCGTTCAACGTCGCGTCGGTGACGGCGAGCGGCGCGATCACCGTCGAGCGCGGTGACCGCAGGGCCGAGCGGGTGAGTTTCACCCGCACCGGGGGCATGTGTCCGCGCTGCGAAGGCCGCGGCTCGGTCACCGACTTCGACCTGACGGCCCTGTACGACGAGACCAAGTCGATCAACGAGGGCGCCATCACGGTCCCCGGCTACTCGATGGACGGCTGGTACGGCCGGATCTTCCGTGGCGCCGGCCTCTTCGACCCGGACAAGCCGGTCGGCCGGTTCACCCGCAAGGAGCTCGACGCGCTACTGCGCAAAGAGCCGACCAGGATCAAGGTCGACGGCATCAACGTCACGTACGAGGGGCTGATCCCGAAGATCCAGAAGTCGTTCCTGGCCAAGGACGTCGACGCGATGCAGCCGCACATCCGTGCCTTCGTCGAACGGGCGGTCACCTTCACCACCTGCCCCGAGTGCGACGGCACCCGGCTGAGCGCCGCCGCCCGGTCCTCGAAGATCAACGGGATCAGCATCGCCGACGCCTGCGCGATGCAGATCAGCGACCTGGCCGAGTGGGTGGGCGGCCTGGCCGAGCCGTCCGTCGCGCCGCTGCTGGCGGCGCTGCGGCACACCCTCGACTCGTTCGTGGAGATCGGTCTGGGCTACCTGAGCCTGGACCGCCCGGCGGGCACCCTCTCCGGCGGCGAGGCGCAACGTACCAAGATGATCCGGCACCTCGGGTCGTCGCTCACCGACGTGACGTACGTCTTCGACGAGCCAACGGTCGGGCTGCACCCGCACGACATCCAGCGGATGAACGAGCTGCTGCTGCGGCTGCGCGACAAGGGCAACACCGTGCTGGTGGTCGAGCACAAGCCGCAGGTGATCGAGATCGCCGACCACGTCGTGGACCTCGGCCCGGGCGCCGGCTCGGCGGGCGGCACCGTCTGCTTCGAGGGCACCGTCGAGGGGCTGCGCGGGAGCGACACCGTCACCGGCCGCCACCTGGACGACCGGGCCGCCCTGAAGGAGTCGGTACGCACTCCCACCGGCAGCCTGCCGATCCGCGGCGCCGGGACCCACAACCTGCGCGACGTCGACGTCGACATCCCGCTCGGCGTGCTGGTCGTGCTGACCGGGGTGGCCGGCTCCGGCAAGAGTTCGTTGGTCGACGGCTCGCTGGCCGGCCGGGACGGGGTTGTCTCGGTCGACCAGACCGCGATCCGCGGCTCGCGGCGGAGCAACCCGGCCACGTACACCGGTCTGCTCGATCCGGTCCGCAAGGCGTTCGCCAAGGCCAACGGCGTGAAGCCGGCGTTGTTCAGCGCCAACTCGGAGGGCGCCTGTCCGGCCTGCAACGGCGCCGGTGTGGTCTACACCGACCTGGCGATGATGGCCGGCGTCGCCACGGTCTGCGAGGAGTGCGAGGGCAGGCGGTTCCAGGCGGCGGTGCTGGAGTACCGGCTCGGCGGCCGGGACATCAGCGAGGTGCTGGCCATGCCGGTGACCGAGGCCGCGGAGTTCTTCGCCGCCGGCGAGGCCCGCACGCCGGCCGCGCACGCCATCGCGGGCCGGCTCGCCGACGTCGGGCTGGGCTACCTGCGTCTGGGTCAGCCGCTCACCACGCTCTCCGGCGGCGAGCGGCAACGGCTCAAGCTGGCCACCCAGCTGGCCGCCGCCGGTGGCGTCTACATCCTCGACGAGCCGACCACCGGCCTGCACCTGGCCGACGTCGAGCAGTTGCTCGGCCTGCTCGACCGGCTGGTCGACGCCGGCAAGTCGGTCATCGTCATCGAGCACCACCAGGCGGTGATGGCGCACGCCGACTGGATCATCGACCTCGGTCCCGGTGCCGGCCACGACGGCGGCCGGATCGTCTTCGCGGGTACCCCGGCCGACCTGGTGGCCGCCCGGTCCACCCGCACCGGCGAACATCTCGCCGCGTACGTCGCCGGCGCCGGGCGGGGACGAGGCACCCCGTGAGCCGGGCCGCGCCGGGAGTCCGGCTCACCGGGCGGCCGCCGGAGCGCTGTGGTTAGGTGATCGTGGAGGCGTTCAGGTGGCTGGTGCCCCTCCCGGTCTTCAAAACCGGTGTGGCCCGGGATCCGGGCCGGGCGGGTTCGATTCCCGTCCGCCTCCGCCAATCTGGGCGAGGAGTGGGCGATGGGGGACCGGCCGGTGGATCCGCGACGTCGGATCCCGCGCACCGACGTGCTGCTGGCCGATCCCCGGCTGACCGCCGCCGTGGCGACACTCGGCGTGGCCCGGGTCAAGGCGCTCGTCGCGGCCGTGCAGGACCGGGCCCGGCGCGGGGAGATCCGCCCTGAGGACGTACCCGACGAGGCGGCGGCCCGGGTCGCGGCCGGGGCCGGCGGTCCCCGCCCGGTGGTCAACGCCACCGGCGTGCTGCTGCACACCAACCTGGGCCGGGCGGCCCTGTCCGGCGCGGCGGTCGACGCGCTGTGCGCGGCCGCCGGCCACACCGACGTCGAACTGGACCTGACCACCGGGCGGCGGGCCCGGCGCGGTCGCGGTGCGCTCGCGGCGCTGGCCGCCGCCGTGCCCGACGCGGCGGCCGTGCACGTGGTCAACAACGGCGCGGCGGCGTTGGCCCTCGCCGCGACCGGCCTGGCCGCCGGCCGCCAGATCGTGGTCAGCCGGGGCGAACTGGTCGAGATCGGCGACGGGTTCCGGCTGCCCGACCTGCTGGTCAGCACCGGCGCCCGGCTGCGCGAGGTGGGCACCACCAACCGCACCACGCTGGCCGACTACGCCGCCGCGCTCGGCCCGGACACCGGCTTCGTCCTCAAGGTCCACCCGTCCAACTTCGTGGTCCGCGGCTTCACCTCCGCCGTACCGGTGCGCGAGCTGGCCACCCTCGGGGTGCCCGTGGTGGCCGACATCGGCTCCGGCCTGCTCGCCCCGGACGACCTGCTGCCCGACGAGCCGGACGCCGCGTCGACGCTGCGGGCCGGCGCCGCCCTGGTGACGGCCAGCGGGGACAAGCTGCTCGGCGGCCCACAGGCCGGTCTGCTGCTCGGCGACGCCGACCTGGTCGACCGGTTGCGTCGGCACCCGCTGGCCCGGGCGCTGCGGGTGGACAAGCTCACCCTGGCCGCGCTGGAGGCGACGCTGAGCGGCCCGCCCACCCCGACCTGGCGGGCGCTGCACACCGCCCCGGAGGAGCTGCGCGAGCGCGCCGACCGGCTGGCCGCGGCACTGGCCGCGGCCGGCGTCAAGGCCGAGGCGGCGCCGGCCGCGGCGGTCGTGGGCGGCGGCGGCGCGCCGGAGGTGGAGTTGCCGTCCTGGGCGGTTCGGCTGCCCGAGCGGTACGCCGTCCCGCTGCGCCTCGGCGACCCGCCGGTGGTCGGCCGGGTGGAACGCGGACACCTGCTGCTGGACCTGCGCTGCGTGCCGGCCGAGCGGGACGGCACCGTCCGGGACGCGGTCCTGCGGCTGCGCCGGGACGGCTGAGCGATGCACGTCGTCGCCACCGCCGGACACGTCGACCACGGCAAGTCGACCCTGGTCCGGGCGCTGACCGGGATGGAACCCGACCGGTTCGCCGAGGAACGCCGCCGGGGCCTGACCATCGACCTCGGCTTCGCCTGGACCACGCTGCCCTCCGGTGCCGTGATCGCCTTCGTGGACGTACCCGGGCACGAGCGGTTCGTGCCGAACATGCTCGCCGGCGTCGGGCCGGTGCCCGCCGCCCTGTTCGTGGTCGCCGCCGACGAGGGCTGGATGCCGCAGTCGGCCGAGCACCTCGCCGCGCTGGACGCCCTCGGCGTCCGGCACGCCCTGCTGGCCGTCTCCCGGGCCGACCTGGCCGACCCCGGCCCGACCGTGGAACGGGCCCGCGCGGAGTTCGCCGGCACCGGCCTCGGCGAACCTGAGGTGGCGGTGGTCAGCGCCCTGACCGGTGCGGGCCTGCCCGGCCTGCGCGCCGCCCTGGACCGGCTGGTCGGGCGGATCCCGACGCCCCCGGTCGACGCACCGGTCCGGCTCTGGGTGGACCGCTCGTTCACCGTCCGGGGCAGCGGCACGGTGGTCACCGGCACCCTCGGCGCGGGCACCCTGCGGGTCGGCGACGACCTGGACACCGGCGACACCGGCACCCGGGTACGGGTGCGTGGCCTGCACTCGCTGGGCGTGGCCCGGACCGAGGTGACCGGCCTGGCGCGGGTGGCGGTCAACCTGCGCGGCGTGGACCGGGACACCGTCGGCCGGGGCGACACGCTGCTGACCCCGGGCCGGTTCCGGCAGACCGACCTGGTCGACGTGCGGCTGGCCGGCGACCCGCCCGACCGGTTGCCGACCGGGGCGATGCTGCACGTCGGTTCGGCGGCGGTGCCCGTACGGCTGCGACCGCTCGGCCCGGACACCGCCCGGTTGCGGCTGGCGCGCCGGTTGCCGCTGCGCGTCGGTGACCGGGCGCTGTTGCGCGACCCGGGCCGGCGCGCCCTGGTCGGCGGGCTGGTGGTGCTCGACGTCGTACCCCCGCCGTTGCGCCGGCGGGGCGCCGCCGCGGCCCGGTCGGCGGAGTTGGCCGGGCTGACCGGCCGACCGGACGAGGCCGCCGAACTGCGCCGTCGCGGGCTGGTCCGGCGGGCTGACCTGGAGCGGATGGGCGTTCCGGTCGGCACCGCGCCGGTGACCGGCGACTGGCACGCCGACCCGGCACAGTGGCGGGCCCTCGGCCACCGCCTCGGCGAGGTGGTGGACCGGTACGCGCGCGACCATCCGCTGGATCCGGGCGTCCCGGTGGAGACCGTGCGGCAACTGCTCGACCTGCCCGACCGGGCCCTGGTCGCGCCGTTGGTGGCGCCGCCGCTGCGGCTGGCCGGCGGCCGGGTGTTCGCCGGCGACCGCGCGCCCGACCTGCCCGCCCCGGTGGCCGCGGCGCTGGCCCGGATCACCGCCGACCTGGCCGACCGGCCGTTCCTGGCGCCGGAGGCGGCCCGGCTGGCGCAGGTCGGGCTCGGGCCGCGGGAGATCGGCGCGGCGGTCCGGGCCGGGGCGCTGGTCCGGTTGGCCGACACCGTGGTGCTGCTGCCGGCCGCGCTCGACGAGGCGGTCCGGACCCTGGCCGCCCTGCCGCAGCCGTTCACGCTCAGCGCGGCGCGGCAGGCCCTGGACACCACCCGGCGGGTGGCCGTGCCGCTGCTGGAACTGCTCGACCGGCGCGGGGCCACCCGGCGGCTGCCGGACGGCACCCGGCTGCTGGCACCGGCGGACTGACCGACCCGCCGGCTGCGGACGGTCGGCCGGCCGGGCGCGGGCAGCGGGATCCGGCCGGGCCCCGAACGGGTCACCGGCCGGCTGCCCGGCCGAACCCGCCTGCCCGGCCGGCCGGCTCGCCTACCGTGTGGGTCATGGACCCCGGCGATCCCGTCGCCGTCTGGCGGGACGGTTTCCACCGCTGGCGGATCGAGGCCTACCGGACGCCGGACGTCCGGTTCGCGATCTACGCGACCAACGGCACGACCGAGTCCGCGCCGCTGTGGCTGTTCGGCATGCCGGCGTTGGCCCGCTGGCTGATGGTGCAGAGCATCGCACTGGACAGCCTGGAGGTCGAGGACCTGACGTAAGGCTCCGGTCGGGTGGTCCGATCCCCCAAATGCGCCATCCGCCGCCCGTCGTACGAGTTATGGTACTTTGCGTGAAAAATCGGGGGATTCGGACGATCGTGGCCCTGGCCGTCGGGCTGGCTGTCGTCTACTTCGGCAGCGCCAACCGCGACGGCGATCGGGTGAGCAACTCGGTGTTGCTGCTCGCGGCGGCCGCGGCCCTCATCGTCTGGTTCGCGACCAAGCCCAGCGCCAACACACCGGTCAAGTGACCGTCAGCCACCGGCGGCGGCCCGGGTCACCTCCCCGGTGGCCTCGCCGCTGAGCGACACCCGGACCAGGGCGGCGGCGAACCGGGCCACATCCGGCCCGGCGACCAGCCCGGCCAGCGCCCGCGGATCGGTTGGCAACCGCAGCCGCCGCGCCCCGGTCATCATCCGCCGGTCCACGAACGGTCGCAGGTCCACCCACACCGCCTGTACCTCGCGGACGAAGATGTCCGCCCCGGTGGGGCCGATTCCGGGAAACGCGGTCAACAACCGGCGGACGGCCGGGACGTCGCCGCCGGTCTCCCGGTGCAACCTGCGCAGGTCGCCCCGCCACCGTTCCAGACACAGCCGGGCACCGGCGCCCAACATGGTGGCGGTCCGCTCGTCGTACCGGCGGTAGTGGCCCCGGCCCAGCGCGTCGACCCGGTCCTGCCAGGTCGCGGCCTCCATCGCGGCCGGGGTCCGGTAGCCGGCGGCGAACAGTTCCCGGGCCGCCGCGACCGCCACCGCGGCCCGGATCCGGGTGCTCAACAGGGTCGCCAACACCAGCAACTGGTACAGCGGGGCGGGACGGTCGGCCAACCGGACACCGGCCTCGTCCGCGTAGCCGCGGCCGTACCGGTCCAGCAGGGCCCGGACGGTCGCCCGGTGGTCAGCCATCCACCGGCACCACCCGCGGCCGGACGGATCCGGGTCGCCGCCCGCCGGAATGCCCTCCGCGGTCGACGGGTAATCCGCGGCGAGCACGGAAGGAGAGTGGCGCATGACGAACGTGCAGCAGCCGGAGATGCGACGCAATGAGAACAATCCCACCGTGCAGGACAGCAAGCGTCCCGGACCGGTCGGCGGTCGGCCGCGAGCGGGGCGGGGTCGGGCGCGACCCGTGCCACCGGCCCAGTCGTCCCCGTACGGTCCGGAGCCGCGCGCGGGCCGCGCCGGCGACAAGGGCGAGCACGACTAGCGCCGGCCCGCCGGTCCGGCGCCGGTGAGCCGGCGCCAGACCGTGGCCGCCACCGCCCCGTAGACCAGGTGCGGGACGATGTCGGACAGCCAGTCCACCCGGCTCCACCGGCGTGGATCGCTGACTCGTAGGACGGCCATCGGCGCGTCGGAGGCGACCATCGCCAGCGCGCCGAGCAGCACGGCGGCGACCGGCACCGGGACGACCCGGCGGCGGTCGAGCAGCCCGAAGGCGGTGGCCGTGGCCACGCCCGAGGCGTAACCCAGCAGTGACCCGAGGGCCGAGCGTCGGTTCGCCGCCCGGTCCTCCGGTCCGAGCGGTACGTGTGCGGCCTCGGTGAGCCGCCGCGCGGTCTCCGCCGGGGTGCTGCTCGCCGGCCGCGCCCTCAGCGTCATGTCCAGGTACGTCACGACGTCCAGCGCGCTGCTGCCGGCCAGCCCGGCGAGAGCCCCGTCCAGCAGGACACCCGCCGGAGCCCGCGATGTGCGGTGCGACATGGGGCGGCCCTACCGCTTCTCTCCACGGCGCCGTTCGCCCTTCGGCCCGAGGCCGCGTTCGCCCCGGACGAAGCCCGGCCCGTGTTCCTGCCGCAGGATCCGGTTCGCGACCTCGTTCGCCTCCTTGTCCGAGGCGCGGCCCGAGTTCTCGATCCCCTTGCGCAGCCGGGCCCGCTCGATGTCGTACTTGTTGCTACCGGGTCGTGGTCCTGGCACGGCACTGCCCCCCGTGGTCGTTCGGTGCGGTCCGGCCCGGTCTACCCACCCTGGCCCGGTGCATTCCCGTCCCGGACCAGCACCGTGGGGCAACCGGCGTGGTGCAGGACCGCGTGGCTGGTGGACCCGAGCAGCAGGCCCGCGAAGCCACCCAGGCCGCGGGCGCCGACCACGACCAGTTGGGCCGTGGCCGACTCCTCGATCAATGCCGGCGCGGCCCGGCCGTGCACGACCCGGCGGATGACGGGCACGTCCGGGAACCGGTCGCTCCACCCGGCGATCGACTCGGCCAGTTCGCGGTCCTCCTCGCCGCGCAGTGCCTCGGTGTCGTAGACCAGCGGCATCATGTCGCCCGGTCCGCTGGAGACCGGGTGCCGGAAGGCGTGCACCGCCCGGCATTCCGCGCCCCGCCGGGACGCCTCCTCGATCGCCACCCCCAGCGCCACCCGGGAGTGCGCCGAGTTGTCCACCCCCACGACCACGGGCCCGTCGTGATCCTCGCCCCGGGCCAGCAGCACCGGACAGGACGCGTACGTGCTGACCTGGACTGCCACCGAACCGACCAGCAGGCCGGTGAAGCCACCGAGGCCTCGATCGCCGATGACCAGCAGGTCCGCGTCCGTGGTCTCCCGGCACAGCACCGCCGCGGCCTGCCCGTCGACGATCGCGTGGCTGACCGGTAGGCCCGGCGCGACCGCGCGGGCCTGGCCCACCGCCTCGGCCAGCATCCGTTCGGCCTGGTGTCGCAGACCGCCGTCGGTCGGGCCACCGGGGGACCTGTCGACGTCGACGTGCAGCAGTGGCCAGACGAACGCGTGCACCAGGTGCAACGGCCGGTGCCGCAGGGCGGCCTCGGCGGCACCCGTCCGGACCGCCCGCAGCGCGGTGGGGGAGCCGTCCACCCCCACGACAACGGGCGCCCCGGTCCGCACGCTCACACCGTCACTATGCCCATCCGGGGTGGTCTGCGCGGCGACAACGAGCAATGTGGTTCCGGCCGGGCCCAGCACGAGCTGTTTGGGCGCCCTGCTGGCCTTCGACCGGGCGGCGACCCGGGACCGGGAGACCGGGCCGGAGGAGGTCCGGATGGCCTGAACCACGTTCCGCCGTTCCGGTCCCGAGCTAGCATCCTAGGATGCATAGGGGGAGTGTCGGCGGGCACCGGAAGTCACCGCCCCGACGGCTACGACGCAGGCGCGTCCGGCCAGGCTGAATCAGCCGGATATAGTGGCCTCGCAATTTCGCAGCCAACGGAAACGTCGGCGGTCCGACCGCCCCCGGCTGTGCCGTTCAGCCGGCGTTCACGCGCACCCCTCCCGGGGGAGTCGTGACCGACCGGCCGGAGCGCACCGCGACCGGAGCCGCCCGACCGGGCGACACCCGGCCGGGTGCGAAGGGAGGTCCGGTGTCGCGTCGGCCGGCCCGGGCAACGCAGGCCCAGCCCACCGGTGGCACCACCGTTCCCTCCGCGGACGGGGCCGGTCGGATCCTCACCGTTCCCAATCTGATCAGCTTTCTCCGCCTGCTCGGCGTCCCCGTCTTCCTCTACCTGCTGCTGGTGCCGCATGCCGACGTCGCCGCCGTCGTGGTGCTGGCCGTCGGCGGTACGACCGACTGGGTCGACGGGTACGTCGCCCGTCGGCTGAAGCAGGTGAGCCGGGTCGGCGAGCTGCTCGATCCGGCGGCCGACCGGCTCTACATCCTGGCCACCCTGATCGCCTTCACCGCCCGGGACGTGCTGCCCTGGCAGTTCACCGCGGCCCTGCTGGCCCGGGAGCTGCTGCTGGGCGTCCGGCTGCTGGTGCTGCGCGGCTACGGCTACGGCCCGCCGCCGGTGCACTACCTGGGCAAGACGGCGACGTTCATCCTGCTCGCCGCGTTCCCCACCCTGCTGCTGGCGGCCGCCGTGCCGGGCGCGGCGGCGGTCGCCGGGGCGATCGGCTGGGCGCTCGCCTGGTGGGGGTTGGTGCTCTACTGGGCCTCGGGCGTGCTCTACCTGGTGGAGGCGGGCGTGCTGATCCGCGCCGCCCGCTCGTCGGCCGGCACGAGGGCGGCGGCATGACCGACCGTCCACCGCGGCGGGCGTACGCGCCGGACTTCCTCTCCGAGCTGTTCCGCAACCCGTTGGACCCGGGTTACACCGACGCGGCCGAGCGGCGCCGTCGGCTCGGCCCGCCCACCGCGCGGCAGCGGGCCACCACCCGTACCGTCAGCGCGGTGACCCTGGCCCTGGTGGGCTTCCTGCTGGCGGTGGCGTACCGGCAGACGGTGGCCGACGAGCCGGGTCGCAGCCACGCCCGGGAGGGTCTGGTCGCGCAGATCAAGCAGCGCGAGGTGGTGGCCGACCAGCTCACCGACCGGGCCAACGACCTGCGTGCCGAGGTGGCGCGGCAGCGCGACGCCGAGCTGACCGGCAGCGACGCCGCCCGGTTGCGGGAGCTGGAGGCGGCGACCGGGCTGCGTCGGGTGCGCGGGGACGGCGTGCTGGTCCGGGTCGCCGACGGTCCGGCCAAGAAGGACACGATGACCGGCGCCCAGGGGCCGAACCTGGCGCTGGTCCGCGACAGCGACCTGCAGGGCATCGCCAACGGGTTGTGGGCCGCCGGCGCCGAGGCGATCTCGATCAACGGGCAGCGACTCACCGCCACCTCGACGATCCGGCTGGCCGGCGAGGCGATCCTGGTCGACTACCGGCCGGTGACCGGCCCGTACGAGGTCTCCGCGATCGGCCCGGGCCAGCTCGAACGGCGGTTCAAGGACAGTCAGGTGGCCCGGCTGTTCCGGAGTCTGACGGCCGAGTACGGCATGTCGTTCGACGTCCGTTCGGTGGACAACCTCGACCTGCCGGCGGCGAACGAGCCGCAGCTGCGCTACGCGCAACTCCCCGCGCAACCGTCCCCGACGCCGTCCGGCGTCGGGGCCACCCCGCACCCCACCACCTCCGGAGGCGGCCGATGATCGCTGTACTCGCGTTGATCGCCGGCGTGGCGCTCGGCATCTGGCTCAACCCCACCGTTCCGGCGGCGTTGCAGCCCTACCTGCCGATCGCCGTGGTGGCCGCCCTGGACGCGGTGTTCGGCGGGGTACGGGCGAAGCTCGACCGGATCTTCGACGACAAGCAGTTCGTCATCTCGTTCATCTCGAACGTCCTGGTCGCCGGGGTGATCGTCTATCTGGGTGACCAGCTCGGCGTCGGTGGACAGCTCTCCACCGGGGTGGTGGTCGTGCTGGGGGTGCGGATCTTCGGCAACGTGGCGGCCATCCGCCGGCACCTGTTCCGGGCGTAAGGTTCGACGCGATGAGCGAGGAACAGCAGGAGACCGGCACCGGTTGGCCGGCGCGGCCCGGGCCACCGGTGCCGTCCGGTCCGGCCGCCGAGCCCGATCCGCGCCCGGACGCGCCGCCCGCCGACGGGGTTGGCCCGCGGATCCGGGTACCGGACGGCGACGGCGGTCGTGACCGCGATCTCGACGACGACCGGGATCTCGACGACGACCGCGACAGCGGCGGTCCGGGACCGGCCACACCGGCCGACGGCCACGGTGACGGCGTCCCGGACGATCCGGCGGCCGGCGACCCGGCCGGTGCCGTGGCGGCCAGGTCACCGCGCCGGCCCAGCGCCGCCGGGGTGATGATCGCGGTCCTGCTCGCGCTGCTCGGGTTCACCCTGGTGGTGCAGCTCAAGACCAGCTCTACCGATCCGACGCTGGGCGCCACCCGGCAGGAGGACCTGGTCCGCATCCTGTCCGACCTGGAGTCCCAGGAGCAGCGGCTGCGGCAGGAGATCACCGGCCTGGAGGACAGCCAGCGTCAGTTCACCTCCGGGGCCCAGCGGCGGCAGGCGGCCTTGGACGAGGCCACCCGCCGGGGTGACGAGCTCGGCATCCTGGCGGGCTCGCTGCCGGCCCGTGGTCCGGGTCTGTCGGTGGTGTTCATGGCGGGGGGCAAGCCGATCCGGGCGGCCACCCTGCTGGACGCGGTGCAGGAGCTGCGCGGCGCCGGGGCCGAGGCGATGCAGATCTCGGGCGCGTCGGGCGCTCCGGTCCGGGTGGTCGCCTCGACCTGGTTCGTCGAGGCCGACGGTGGGGTCAACGTCGGCGGGAGCCGGCTGGTCGGTCCGTACACGATCCAGGTCATCGGCGATCCGCAGACGATGCAGACGGCGTTGAACATTGCTGGCGGGGTGGTCGCGTCCGTCCGTGGCGACGGCGGTACGGTGATGATCCAGGAGCACGACACGGTCGACGTGACGGCCAAGAGTGCCCCGGTCAGTCTGAAACACGCGCGTCCGGTCTCCTGACCGGCGCGCTCCGGACCGTCTCGGCGGTCCGGGTGCCGATCAGTGCGACGACGAAGGACGCGTCTGGTGATTCCTGAGGACCTGCGATACACCGCCGAACACGAGTGGGTGTCGGGTGAGGTGGGCGGACCGCTGCGGGTGGGCGTCACCCATTTCGCGCAGGACGCGTTGGGTGACATCGTCTACGTCCAGCTTCCGGAGGAGGGTACGGTCGTCGAGGCCGGCGAGTCCTTCGGTGAGGTGGAGTCGACCAAGAGCGTGTCGGAGATCTACGCCCCGTTGGCCGGGCGCGTGGTGCGCCGTAACGACCAGCTCGGTGACGCCCCGGAGACGATCAACACGGATCCGTACGGCGCCGGTTGGCTGGTCGAGATCGAGCCGAGCGACCCGGCCGCGGTCGACGGGTTGCTCAGCGCGGCGGCGTACCGGGAACTGACGGAGAGCTGAGCGGTACGACCCTGACGGCGGTTGTGTCCGCGCGTCCGGTTGCCCTGCATTTCGGCGCTGGCTAGGCTCGCCCAGTCGACCGAAGACCCAATAGTTGCGCGTTGCGGAATAGCCTTCCCGGGCACGGGGGAGCCAGCCGCCGGGCCATCAACCGCCCGGCGGCCAGACCCGCCATTACCCTGACGCCGACCGAAACAGATCCGTGAGGTGGTCCAATGACGCGCCCAGACGACGAGTTCCCCCCACTCGACGTCACGTCGACGCTCAATCTCGGTTCACTTGACGAAGTGCTCGAGGGGCCGGACGCCGATGTGGTGCCGAGCCGCATGTCGGGCTCCCTGCCGCCGGGCATGGCGCTGTTGGTGGTCCGCCGTGGCCCCAACGCCGGCGCGCGCTTCCTGCTGGATCATGACGTGACCACCAGCGGCCGGCATCCCGACAGTGACATCTTCCTCGACGACGTGACCGTGTCACGTCGGCACGCCGAGTTCCACCGCGACGGCGGCACCTTCACCGTCCGCGATGTGGGCAGCCTGAACGGCACGTACGTCAACCGGGAACGGGTCGAGGCCGCCACCCTGAGCAATGGTGACGAGGTGCAGATCGGGAAGTTCCGACTGGTCTTCATCGCCGGGCCGCGGCCGGAGGAAGAGGCCGGCCGGGGGTGAGTGAACGCGCGGCGGCGGCGTCCGTACCGGCCGCCGGGACCCACCCGCTGATGAGCATCGGTGAGGTGCTGGCTCATCTGCGGGTGGAGTTTCCCGACACGACGATCTCCAAATTGCGGTTCCTCGAGGCCGAGGGGTTGGTCGAGCCGCAGCGCACGCCGTCCGGCTACCGGAAGTACAGCTGGGACGACGTGGCGCGGTTGCGGTTCGTGTTGACCGCCCAGCGTGACCAGTACCTCCCCCTGCGGGTGATCCGCGAGCAGTTGGCCGATCTCGCCGAGGGGCGGGCGGAACCGGGCCGGCAGCGACCGGCCCTGGTGGCCGTCGGGCCGTCGGGCGAGGTGTCGGGCCGGTCCGACGCCGAGCCGGTCGTGGAGGCCGAGACCCGGTTGTCGCGGGCGGACCTGGTCGGCCGTAGCGGGATCGACGAGGCGACGCTTGCCGAGTTGGAGCGGTTGGGCATCGTGGTGTCGAGTCCGCCCGGCTGGTACGACGCGGACGCGTTGGCGATCGCGCAGGCGGTGGCCGGGCTCGCCCGGTACGGCTTGGAGCCGCGGCACCTGCGTGGTTACCGCACCGCGGCGGATCGCGAGGTGGGGTTGTTCGCTCAGCTGATCGCGCCGTTGGCGCGGCAGAACGATCCGGCGGCGCGGGCCCGGGCGGCCGAGACGGCACGGGAACTGGTGGCGCTGTCGCAGCAGTTGCACGCGGCGCTGGTGCGGGTGGGGTTGCGGGACGTGCTCGGACGGTGATCATTGCCACGGTCGGCGGCAAAGATCTTCGGCGTCGGGCGTGCCGTAGGCTTCCCGGGGTAACCCCTCCCGGTGTGGAAGATCCGGGCGGCGCGCGTGGGACGACCGTCTCGCCGCCCGTGTACCGTGCAGGGAAGGGGCGCGGTGCTGGCAGAGGGACACAACGACACGGAGGCGGCGGTGCGCGAGCTGAGCGTGGTCGGGGTTCGGGTGGAACTGCCCAGCAACCAGCCGATCGTGTTGCTCAGGGAGGTCGAGGGAGACCGCTACCTGCCGATCTGGATCGGTGCGGTGGAGGCCACCGCGATCGCCTACGAGCAGCAGGGTGTGAAACCGGCTCGGCCGCTGACCCACGATCTGCTCCGGGACATCCTGTCGGCGTTGCAGGCTCCGTTGCGGGCGGTGGAGATCACCGAGCTGAAGGAGAACGTCTTCTACGCCGATCTGCTGATCGGTGACGGTCTGCGGGTGTCGGCCCGGCCGAGTGACTCGATCGCGCTGGCGTTGCGGGTCGGTGCGCCGATCCGGTGCGCCGAGGAGGTGCTGACCGAGGCCGGCATCGTCATTCCGGACGAGCAGGAGGACGAGGTCGAGAAGTTCCGCGAGTTCCTGGACCAGGTCAGTCCGGAGGACTTCGCCGGTTGATCCACCTCCCGCCCGCGGGGACCGCCGTCCGGCGTGTCCGGCGGGTGTCCCGCCCGGCGTGTCGTGACGGTAACCCGGGGGTAACCCTTGGGGAGCGCTATAGGGTTGCCTGGTCGATGGGTGACACGTACCGGTAACGACGGGTCACCGCACTGGCGGGGAGGTTGTCCGGATGCACGAGCCGCATGATTCCGGTACGTCAGAACGCCGCCGGGCCGAGAACGAGCCGTCCACCGGTGTTGCCGGTCCGGGCGAGGATGTTCCCGGTCCGGGAGACGACGACGGGTCGGTCGGTTACCGCGGTGTGACGGCGTGTTCCGCGGTCGGCATCAGCTATCGCCAGCTGGACTACTGGGCCCGTACCGCGCTGGTCGTGCCGAGCATCCGGGACGCCTCGGGCTCGGGCACCCAACGGTTGTACTCGTTCCGGGACCTGGTGGTCCTCAAGGTCGTCAAGCGGCTGCTCGATGCCGGGGTCTCGTTGCAGAACATCCGCAAGGCGATCGAGGCGCTGCGTTCGCGCGGCGCCGCCGACCTGGCCGGCATCACGCTGATCTCGGACGGCACGACGGTCTACGAGTGCCGTTCCCCGGAGGAGGTCGTCGACCTGTTGCAGGGCGGCCAGGGTGTGTTCGGCATCGCGATCGGCGGCGCGTTCAAGGAGATCCAGGGTTCGTTGTCGCATCTGCCGGCCGAGTCGGCGTCGACCGGTGTGCCGGTCGGTCGGCCGGCCGCGGTGGTGCCGGAGGCGGTGGGTGACGAGTTGGCGGCGCGGCGGGCCCGGCGCCGGGCCGGTTGACCACCCCGCCGGACCGGCGCCCGTGATGACGGTCCCACCGCCGGTCTCCGGTCCGGATCCGGTTGCCTGTTCCGCGGCGGATGCCGGAGCGGGCGCACGGGTTCGTGTCCGCCGCTGGCCGCGCCGGTTGCTGGTGCTGGCGTTGGCGGTGCTGACTCCGTCGCTGGTCGTGGTGTCCGCCTGTGTGACCTGGATCCACCTGCAGGCGCGGGGTCACGTCTTCACCGTCGCGGACGTGCCGGTGGCGCCGGTGGCCCTGGTGCTCGGTGCGCAGGTCTACCTGGACGGCACGCCGTCGCCGTTCGTTGAGGCCCGGCTCGACCTTGCCCGTCAGTTGTACGTGGCGGGCAAGGTCCGGGCGGTGCTGGTCTCCGGTGACCACGGCCGGTGGGCGTACGACGAGCCGGGCACGATGCGGTCCTGGTTGGTCGGTCACGGTGTGCCGGCCGGCCGGGTGGTCGAGGACCACGCCGGGTTCGACACCTACGACTCGTGTCAGCGGGCCCGGCGGGTGTTCGGGGTGGACCGGGCGATCGTGGTGACCCAGTCCTTCCATGTGGACCGGGCGGTGACCCTCTGCCGGTCGGTGGGGGTGGACGCGACGGGCGTGGGCGACGACTCGGTCAGCCGTTTCCGCTCGGCGTGGCGCAGGGGGAGCGTCCGGGAGCCGTTCGCCGCCGTGAAGGCGGCGGGCGACGTGCTCAGCGGCCGGGATCCGGTGTTCCTCGGGCCGCACGAGCTGGGTGTTGACGATGCGTTGCGTCACTGACGGCGGGTCCGGTCCGGTTTCCGGCGGTGGCCCGGTGGACCCGCCCGTGACCTGCTTCGCGCCGCTGCCGAGCGACTGTCGGTCGACAACCACATCGGGCGTCGATGGCCGGCCGACTGTTCCGGATGGAAGTAAATGTTGGCTTAAGCCGGAAGGGGCGGGAATGACACGAGCCGGAGCAACGGCTATGGTCCGACAGGCGCCAACCCACGGCGCCGGCGTACCGGTGGCGTTCTCTCGCGCCGCCGCGCCCGTAGGAGCCCCGGAAGGAAGACCCGTGACGGACACGGAAACGAGCACCACCGGCGCAGTGCCGGCCGCGTCGCACTACGAGCGCATCGGTGGAGCGGCCTCGGTCAAGGCCGCCGTCGAGCTGTTCTACAAGCGTGTTCTCGCAGACCCGGACCTCGCGCCGTACTTCGGGGACACCGACATGGAACAGCAGCGCCGGCACATGGTGCTGATGCTGACCACCGTGCTCGGCGGGCCGAACAACTACGCCGGTCGTAGCCTGCCGGAGGCGCACAAGCCGTTGCACATCCCGGACGAGCACTACGACAAGGTGGGTGCGCACCTGGTCGGCACGCTCACCGAGCTCGGCGTGCCGGCGGACATCCTGGGTGCCGTCCAGGACATCCTCGCCCAGGTGCGGGACCAGGTGGTGTCCGACGGAAACCGCGTCGGCGTCTGAGCGTGGACACCGCACGTCTGAAGCAGAGCTGGGCTCTCGTCGCCGCCTACGGCGACGAGGTGCCCTTCTACTTCTACTCGACCCTGTTCCTCACCCATCCGGAAACCCGGCAGATGTTCCCGACCAACATGGCCGGGCAGCGTGATCGACTGGTGACCGCGTTGGGGCACATCGTCTCCAATGTGGACCAGGTCGACCAGCTCGTCGGGTTCCTGCAGCACCTCGGCGCGGACCACCGCAAGTTCGCGGTGCGCGCCGAGCACTATCCGGCCGTCGGTGAGGCGTTGGTCGCCACGCTGCGGCACTTCCTCGGTGACCGGTGGAGCGACGAGCTGGCCGCCGACTGGACGGCGGCGTACGGCTTGATCGCCCAGGTGATGACCGACGCGGCCAAGGAGGCCGAGAACACCAGCCCGCCGTGGTGGGTCGGTGAGATCGTCGGCCACGAGCGGCGCAGCTTCGACATCGCCGTGCTGACGTTGCGCCCGTCGTACCTGCTGCCGTTCGTCCCCGGCCAGTCGCTGGGTGTCTCCCACCCGTCGACCCGGGCCTGGCGGTACTACTCGCCGGCGAACGCGCCACGCGCCGACGGCACCCTGGAGTTCCACGTCCGGGCCGCGCCGGGTGGTGCGGTCAGTTCCCGGTTGGTCTACGGCGTCAACATCGGCGACCAGGTCCACCTGGCCTCGCCGGTGGGTGACCAGTTGGCGTTGAGCCGCTCCGGCGGGTCCGACCTGCTGCTGTTGGCCAGCGGCACCGGTTGGGCGCCGTTGAAGTCCCTGGTGGAACAGGTCGCGACGGAGAACGGACGCCGCCGGGTGAGCCTGTACGTGGGTGCCCGGTCCCGGCTGGAGTTCTACGACAACGAGGCGATCGACAAGCTCACCTCGTCGTTCCCCTGGCTGACGGTCCGGTACGTGTCCGGCACGAGCCCGCTGGATCCGTTCGAGCCGGGCCAGATCGCCGAGCAGGCCCTGGCCGAGGGCGACTGGCGGGGCGGACACGTCTACGTCTGCGGCTCCGACTCCATGGTGGCCAGCTCGGTCACCGCCCTGGGCCGCGCCGGCTACCAACCGGGTCAGGTGCACCACGAAGGGCTCGGCGACCACTGGTACGGCCCGGGCTGGCGTACGTTCGGGGACGCACCGCAGAGTTTCGATTCGTTCGGAGGAGCCCAGTGACGGCCGCGCCGATCAGCAGGTACGACGGCACCGAAGTGTCCCGGGCCAGCGCCCCGCAGGTGCGGATGACACCGGACCGGGTGCGCCGGTGGAAGTTCGACGCGGCGTCGTTGACCCGACGCGGGTACGACCAGCGGGAGGTGGACGCCTTCCGCATCCAGGTCGCCGACGAGCTGGACATCCTCGGCGCGCAGATCGCCAACCTGCGGGCCGAGAACGAGCGGATCAACGACCAGGTCGAGCTGTACCGGCACGGTGTGATCCCGAGTGCGCAGAAGAGCCCGGCGCCGGCGGCGAAGGAGGTCAATCTGCTCTCGTCCGCGCAGCGGGAGGCGGAGCAGATCATCGCCCAGGCGCACGACTACGCCCGCCGGGTCGCCGACTACGCCCGGGTGCAGTACGAGGCGTACGTCAAGGCCGCGGCGGAGGACGCCCGGGCCGAGGCGGAACGCGCGGTGAACGACTACCGGAGCAGTTCGGGTCCGGACTTCACCGACGGCGCGGCCGTGCAGGAGGCGCTGCGTATCTACGGCGAGATGATGATCTCGCACATGGAGGCGGCGGCGAAGCACCTGCACGACGGCAGCGAGCACCTGACCCGGACGATGGAGAAGATGAGCCGGGGCGAGAAGCCGGCCGTCGGACCGTCGACCGGCCGGGCCGCCCTGCCACGGCACGAGAACCGCTGAGACGCGCCGCCCCGCTGCCGCCCGCCGCGCCGCCGGCGGGCGGACCCGGCACTGGTCGCTCGGGTCGGTGCTGAGGCAGCATGGACGGGTGATCGATCGGGTGGGGGAGCGGTTCGACGGGCTGGCGGACCTGGTGGCCGGTGGCGGGGTCGCGGTCCTCAGCGGCGCCGGGTTGTCCACCGAGTCGGGCATTCCGGACTACCGCGGGCCGAGCGGGGTGGCCCGCCGGCACACCCCGATGACGTACCAGACCTTCACCGGTGATCCGGTCGCCCGGCGTCGCTACTGGGCGCGCAGCCACCTGGGATGGCGGACGATCGCCCGGGCCGTGCCGAACGCCGGCCACCGGGCGGTCGCCGACCTGGCGGCCGAGGGCCTGCTGACCGGCGTGGTCACGCAGAACGTGGACGGCCTGCACCAGGCGGCCGGTGCCCGGTCCGTGATCGAGTTGCACGGCAGTCTGGACCGGGTGATCTGCCTGGACTGCGGCTTTCGCAGCCCTCGTGCGGAGTTGGACCGCCGGCTGCGGGAGCGCAATCCGTGGTTCGAGGCGCAGGTCACCGCGGTGAACCCGGACGGTGACGTCGACCTGGCCGACGAGCGGATCGACGCGTTCCGCACCGTCGACTGCGCTGCCTGCGATGATGGGACGCTCAAGCCGGACGTGGTGTTCTTCGGCGAGAGCGTGCCGCCGGACCGGGTCCGGCAGTGCTTCGCCGTGGTCGAGGCGGCGCGGCTGCTGCTCGTTCTCGGCTCGTCGTTGACGGTGATGTCCGGCCGTCGGTTCGTGCTGCGGGCGGCGAAGCTCGACATCCCGGTGGCGATCATCAATCAGGGACCGACCCGGGGCGACGACTACGCGACCCACACGGTCGACGCGCCGTTGGGGGTGGCGCTGCCGGAACTGGTCCGTCGGATCTCCCGCGAGCCCGCCGTGTCAAGCTCACCTTGACATGACGAGATGTCAGGGTTACCTTGACGGGCATGAGTGAGCTGTTGACCCACGCCCTGACCGTCGACGTCGCGGCCGCGACCGCCGCCGCCGTGGCGGCCGCCGTCGACGAGGCCAGTCAGCAGGCCGACCGGTTGCTCGGTGGCCGTCCGGTCCCGGGTTCCGCGCGGTGGACCGCCGAGGACGGCACCCCGACCGCCGCCGACCGGGAGGTGGCCGCCCAGGTCGTCCGGCTGCGCATCGAACTGGCCGCCGGCCTGGACCCGATCGGCAGCCTGGTTGGCCTGCGCCGATGGGGGGTGACCTGGGAGGTGATCGCCAAGGCGGCCGGCGTCAGCCGGCAGGCCGCGCACGAGCGCTGGGGTCGGCGGGTGACCGCCGTGCTCGACCGGTACGGCACCGGTGACCTCGGCGGTCCGGTCGCCGACGACGAGTCCGACCTGCGCTGACCCCTCCGGACGGCCCGGGCCGTGACCCGGCCCGGGATGATCCTGGTAGCGTTGGCCGTGCCGGTACCACCCACGCGGGAGAGATCAACCCGGACTGCGGTCCGGGCGGCGCCGAAGGGGCAACTCCTCCCCGGAACCTCTCAGGCAAAAGGACCGCGTGGGCAGGCACTCTGGAACATCCGCCGCCGTCGGGGGCGTGACAGAGGGGGAGGCCGATCCGTCGACCTCGCCCCGGGGAGCACCCGATGACCACAGACCAGTTCACCGACCGTCACATCGGTCCGGGCCCGGACGACGAACGGCGGATGCTGGAGACCGTCGGCTACGGCTCGGTCGACGAGCTGATGGACGCCGCGATCCCCGAGGTGATCCGCTGGCACGGCACGCTCGACCTGCCGCCGGCCGCCACCGAGGAACAGGCGATCGCCGAGCTGCGCGGCTTCGCCGGCCGCAACCGGGTCGCCGTGTCGATGATCGGCCTGGGCTACCACGGCACCCACACGCCGGCCGTGATCCGCCGCAACGTACTGGAGAACCCGGCCTGGTACACCGCCTACACCCCGTACCAGCCGGAGATCAGCCAGGGCCGGCTGGAGGCGTTGCTGAACTTCCAGACCATGGTCACCGACCTGACCGGGCTGGCCACCGCCAACGCCTCGATGCTGGACGAGGGGACCGCCGCAGCCGAGGCGATGACCCTCGCCCGCCGCGCCAGCAAGGTCACGAGCCCGGTGTACGTGGTGGACGCCGACACCCTGCCGCAGACCGTCTCGGTCATCGCCACCCGCGCCGAGCCGCTCGGCATCGAGGTGCGGGTCCTGGATTTGACCGTCGAGCCGTTGCCGGGGGAGTTCTTCGGGCTGCATCTGCAGTACCCGGGCGCGAGCGGGGCGGTCCGTGACCAGGGCGCGCTGATCGAGGCCGCGCACGCCGCCGGTGCCCTGGTCACCGTCGCCGCGGACCTGCTCGCGTTGACCCTGCTGCGGCCGCCGGGTCAGGTCGGCGCCGACATCGCCGTCGGCACCACCCAGCGCTTCGGCGTACCGATGGGGTTCGGCGGTCCACACGCCGGTTACCTGGCGGTCCGCGACGGCCTGGAGCGGATGCTGCCCGGCCGGCTGGTCGGGGTGTCCCGGGACGCCGACGGCAATCCCGCCTACCGGCTGGCCCTGCAGACCCGCGAGCAGCACATCCGTCGGGAGAAGGCGACCAGCAACATCTGCACCGCGCAGGTGCTGCTCGCCGTGATGGCCGGCATGTACGCCGTCTACCACGGCCCGGCGGGGTTGCGGGCCATCGCCGAACGGGTGGCCACCCGGGCCGCCACCCTGGCCCACCTGCTGCGCGAGCTGGATGTCGAGGTGGTGCACGGGGAGTTCTTCGACACCCTGCTGGTGCGGCTGCCGGGCCGCGCCGCCGAGGTGGTGGCCGCCGCCGCCGACCGGGGGATCAACCTGCGGCTGGTCGACGCCGACCGGGTCGGCCTCGCCTGCGACGAGACCACCACCCGGGAGCACCTGTGGACGGTGCGGGAGGCGTTCGCGGGCGTGCTGGGCGCGGCCGCCGCCACCGCCCCGCGCTGGCCGGCCGTCGAGGAGGCCGCCGGCTCCGGTCTGCCGGCGGCGCTGCGCCGCGACGGCGACTACCTGACCCATCCGGTGTTCCGGACCCACCACTCCGAGACGGCGATGCTGCGCTACCTGCGCCGGCTGGCCGACCAGGACTACGCCCTGGACCGGGGCATGATCCCGCTGGGGTCGTGCACGATGAAGCTCAACGCCACCACCGAGATGGAACCGGTGAGCTGGCCGGAGTTCGCCGACATCCACCCGTTCGCGCCGGCCGACCAGACCACCGGTTACCGGGACCTGATCGCCTCGCTGGAGGGATGGCTGGCCGAGGTGACCGGCTACGACGCGGTCAGCGTGCAGCCCAACGCCGGCTCGCAGGGCGAACTGGCCGGGCTGCTGGCGATCCGCGCCTACCACCGGGACCGGGGCGAGGCGCACCGGGACGTGTGCCTGATCCCGTCCTCGGCGCACGGCACCAACGCGGCCAGTGCCGTGATGGCCGGGATGCGGGTGGTGGTGGTCGGGTGCGACCCGGACGGCAACGTCGACCTGGTCGACCTGGACCGCAGAATCGACAAGCACCGGGACGACCTCGCCGCGATCATGGTGACCTACCCGTCCACCCACGGCGTCTACGAGACCGGGATCGCGTCGCTGTGCGCCAAGGTGCACGAGGCCGGCGGGCAGGTCTACGTCGACGGGGCCAACCTCAACGCGCTGCTCGGGTTCGCCAAGCCGGGCATGTTCGGCGCCGACGTGTCGCACCTGAACCTGCACAAGACCTTCTGCATCCCGCACGGCGGTGGCGGTCCGGGCGTCGGCCCGGTGGCGGTCCGGGCGCACCTGGCCCCGTTCCTGCCGGCCGATCCGCTGCCGGCGGCGGACGGGGCCGCCACGACCGGTCGGCCGGCCATCTCGGCGGCCCGGCACGGCTCGGCCGGCATCCTGCCGATCCCGTGGGCCTACCTGAGGATGATGGGCCCGGCCGGGCTGACCCGGGCCACCGGTGTCGCGGTGCTGGCCGCCAACTACGTCGCGGCGCGGCTGCGCGAGCACTACCCGGTCCTGTACGCCGGGAACAAGGGCCTGGTCGCGCACGAGTGCATCCTCGACCTGCGCCCGTTGACCAGAACGACCGGCGTCAGCGTCGACGACGTGGCGAAGCGTTTGATCGACTACGGGTTCCACGCGCCCACCATGTCGTTCCCGGTGGCCGGCACCCTGATGGTCGAACCGACCGAGAGCGAGGACCTGGCGGAACTGGACCGGTTCTGCGACGCGATGATCGCCATCCGGGAGGAGATCGAGCAGGTCGGCGCGGGCCGGTGGTCGGCGGCGGACAGTCCGCTGCGCAACGCCCCGCACACCGCGGCGATGGTGTCCGCCGACGAGTGGGACCGGCCCTATCCGCGGTCGGTCGCGGCCTACCCGGGACGGGTCGACCGAATGGCGAAGTACTGGCCCCCGGTACGGCGGGTCGACGGTGCGTACGGTGACCGCAACCTGGTCTGCGCGTGTCCGCCGCCGGAGGCGTTCGAGGGCTGACCGGGCGCCGCCGCGGCGGGACGGGACGGAACGGGACGGGTCGGACTCGCCGGGAGCCCGGTCCGTCACCGGTTCGGTTACTGAGCGTTTCGGTCCTACGCGACCAGGGCGTGTCGGGCCGGGCCGCGGTGCGGCGCTACCGTGGTGCCGTCGGGAAGCAGTTCACCGGTGTCCTCGAAAACGATGACACCATTGCAGAGCAGGCTCCATCCCTGCTCACGGAAGCAGGCGATGACCCGGGCGGCTTCCCGGTCGGTCGCCTCGGCGGAGGGACAGGTGGGTTGGTGCTGACACATCGGGGCTCTCCGGACTGTGGGGGCGCTGTGTCATGGTTCACATGACCAGTGACGCACAGTACCAAGCGAAACTGAACTCCATCGAGCACCTACCCGACTCACTCCTGCAGAATCGGCCGTTCGGTTGAGGCGAGATCGACAAACAGTTATGGAAACGCTCCCAAGGGTGGCTGACGCCCCGCCGGCGACTACTCTCCGTTGTCGTCGGGGACGGACCGAGCGGGACCGGCTCGAATGGCGGATATCCGACGGCGGGGATCCGGCCGGCCTGATCGAGGAGTTCCTCGCCGGGCACGGACTGCCGGTGGCCGACCTGACCCGACCGGCCGACGCCGAGCACCACGACACCGACGGCGGGGTCTGCGGGGCGGCGCTGTTCGTCTCGGCCGCGGCCGGCAACCTGCTCGCCGGCGCCGGGGCCGGGCCCCCGTCGCCCACGGTGGGGGTGCCGGACCTGGTGGCGGTCGTCTACGCGCACGCCCCGGCCGCGCCGTCGCCTCCCACGCCGGCCGGTGCGGGCTGGTGGCCGGCGCCCGACGCCCCGGCGCGCTGGTGGCTCGGCCCGTGGCGGCCCAGTTGGACCCCGGCCGGGCACGCCGCCGCGGTGCGCTCGGCCCGGGCGGCCATCGGCCGGGGCGACGTCTACCAGGTCAACGTCGTGGGGCACGCCAGCGCCCCGTACGCCGGCGATCCCCGCCCGGCCCTGGCCCGGTTGGCCGGCCTGCCGGGAGCCCGCTACGGCGGCCTGCTGACCGGCGACGGCTGGGCGATCGGCTGCGCCTCGCCGGAGACCCTGGTCGAGGTCGTCGGCGGTCGGGCGCTGACCCGACCGATCAAGGGAACCCGACCGGCCACCGCGGCGGGCCGCCGCGACCTGCTGGCCTCGGCCAAGGAGCGCGCCGAACACATCATGATCGTCGACCTGGAACGCAACGACCTGGCCCGGATCGCCCGTACCGGCTCGGTCCGGGTGGACGAGCTGTACGCGGTGCGCCGCTGGTGCGACCTGTGGCAGGCGGAGTCGACGGTCTCCGCCGTCCTGGCCGACGGAACCGGGCTGGCCGACCTGCTGCGCGCGGTCTGCCCCGGCGGCTCGGTCACCGGGGCACCCAAGCTCGCCGCGGTGGCCCGGATCGCCGCCCTGGAACCGGTCGGCCGGGGGATCAGCATGGGCGCGCTGGGCTGGGTCGGCCCGGACCGCGTCGACCTGGGGCTGACCATCCGTACCGCGGTGGCCGACACCGACCGGATGCACCTGTGGGCCGGCGGCGGGATCACCTGGGGCAGCGAACCGGACGCGGAGGTGGACGAGGCGGCCGCCAAGGCGGCACCGTTGCGGCGGGCCCTCGCCGGTGTCCCGGCCGCCTCGTCCGGTAACGAACGGATAGCCTTTCAGCCATGACGATGCGGCCCATCCGGGTGATCGGCGACCCGGTCCTGCGCACCCCCGCCGAACCCGTCACCAGTTTCGACGCCGAGCTGCGGCGGCTGGTGGCGGATCTGATGGACACCCTGCTCGGCGCCCCGGGCCGGGCCGGTGTCGCCGCCCCGCAGATCGGCGTGGGTGCCCGGGTGTTCGTCTACGACGCCGACGGGCACCGGGGTCACCTGGTCAACCCGGTGCTGGAGCTGTCCGAGCAGACCGAGATTGACGACGAGGGCTGCCTGTCCATCCCCGGGCTGTACTTCCCGACGCCCCGGGCCCGGCACGCCACCGCCCGCGGCGTCGACCAGCACGGCGAACCGCTGACCGTCACCGGCAGCGGGTTCCTGGCCCGCGCCCTGCAGCACGAGACCGACCACCTCGACGGCCGGCTGTACGTCGACACGCTGCGCGGCGACGCGCGCCGGCAGGCGCTGCGGGAGATCCGCGCCGGTCGGTTCGCCGCCCCCGGCCGCGGCCCGTCACCCGCCGGCTGAGCCACCGGCGAGGGCGGTGACTGACCACACCACCCCGGTCGTCGCCGGCGACCCGGGTCGGCGGCGACGACCGACCCGTCCGGCGCGCGACCCCCACCACTAACGTCCTAGGACGTTCTACGCGATGTGCCCACCACCACAGCCACGACCGCGAAACCGGCCACCGACACCACCCGACCCGCCGGCCTAGATTCACGACGACGGCCCCACCCGGGTACGGCCGCCGACGACGGGGGAGTGGCACATGGTCAGCGTCAGTGCCGTACTGGGGATCGCGCTGGTGGCCCTCGGCCTGGTCCTCACGCCGGGGCCGAACATGGTCTATCTGGTGTCCCGGTCGGTGACCCAGGGCCGGCGGGCCGGTCTGGTCTCGCTGGCCGGGGTGGCGGTCGGGT
Organism: Micromonospora zhanjiangensis; assembly: GCF_042650605.1. Taxonomy (NCBI): domain Bacteria; kingdom Bacillati; phylum Actinomycetota; class Actinomycetes; order Micromonosporales; family Micromonosporaceae; genus Micromonospora; species Micromonospora zhanjiangensis. The sequence continues at coordinate 30,147 of NZ_JBHSBN010000032.1, read as the reverse complement.
TCCTCTGCTACCTGGTCGCCGCGGTCGCCGGCATCAGCACCGTCTTCGCCCTCGTCCCCGCCGCCTACACGGTGATCAAGCTGGCCGGCGCCGGATACCTGCTGTGGCTGGCCTGGCAGGCGGTCCGTCCCGGCGGCGGGTCGGTGTTCGCGCCGGGACCGCTGCCGGCGGACCGGCCCCGCCGGTTGTTCACCATGGGCCTGGTGACGAACCTGCTCAATCCCAAGATCGCCGTGTTGTACGTGTCGCTGCTGCCGCAGTTCGTCGACCCGACGCGCGGCCACCTGGCCACCCAGAGCCTGCTGCTGGGCGGCACGCAGATCGTCATCGCGTTGACGGTGAACGCGCTGATCGTGCTGAGCGCCGGCGCGATCACCGCGTTCCTGGCCCGCCGTCCGGTCTGGTTACGGGTGCAGCGGTACGTGATGGGCAGCGTGCTGGCGGGGTTGGCGGTGCGGATCGCCGCCGACCGTTCGCGGGCGGCCGCCGTCACCACCTGACGGGAGTCCCCGGTCAGCGCCGGCGCGCGCGGCGCAGCCACATGCCGGCCGCGCCGACGGCGACGAACAGCAGGACGGAGCAGCAGAACGCCTTGAAGATCACCGGGTCACTGTGTCACATCGGCCGTAGGGTGTCAGTCGTGCGCCTGGTGACGTTCAACCTCCTGCACGGCCGCTCACCGGCCGACGGTCTGGTCGACGGTGGCCGGTTGGCCGAGGCGGTGGCCGCCCTGGACGCCGACGTGTTGGCGTTGCAGGAGGTCGACCGGGACCAGTCGCGCAGCGGGCATTTGGACCTGACGGCGATCGCCGCCCGGGCGTTGGGTGCCCCGGCGCACCAGTTCGCCGCCGCCGTGGTCGGTACGCCCGGCGAGCGGTTCCGGCCGTTGACGCACGACGACGACGGGCACGGCGAACCCTGCTACGGGGTGGGTCTGGTGAGCCGTTACCCGGCGTTGTCGTGGCGGGTGACCCGGTTGCCGGCCGCGCCGGTGCGGTCGCCGGTGTACGTGCCGGGACCGGGTGGCGGGTTGATCCTGCTGCGGGACGAGCCGCGGGTGGTGCTGGCGGCGGTGCTGGACACGCCGTACGGGCCGGTGACGGCGGCGGCGACGCACCTGTCGTTCGTGCCGGGGTGGAACGCGCGGCAGTTGCGGCAGGTGGTGCGGGCGTTGCGGGGGCTGCCGGCGCCGCGGATCCTGTTGGGGGACCTGAACCTGCCCGCCGGGGTGGCGCGGCTGGTGTCGCGGTGGCAGCCGCTGGGCCGGCAGCCGACGTATCCGGCGGGCGCGCCGCGGGTGCAGTTGGATCACGTGCTGGTCGATCCGCGGGGCGGGCGGTCGTTGCCGCCGGTGACGGCGGTGCGGACGCCGGTGTCGTCGATCTCGGATCACCGTCCGCTGGTGGTGGAACTCGGCTGACGGCTTGACCTTGACGTTACGTCAACTTCTACCGTGGTTTCCGCAGGTGGAGGTGACCGCGGGGAGCGTCGGGGTGGAGTGGTCGATTCAGCAGTTGGCCCGGGTGGCCGGGACGACCAGCCGTACCCTGCGCCACTACGCGGCGGTGGGTCTGCTGGCGCCGAGCCGCACGGGCCGTAACGGCTACCGGTACTACGACGAGGAGTGCCTGGTCCGGTTGCAGCGGATCCTGCTGTTGCGCGAGTTGGGGCTGGGGTTGCCGGCGATCGGGCAGGTGCTGGCGGGGCAGCGGGACACCGGTGCCGCGTTGCGGGCCCATCTGCGCTGGTTGGAGCAGGAGCAGCAGCGCCTGGGCCGGCAGATCGAGTCGGTCCGGACCACGTTGCGCAAGACGGAGGACGGTGAACGGTTGACAGCGGAAGAGGTATTCGGGGGGTTCGACCACACCCGGTACGAGCAGGAGGTGACCGAGCGGTGGGGTCGGGAGGCGTACGAGCGGGGTGACCGGTGGTGGCGGTCACTCAGCGACGAGCAGAAGCGGGAGTTCCAGCAGCGGCAGCTGGACATCGCGGCGGACTACGGTGCCGCCCTCGCGGCGGGTGAGCCGGCGGACGGCGCGGTGGCGCAGGCGATCACCCAGCGGCACCACGACTGGTTGTCGATCACGACGCCGAACCCGGGCCGGGAGTATTTCATCGGGCTGGGGGAGATGTACGTGGCGGACGAGCGGTTCACGGCGAACTACGACCGGCACGGTGCCGGTACGGCGCGGTTCGTCCGGGACGCGATGCGGGTGTACGCCGAGCGTCATCTCGGCTGAGAACGTGGGCAGGTCCGGCGGACCTGCCCACGTTCGTGCCGCCGGGTTTCGGAAGGGTCACGGCCTGCCGGTGGCCACGGCCAGGAGCAGGGATGACCGCCGGGCGGCGCGGGTGGGTGTGCGGCCGTCCGGCGGTGTGGCCGGGGTCAGTAGCGGGTGCCGGCGGCCGCGGGCAGGGCGTCCAGGTCGGCCAGGTCCTCGGGGGTGAGGTGGAGTTCGGCCGCGGCGGCGTTCTCCTCGAGCCGGGTCCGCCGCCGGGTGCCGGGGATGGGTACGACGTGGTCGCCCTGGGCGAGGGTCCAGGCGAGCGCGACCTGTCCGGCGGTGGCGCCGTGCCGGGCGGCGACGGTCTCGACGGCGTCGACGATGGCCAGGTTGGCGGCCCGGTTGGCGGCCTGGAAGCGGGGTAGCCGGCCGCGGAAGTCGCCAGCGGTGAAGGTGGTGTCCCGGTAGCGGCCGGTGAGGAAGCCGCGGCCGAGCGGGGAGAACGGCACGAACGCGGCGTCGTTGCGGGCGCACCAGGCGAGGCTGGTGGTCAGGTGGTCGCGGGTCCACAGGGACAGTTCGGACTGCACGGCCTTGATCGGGTGGACGGCCTGGGCCCGGTCGAGTTGGTCGAGACTGAATTCGGAGACGCCGATGGCGCGCGTCTTGCCGGCGGTGACCATGTCGGCCATGGCGCCGATGCTGTCCTCGACGGGTACGTCCGGGTCGGGCCGGTGTAGGTAGTACAGGTCGACGTGGTCGACGCCGAGGCGGCGCAGCGACGCGTCGATGGCCTGGCGCAGGTGTTCGGGTCGGCCGTTCTGCACGACCGGGCGGCTGGTGTCGCCGGCAACGCCCGTGACGACGTTGCCGCCCTTGGTGGCGAGCAGTACCTCGTCGCGGCGTCCGGCGATGGCCTTGCCGACGACTTCCTCGTTGGTGTGGGGGCCGTACATGTCGGCGGTGTCGAGGAAGGTGACGCCGAGGTCGAGGGCGCGGCCGATCACCCGGTCGGGGTGTTCCGCGTCGGTGTCGTCGCTGTAGGCCCAGGTCATGCCCATGCAGCCGAGCCCGATCGCGCCGACGACGGGTCCGTCGGTCCACAGTTGGCGGGTGGGAATGCGTCGGGTCATCGGTTCCTCCTGCGGTGCCGCCCGCGCGGGTGGCGGGCGGCCGGGTTCGTCGGGTGTCCGGTTCGACCGTACGGCTTGCAGTGCGCTCGAACGCAACTCGCTTGCCTATAGTACGATCAACTGTATATTGGTCGGCATGGCGAGCATGCGGCGACCGAGTTTTCTGATCCTCTCGGCGCTCGCCGCGGGCCCGCTGCACGGGTACGCGGTGATCAAGGAGGTGGCGCGGTTGTCTGCCGACACCGTGCACCTCGCCGCCGGCACCCTGTACGCGGCGCTCGACCGACTCGTCGGCGAGGGTCTCGTTGAGGTCGACCGTGAGGAAACCGTCGACGGCAGGCTCCGCCGGTACTACCGACTCACCGGTCCGGGCGCCTCCGCGCTGGCCGTCGAGGCCGAGCAGATGCACCGCGACGCGTTGACGGCCACCCAGCGGCTGCGCGGTTCCGGACCCGCCGCCGCCCCCAGTCCTGCCTGACCGTACCGGGGTATCGCCTCGGCCGATCCAGACCACCGAAGGGACCCCACATGCCCGACGGCATCCGCACCGAACTCCTGGCCCGCAGGTACCGTCGGTGGCTGTTGGCCTACCCGCGGACGTACCGCCGCGAACGCGGCCCGGAGATCCTCGCGACGCTGCTCGACACCACCGGTCCCGACCGCTCGCGGCCGGCCGCCCGCGAGGTCGCCCTGCTGCTGCGGCACGGCCTCGGCCGACGCGTCGCCGAGTTCGGGCGCCGGGCGTTCGTCGTCGCCGCATTCGCCGCCGTGCTCGGCGGGCTGTGCGGCATCGCGCTCGGCTCCTGGCTGGCGTGGCGGAACGTGGACCCGCTGGCACCCGACAGGACCACAGCGGCCAGCCTCGCGCGCACGGTCCTGCCCGGTCCCGTCAACGGCAAAGTCGACTACTACGGACGGCACACCTTCTGGAACCCGAACAGCAACAACAGCCTGCGCGGTGGCACCGGCCTACGGGCCGGCAGGGCCACGGTCGACGGCACCATACCCCCGGGCGCCGGCTACGAGCAGATCGCCGCCGCGGTACAGGAGCGGATGCGCGCACAGGGCTGGCACGACGTGCACACCACGGTCCACCGGTACGGGCCGAACAGCTCACCTCAGGCACAGGCCGAGGTCACCGGCACCCGTGCCGGGTATCTCGCCGCGGTGCAGGTCGTTCCGGGCGACGGCCTCAACCCCGCCGTCCTGAGTGTCGACCTGATGTGGGCCGAGCCGCCCGGCCACCTGCGCGACACCGTCCTCGGCGGACTCGCCGGTGCCCTGCTCGGTGCCCTGTTCGGGCTGTTCACCTCGAGACGGATGCGCCGCCACGGCCCGGGCATGCAGCGGACGTACTCGGGGCTCTGCCTGGCCACGCTGCTGATGCTCGCCCCGGCCTGCCTGGGCAACATCCCCACCTCGACCGGCTCCTGGCTGGCCAACACCCATCGCAACGGCACGGGTCCCTCGGTGTACTGGGGCGGCTTCGTGTTCTTCGGGGCCGAGCCGCTCGCCATCCTGTCCGTGGTACCGATCCTGGCGATCCTCGTCTGCTGCGTCTGGCCACGCTCCGCGACCGCCCGTACTCTCACCACGGCATAAGGGCGGCCACAGCGCGTCGTACCGCGACTTTCTTGTTGGTCGCGTGTGTACGTCGGTCCTCACCGGTGCGTACGAGTGGGTGTTGACGCGCGAGCGGCTGCTCGACGAGCCGGACAAGTGGCGCGGCTGGTACGGCGACCGGCCGGCCTGGGTGTTCACCCACCGGGACCTGCCGGCGACCCCGGGTGCCCGGTTGACGTTCGTGTCGGGTGCGGTGCGGCCGGTGCACGAGGCGATGGTGGCGGCCGCCGGCGGCCGCAACGTGTGGCTGTTCGGCGCGTTCGCCGACGAGGGGCTGCTGGACGAGATCATCCTCGGGGTGGCGCCGGTGACCCTGGGCGGTGGCGCGCCGCTGCTGCCGCGCCGGTTGCCGGCGTCGCGGCTGCGGTTGACCTCCGCCGAGCAGGTCGGCCAGTTCGCCCACCTGCGGTACGCCGTCGCCGCACCACCCGGTTGAGAGTTTTCCCGCCACAGCCCCGGGTTCGCCGACAAAAGTCTCCACAGCATCTTCAATGACACGCTTGAAGGCATGAACATCGACGAGTTGACCCGGTACGTGCGGGACACCCTCCCCGGGGTGCACACCGACGTCGGCGGTGGTGACCTGTTCTTCAGCTACGACCCGGACCGGGACCTGCCCCCGCAGCGGCGGTTGCCGTTCGCCACGATCGTCACCGGCGACCACTACGACACCGTGTCGGCGCTGGACGCGAGCCCCGGCAGCTACCGGGTGAACATCGGCCTGCCGAAGGCCGACTACCTGGCGGTGTTCGGCCCGCCACCGACCGAACGCGACGGCGACGGGACCCTGCTGACCGGGTACGACCACACGGCCCGGGACACCCTGCTGCCGCACCCGGTCTACGCCGCCCAGTACTGGGTGTGCGTCGTCGACCCGGGGGAGCGCACCGACGCGACGGTGCGCCGGCTACTCGCCGACGCCCACCGGTTCGCGGTGCGCAAGCACACCAACCGGCTCACCCGGCGGCCGCCCCGAACCGACGGGCGCGGCTAGCGCCGCCCGTTCAGGACGCCAGCAGCGCCCGCTCCACCTCGGGCGCCAACCCCACCGCCGGCCGGTCCGGCCGCTGCGGCGCCGACCCACCCAGACTGCGCAACCACCGCCACGTGTCGGCAACGGTTTCCGCCACCGGCCGGCACCGCAGCCCCGCCGCCACCGCCCGGGACACGTCGGCGGTGTACGTCGAGTCGTACAACTCGCCCGGCGGCAGCCAGATCGGCAGCTGCGTCCACGGCTCGACCCCGGCCGCGAGGATCCGCGCCGGGTCCGTCCACCGCAGCCGCGCGTCCGACCCGGTCACCCGCGCGCACGCCTCGAGCAGCTCCCGCATCGTCGCGTGCCCGGCCGGGCCCACCACGTTGTACGGGCCGGACAACCCGTCCCGCGCCGCCGCCACCGTCCAGTCGGCCAGGTCCCGCACGTCGACGTACTGCAACCCCGACTCCGGTGGCCCCGGCGCCAGCACCCGACCACCCCGGGCGATCCGGGTCAGCCACCACGGCAACCGGCCCACGTTCTCCCACGGCCCCAGGATCAACCCCGCCCGTACCAGCAGCGCCCGGTCCCCGAACACCTCCCGCACCGCCAGCTCTCCACCGCGCTTGGCCCGCGGATAGTCCACCACCGGCCCGTCGTCGGCGCGACCGTCCACCACCGGCGCGTCCTCCGCCGCCCCCACCGCCGCCGGGTACGCGTACACCGACCGGCTCGACACGTACGCGTACCGGCCGGCCAACGCCCGGGCCCCGTCCCGCACCACCACCGGCGCACCGGACCAGGTGTCCACCACCGCGTCCCAGTCGCCCCCGGCCAACCCGGACAGCCCGTCCGCCACGGTGCGGTCCCCGAACACCACCGACACCCCGGGCGGCGCGGCGTGCCGGCCCCGGTGCAGCACCGTCACCCGCCACCCGACCGCCAACGCCGAGGCGACCACGGCCCGCCCCACATACTGCGTCCCACCCAGCACCAGCAATTTCATGCCGACGATCCTGCCCGGCACGCGCCGCCACCGACGAACGTGACTGCTGACAGCAGAACGCCACCGCCGCCGGCGGGCCCGGCTAGGGAACCACCAGGCCCGTCTGGTAGGCGATGACCACCAGCTGCACCCGGTCCCGGGCGCCCAGCTTCGCCATCACATGACTGACATGCGTACGGGCCGTGGCCGGGCTGAGGAACAACGCCGCACCGATCTCGTCGTTGCGCATCCCCCGACCCACCAACGTCAGCACCTCCCGCTCCCGCTTCGTCAGACCCGCCAGCCGCTGCTCGGCGTCCTCCTGCGCCACCCGCCGCTCGGTGAACTGGCCGATGAGCCGACGCGTCACCCGCGGCGCCAGCAACGCCTCCCCGGCCGCCACCACCCGCACCGCGTGCAACAACTCCGCCGGACCGGCGTCCTTGAGCAGAAACCCGCTGGCACCGGCCCGCAGACCCGCGAACACGTACGCGTCGGTGTCGTACGTGGTCAGGATCAGCACCCGCACCCGCTCACACCCGGGCAGGGAAGCGATCCGCCGGGTCGCCTCGATACCGTCCATCACCGGCATCCGGATGTCCATCAACACCACGTCCGGCCGCACCACGGGCACCTGCCGCACCGCCTCGACCCCGGTGGTCGCCTCGCCCACCACCACCACGCCGTCCTCGGTGTCCAGCAACAGCCGGAACCCCGACCGCACCAACTGCTCGTCGTCGACCAACAGCACCCGCACCGGCGACCCACCGCCCGCGGCCACGGTCATCCGGTCACCGACCCGGTCGGGGCCAGCGGCAGCCGCGCCGTCACCGCGAACCCCCCACCGGGCAGCGGACCCGCGTCCAGCTGCCCACCCAACAGCGCACAACGCTCCCGCATCCCGACGATCCCACGACCCGGACCGAACCCGTCCACCACCGCGCCGGCACCGCCCGTACCGGTGCGGGCACCCTCGTCCGCCACCCGCACCGCCACCGCGTCACCCCCGAACCGCACCGCCACCGTCACCCGCGTCGGCCCGACATGACGGATCACGTTCGTAATCGACTCCTGCAGGATCCGGTACACCGCACCCCCCACCGCACTCGGCACCGACGGCGGCGACGACGTCACCGACACGTCCACCTCCAGACCCGCCGCCCGCGCCTTCGCCGCCAACTCGTCCACCTGCCCCAGACCCGGGTACGGCACCGGACCGTCGTCGTCGTCCCGCAGCACCCCCAGAATCGCCCGCATCTCCCGCAACGCCCGCGAACTGGTCCGCTCGATGACCTGCAACGCCTCCCGCGCCCGCTCCGGCCGCCGGTCCAGCACATGCGCGGTCACCCCCGACTGCACGTTGATGATCGCGATCGCGTGCGCCACCGTGTCGTGCACCTCCCGCGCGATCCGCAACCGCTCGGCGTCCACCCGGGCCCGCGCCTCCCGCTCCCGGTCCCGCTCGGCCGCCTCCGCACGCGCCAACGCCTGCGCCGCGATCACCCGCCTGGACCGCACACTCTCACCGACCGCCGCGCTCATCACCGACGCGCCCACCCGGAAGAACACCCAACCGATCGCGGCCCGCGGCTGCACGTCGGCGCCGGCGACCAGCCAGCACACCGCCAAAACCGCGATCCCCGCACCCGCCACCACCAACCGACGGCGGCCGTCACCCAGGGCCGTCAGGGTGTAGAGCGCCACGAACAGACCGAGCCAACCGGGCCCGTCCGGGAAATCGAACGCGTAGTACAGCGCACTGGCCGACCCGCTCACCACGAACACCGCGACCGGCCACCGACGGCGCACCACCACCACCGCGCCACCGACCACCAGCAGCACGTACCCCAGGTGCCCCAAATCCGCCAACGGACGCAGCACCACATCCGGTTCCCCGGCGACCCGGGAAACCGTGCCCTGGACCTGCATCACGGTGACGAACACCGCCAGCAGCAGATCCCACGCCCAGGCCGGCAGCCGCACCGCCGACAACCGGTCCACCATGGCGCGATCATAGGGCCGCCCGACCGCCCCGCGACTCCCACCACGGGCGCGACCACCTCCGTCGAACAGCGCGACCGACACACCCCCGACTACGCCCGCGGACGTACCCGCCGCCGCCCGGCGGCCGACGACACCCCCGCCGCCGAGACGCGACGATCGTCGGTGTCCGACCCCGGACCCCGACCGAAGGGAAACCCGATGCCCGTCCCGCACCTGAGCGCCGCGCACCTGCTCGCCGCCGGCGGTTACCAACTCGGCCACGGACGACTCGTCCCCAGCGTCTTCGCCGTCCTGGGGCTGCTCAGCGTCGTCGTCGGCGCCCTGGCCCTGACCCGCCGCACCACCCGCCGCGGATGGACCGCCGCGGCCGCCGTGGCCGGACTGGTCAGCGCCGCCGCCGGTGGCCTGCACGCGGCCAACGCCGCCGGTGGACTCGGCACCGGCCACGGCCTCGCCGGCGCCGTCGTGGCCGTGGCCCTGGGACTGATCGGCGCCGTCATCGCCGGACTGGCCCTGACCCGCGCCCGCCGTCCCTGACCGGCGGTCCGCCCCTGGTGCGACGACGTTCCGTCCGCACCAGGGGCGGCTACCGGAATGCGGGCCAGTGCTCCGGCCTTCAGGCCGGGGGTGAAGGCCCGCGCTGGGAGGGCCGCGAAGGCCCGAGCGTGCTGTTGACCGTGGTACGGTCGGAACGGATCCGGGTGATAACCAAGCCGGGGTCCAAGTACGAAACGTCGCCGCAGGGCTTGCGGAGACGGAAAACGCCTGTGGAGCGTGGGTAGGACCGAGACTTGTCCCGGCACCGCGCGGTGAAGCAGGAACCCGCCCGGACCCTGCGCGTTCCACGCGCAGGGTGGAGGGGATTCCCGCCATTGATGGCGGTGGAGGAAGTCAAGGCTGCCCGACGTCCAACACGCTCCACCCGGCCGGCAGCACCGCCGCCACCCGCGCCGGTCGCGCCGTCGCGTAATGCGCCTGATGCACGATCGCCGACCGGACCGCGTGCCCCACCGCGAGATCACCACCCGCCGCCCGGCCCAACGCACCCACCTGACGTGCCTCCTCCGCCGCGACGGTCGGATCCGCACCCAACGGCAACACCCGCACCGTCGGCGCCGACACCAACAACATCAGCAACGCGGCGCCCACCTCGCCCGCCGCCAGGTGCGCCGCCGTCAGACACCCCGCCGGAACACCCACCAGGCGACGCTCCTCGGCCACCTCGGCGATCAGCTCACCGACCGCGACCCGGCCGTCCACGTACGCCGACAAGGCCGACGCGTCCAGCACCACCGCCACCTCGTCGGTCACGCCAACCCGTCCAGCAGCCGCCGCCCGGCGTCCACCGCCTCCGCCGCGACCGGCCGGGACAGCCGCTCCCGCCGGTAGCACCACGGTAGTACCGTCAGCCGGCCAACACCCGACCCAACGACCGGTTCGTCCGGTTCGACCGCACCGCCGCCCGCTGCTGACCCGCCGTCACCTCGATGTAGTTCTGACTCGTCCCCAGACTCGCATGCCCCAACAACCGCATGATCTCCGCCGCGCTCGCCCCGTCCTCGGCCAACCGCGTCGCGAACGTGTGCCGCAACGCGTGCAACCGCGCCCCCGCCGGCACCCGATCGGTGATCCCCGCCCGCCGATAACACGAATCCACCAGATACTGCAGCCCACCCCGCCGCAACGGCTCACCCCGCCGATCCACGAACAACACCGACTCCCCAGCCACCGACCGCGCCCCGAACCGCCGCCGCCGACTGTCCAGATAGCCCGCCAGCACCGCGTCCAACTCCGGCTCCACCGGCACGAACCGCGGCCGGCCACCCTTGCCCGCCACCGCCACCCGCCGCTCACCGGGCCGACCCGCCACCGAATCCACCCGCAACGCCAGCAACTCCGACAGCCGCAGCCCGGCGCACAGCGCCAACGCCAGGACCGCCAGGTCCCGCTCCGGCCACGGGTCCCGCTGCGGCCGGACGTCCCGGGCCACCGCGTCCAGCAGCCGCTCCGGGGTGTCCTCACCGCGCAGCGGCTTGGGCGACGGCAGCGGCGGGTTCGGCTTGCCCACCGCCGGCATCGGATTGCCCGCGACCACCCCGTCGGCCACCAGGAACCGGAAGAAGCTGTTCCACGTCGACCAGGCCCGGTAGACCGAGGCGACGGCGCGCGGTCCGGCGAACGCCGCGAACGCCGTCCGCAGCGACCGGGCCGTCAGCGCGGTGATCGGCAGGTCGGCCAGGGGGAGGGGAGTGGTCGGGTCCTCGGCGACGAGTCGGAGGATCGCGGTCAGATCCCGCCGGTAGGCCTGCAGCGTGTGCGGGGAGGGCTTGCGGATGGCCAACGCGGCGAGGAACTGCTCGACCAACTCCGAGACCGTTTCATCCTTTTTGTGCTGCATAAGGAATATTATGCATGATTTTCGTATCCGAGGACAGGGGAGTCTCCCAGGGAAAGGCCGTCGCGGCCGCGCGGAGACGACGGGGCACGCGAGTTGTGACGCGGCCGAGTCGCCGAGAACCCGGGGTAGGGGTCCGTCGGGTCCGTGAACGACGCCAGCTCGACCTGCCGAACGGTCGGCGGGAGAACGGGAGCGCCGCCCTCGGTGTGCACGCCGTCCGACGGCCAGTTGTATCCGTCTGCGCGGAAGGGCGCCCGCGCCGTCACGCACCTGCCACGGCCTCGTGGTGTGTCGGGTGCGCGGCCACGCCGACGCGCCCGCGCACCGCGGCCCGGATGTGAGGTCGGCCGTCCCGGGCGCGGCCGGTGACACTCCGGGCCGGGTCCTGCGGCGTCGATCGGTCCGGGCTCGGGGAGGTCCCCGACCGGCGGGACCGAAGTTCAGGTTGACATAATGTACATTATCGAACCTTCAGGAGGCCCGCTCGCCGAGGCGTGATCCGCGGGCAGGTCGGACAGTGTCAGTTCTCATCCATCCTGAGCCATTCGCAATAACTCGAGCCATCTCCTCAGGTTTCTCAAGGAGTTGAGCCAGCTGGCGCTTTGGCTGGCGTCGATCACCGTCGCCGGGTTCCGCGGCGTCGGCCCAGAGCGCACCCTCGACATCGAACCCGGTCCGCCGCCGCGCTGAGCGGCGAGGCCGACCTGGATCGCGGTGCTCGCCGGTGGGCCGACCACGCCGGTACTGCGGCCCTTTCGGGTCTGAAGCAGTTACTGGTGCCTCTCGCGCCTGCTGCGGTGGGCGGGATGGTATTGGATCGGCTGTCGGCTTGCGTGAAGCCATCCGCTGCGGTCGCTGTGGGGTCGGCGTGGCAGGGCCACCGGTTGGAATGGTGGCTATATGCGGCTAACCCCTCCCCTAAGCGGGTTGCCGGAAGTTCTGTCCGTAACTCGCCCGAGTTGATGTTGATACCAACGTGAAGACCTCGCCGGGTGTTGGATCGAGTTACCACACAAGATCAGCCCGACGAGGTCCTCGCCAGTATGCGCCCCGTGCACGTGTACGCCAACCTGTCCGACGAGCAGTACCACCTGGTCGTCGATGCCCTGCACCGGCAGTGGCGGGTCGCCACCCGCGCGGTGATGATCCTGCTGTCCGCCGGTGGGATGCCCGCCAGCGAGATCGGCGCCCTGTTGCATTACGACCCGGCCACCGTCCGCCGGTGGATCAGCCGCCACGACCTGGAAGGACTCGATGGGCTGCCCGACCGGCTCCGCTCCGGCCGGCCTCGGCTGGGTAGCCCTGGTCTGGGTGCCCGTATCCGTACCCTGCTGGGCACGCCGAAGGCGTGGACCACCGCCCGGATCTGGCGGGCGTTGGGCCGTCCACCGTTGAGTCTGCGTACCGTCTACCGCCGTGTCCGTGAGCAGGCCCGCTGGTGCCGGCCTCGCCTGGTCGCCAAGAGCGACCCCGACCGAGACGGGATCTGCGCCGGCATCCGCGCACAGATCGAGGCCCTGCCCGCCGGGGCCGTTGTCCTCGCCGAGGACTCACCTCGACCTGCTCGCCCGAGTGCGTGCATGTTGGATGCCCCGAGGGATCCGCCACCGCGTCCTGACCCCCGGCACCAACCTGCGTCGCACTCTGCACGGCGCGGTCAACCTGGCTACCGGAGCCTGGCACCATCACGTGTCGGTCAAGAACGTGTCCGTGGTGTTCTGCTATTTCCTCGACACCCTGCTGGCCGCCTATCCCGAGGCCCCGATCGTGGCGGTGATCTGCGATAACGGCACCACTCACCACAGTGGCATCACCAGACGATGGCTGGCCGAACATCCCCGCCTCATGTTGATCGAGGGAGCCCGCTACAGCCCTCAGGACAACCCGGTCGAACGGATGTGGGCCGCGCTGAAGCGACACATCACGAACACCGCCCCCGCCACCATGCCCGACAGGGTCCGACAGGCCCACGCCTTCTTCCGCAACCGCACCCCCGACCAGAACCTCATCACCACCGCACCCTGGACCCGCTCCAGCTCTTCCACATTCCGGTGTTCCACGATGCGTGCAGACTTGCCCCGCCTGCTCCGCTCGACGTGATACTCCTCGTCGCCCACGTCTCTGTTTAGGAATGCCGCGACCGGGCAGGTGCGCCCGAGCAGCGATGGACACACCGTCCAGGTGGCATGAACCACCTGGTTGCGTTCCTTCCAGACCCGGTTCGCTTCCGTGAGCGCTGCGTCGATGCGAGGTAGCGCGGCGTCGTTGCAGCGCCTGGTCGCGTAGACCGGCTCCTGTTGAAACCGCACGGCCATGCTGTGCAGCCAATCCCAGGACTGACCCATGAGCAGGACATCAACGTCGTTGCTCAAACCTCCCAGGATCCCGACGCACTCGCGCATCACCTCCTCCAGGAGCCCGCCGTGCCGAACGACCTTGCCGATGAAGTCGTCAAGCGGGTTCGGGAAAGCGAGCTTCATCGACAGGAAGTCGATGCTCTGCGGCTCGTCTGCCGCTTCATCACCCATGCCCGCTGATCCTGCCAACACTCGCCATGCTGATGAAGACCATCGGCGCGGGTTTATCCGATCAGGCGCTCGGGCCGAGTGGGTCATCGCCGCCGGCTAGCGCGCTATTGATTCGTGATTCGCGATTCACTATCGTTCGGGGATGCCGATTGAACGGGTGCGTCGCCTGTCCTCGGCGGTGTTCGGGCATCGGTACCGGCTGGAGTTGTTGGCGGCGCTGGTGACGGCGGGAGACAAGGGCATCTGCGTCACGACATTGGCTGCCAAGGGCCGGGCCGCGACCAGCGTGTTCTACCCGCCGTTGAAGGTGCTGAGGGCAGCGGGGCTGGTTCGCCGGGCCGCGCGCACGGGTGATCGGCACGTGTACTACGCGGCGACGGATGACGCGGCATGGACGGGGATCCGCCGGATGGTGCAGGATCTCGGGTTAGGAGCCGACGATCATGACGAGGCGGGTGTGGTGAAGCCGTGAGTCCTGCCGCCACCGTGGTCCGCTTCTCAGGTTTCGTTCCGCAGGCCGCCACCCGTGAGGTCACCGTCGGGCGAGTGGAGATTTTCGGTGTTCGGGCGTGGCTGGCCTTCCGACGGGACCGGGCGGAACTGGCGCGTCGTGGCGGCGGGCCGGCGATCTGCGGTCTCGATCAGCTTGACGCGTTGATGAACTTGCCGGCCGGTCTGCCGGTGCCGGTCGCGTCGGTTCCCGCCGGCGATCGTCGACTGTTGCGGCGGCTGCCGGCTGGGTCGCTGGACTGGTCTGGCGCCTCGGTCACGCGGCGGGTGGTGCCACCGCTGGTGCCGTTGTTGGCGATGGTGCGTGCGCGGACGTGGTCCGCTGGTCTGAGGGCAGCCTCGCGTTTCGGTGCCTACTGCCCGCGGTTGATGATGGTGCCGGCGTTGCCGGTCGACGCCGAGCACGCGCTGGCGCAGGCGTCTTTCTATGGCGTCGGTGTCGCGGTGACCGACCGCGGGCAGCCTCGCATCGTGTTGGAGTCCGAGCCGCTGGCGGATTGGCAGCCGACACCGGCTTGGTGGTGGTTCGCCGAGGAGGTCTACCGTCAGGTGCAGCCGGCGCCCTGAACGATCACCCGCAGCTCAGGTGGTGGCCGTTTGCTCGACCGGCCAGGCCGGCAGCTTCGCCCACTTGGTCAAGGGCTGCTGCGGTGGTAGGGGGGTTCGGCCATCTGCAGCTGCCGGGGGATATTTTCGTGCTCGGCCACGGATCCGACGCAGACGTTGCGCCAGTACTCGGCGCGCTGCCGCATGGTGGGTGCATCCAGCATGTCGGCGGCCATGCCGCTCCACACGGCGACGCCGTGGCGCAGCGCCTCGCTCTGGTCACTGCGGCGCAGGAACCGGCTCAGCCGCTCACCGTCGCACACGCTGCAGGAACAGCGCGCGGCCTGGCGGGGCCGGGCGCCGTAGAGCTTGGCGATCTTACTGCCCTTCCACCAGCAGATCAGGTGCGGGAACAGCACGCTCGGTGAGGCGTCGGCCGGGTTGAACGCCGAGGGCTTCGTTGGCGGCTCGACGGTGTGGCGGATGCTGCCGCCGGTGCCGATGGCGCCGGCGAACGCGCCGTGGGCGACCAGGTCGAAGGCGTTAAAGTCGGTCCTCATGGCCAGCAGGGGCACCCGCAGCGCCAGGGTGCGCAGGTTGGGGATGATGGCCGGTGACTGGGTCAGCGGGTCGAACTGCTTGCCGAGGATCAGGGCGACGGGGCAGCCGGCGTCGGCCAGGATCGCGATGGTCTGGTTGATGAACTTCTTGCCGAGCAGGGCGATGTCCAGCGGCGCGACGAGGATGGTGTCGCTGCGCTGCAACTTCTTGACCTTGCCGGCGGCGGCCTTGAGGCTGTCGGTGTCACCGGCGCGCACGTAGCCGGTCGGGGTGAGCGCCGCGGTGGCGCCGGCGAGGAGCTGCTGGTCCAGCAGCTCCTGCAGCGACAGCCGGCTCAGCTGGTCCTGCGGGGACCAGAAGGGCTGCTCAGGTGTGGCCGCGTAGTGCTCGTACGCGGCCGGGTCGACCAGCACCGGGGCGTCGAAGTCGGCCTGGTCCAGCAGCCGCATGCGCTTGCCGGTCTGCGCGCCGGCGAGGATGAGACCGCCTCGCCGGCGATCCACGACCGGGGCGACGGCGGGCACGTGGTTCGGCCGGGTGTAGACGAGCATCCGGTTGGCAAGGGCGCCGACAGAGCCCGCCGGCGTGGGCGGCGTCGGCTGGCTGGCCAGCCGCTGCCAGGCTGCGTTGACATCGTGACTGAGGTCAGCGGCGCCGCCAGCGCCGCCGCGAGGCTCACCCATCTACCGTCCTTGACTCAACATCGGTGAGACCGATCAGGGCTCGCAGGTTGGCGGTCGTTGTTCCGGCCGCTGCGGCCGCAGCGTCGAGGCTGCCCGCTTTGGCCACGGCGGCGTCGATGATGTTCGGCACGAGCTGTGGCCGGTCGGCGGGCAAGGGCTCCGGCTCCGCGCTCTGCCAGCCCAGCGCCGAGATCTGCGCGCTGACCGACCGGTACCGGGATTCGGTGATCACGGCCAGGTCGACGGCGCGGCGCAGCAGCGCCGCCGCGGACACCCGCCACACTGCCTTGAGCTGCAACAGCCGCGCCGGGGTGATCGCCGCGGCGCTCAAATCCGCGCGGACCTGCCGGGCGGGGGCGAGCAGTTCCGCCGCGAACGCCTGCGCCATCTCCTCGGCGTCGACCCCCAGGTCCGGGGTGCAGGCGCAATGCCCCAACTCGTGCGCCAGGGTGAACCGCTGCCGGTCCGCCGGCGCGTCGGTGTTGACCACGAACACCGGAGGCTCGCCGGGCGGGTGCAGGCTTGTGGCGTCGACCTCCCGCCCGCCCAGTGACATCGGCACCACGAGTGCGCCGAGCCGCTCGGCGATCGCGGTGACCGACTCGATGTGTCCATGCCCGAGGCCCAGGCTCGCGCGCAGCGACCGCGCCGCGTCCTCCGGGCCGTCGACTCCACCGACGCGCATCGGCTCGACCCCGAATGCCGGCAGCGGATAGTCGGCCAGCGCGGCGAGCCGGTGCAGGTGCAGCCGCAACAGGTTGATCCGCGCGTGCAGCCGCCGCAGCGTGGACGCCTTCGTCGACTTGCGGTTGCGGTGATACAGGCAACCCTCACCCAACGCCCGCAACTTCGCGTCGGCGGTGAGCAGGTCGGGTGTGGCCTGCAACGCGGCCGCGAACAGCGCCAGACGCTCCCCGGCGACCAGCAGCGTGCCCTTTTCCACGCGGGAGACGTAACCCTGGCTGATGCGCGGGCGCGTTGCGGACAGGTCGGTGAGCCGCTGGGCCAGCTCGGCCTGCGTCATCCCCAGCGCCTCCCGCGCCGCGGTCACCACCTGCGGGTTCGCGGCCGGCTCATCGATCGCGAACATGGCCTCCACACCGGACAGCCTACCGCACCACCCCAGTTTATGCGCGAAATTATTCCGCCTGTGATTCCGTGTCTGATGCCAGGCGTGACCGGCGATGGTGACACAGCGGTGGCGCCGACGGTAGCCGCAATCCCGTCGCCGCCCCCGGCGGCCTCACCCACCCGCGTTCGGCAGTCCCCGACCCCGGCGTCGGCGACACCGGCCCACCGACCCGCATCTCGACGTCACCCGGCGCCGGAGGCGCGCGTGGCGCTCGCTCGCCGGTCGGGGCGTCTGAAGTGGGCAGAGTCCCTGCGCGGACGGCGCTGCGGGACGGCGCGGGCACCGCGCGAGTAGCGCACGCGATGCCCGCGCCGCTCAGAGCACTTGTCCGCCGCTGCTCATCCGGCGACGGCGTCGACGGGCGCCACCAGCACCCGCCCACGGGCGGTCGCGGCGGGCTCGTCCTGCCCGGACTCGAGTGCGGGCAGCGTGCCCAGGTAGCGGTAGACGGACTGGCCGGCCGGCAGGTCCACCGAGATGGTGACGCCACCGTCTGCGGCGCTCGCCGTCAGGTCGACGCCCTCGGCCAGGCGGCACCGCGGGACGTGGGTGATGCTGGGGCCCAGGTCAAGCTCCCGCCCGGCGATGCGCAGCGGCGTGCGGGGCAGGACCTGCAGGAGCTGGACATCGCCGTGGAACTGCCCGGTGAGACGGTCCGGGTCATGGGGGTAGAGGGTGAAGCTCGCGCCGCGGTCGGCGATCGGCACCTGTTCCCCGGCGATCAGCCGCGCGGCGCGCCGGATCGCCGCGGCGTCGGTCGCGGTCACGGTGGGCGGCACCGCGAAGGCGCAGCGGGTGTGTTCCTGGATCGCGGCGAGCGCCTCCACCAGCTCCACCACCTGCTGCGGCGCGGCGTCGCTCAGGGGCTCCTCGATGGATGTCTCGGCCAGCGGAGTGCTGGCGCCGTTGACGTGCAGCCGGATGAGGTTCGGTGGGCGAAAGGCGGCCAGCAGCCGCAGCAGCGGCAGCGCGGCCGAGGGTGTGGCCAGCGGCGCCTGCGCCACCGACACGGTGATGGTGCCTGTGCGCTGCAGCTCGTCGATGCGCAGTCGCACGGTGAGGACGTCGAGGTGCTCCGATCCGCGCAGGGTGAAGCCCCGCTGTCCCCGCAGCCGCTGAGTGAAGGCGATTTCGAGGCCCTGTTGGGGCATCCCGGCCGGGCTCAGCACGGTCAAGGTGGCCAACAGCGCAGGCTCGACGCGTTCGGGCACGGAGGAGATGAACAGCCGGGTGACCGGCCGGGCGCCGGAGATCCCGAGCTCCGCCGGCGCAGTCAGCGTGAGCGGCCCGACGAACTGCCCGGACAGATCCAGGTCACCGCCATAGGCGAACGCCTCGTCGACCCGCTGCCGGGTCTGCTCACCCTCGGGGGTGGCGGGAAAGTGCAGCTCGCCGGCGACCGTGATGGGCGGCGGCTGGGCGCCCTGCCGGGCCGTGACGGTCACCTGCGTGCGCCCGTTGGCGGGGGTCGCGCTGATGTGGTAGTCCGGGGAGATTTCCTCGGCGCGGCGGTTGAGCGCCTCGGACCGGGCGATGAGATCGGGGATGCCGCCGGCAAGCATGTCGCGTTCGGCCCGGTACTCGCCGATCGCCTCGAGCAGTTCACCGTCGAGGTCCCTGAGCACCGCACGGACCAGGTCAGGATGGGCGGCGAGCTGAGTGTTCAGCCAGGAGCGTCCGTGCCACTGGCGGATGAAGCGGTAGGTCTTCTTCAGCTCGGTGAACCACTGCAGCTCTGTGGGGTTGTGGTTGATGGGCACCACGAGGTACCAGGCGCGCGGGTTCAGCTTCGCCGCCTGCGTCAAGGACTTCTCGACCTGGCTGCGGCGGTTCGGTGAGCGGCTGCTGAGCCGGCCGGTGAAGCTCTTCAGCTCGTAGATGCTCAGCCGTCCCGCGTGCCGAAGCTGCACGTCGCGTCCGCCGTCACCGCCCGAGCCGTCCATCACCTCGGCGTCGGGATACAGCCGGAGCAACAACCGCGACACGAGGTCGGCGTACTGCGGCTCGGACAGCTTCTCCCACGGCACCGACACCACCCGCTGCGCCCCCTCCTCGACTGCGAACACGACATGATACGGGCCCTCACCGACGGTGAGCGCGGCCGCGTGCCCCGGCCGGCGCCGGCACCCGGTCAGGACGGCAGGCAGGCCCGCCTGCACCTCGGTGGCCCCGGGTGTGGCTGACGACGGCGCCGGTCACCCTCAGGTCGGGCCGGACGCTCACAGGCCGACGTCGGTGAGGGCGTTGTCCTGCCACTGGTCGGCGTCCTCGATGTAGCCGGCGAGGGTGGCCGAGCCGTCCTTCCACCCGCCGTGGCGGGCGATGCGCAGCGGGTTCTTGCCCTGGCGGTGGGTTTCGGTGGCGAAGCCGCGGCGCAGGGAGTGCCCGGTGAACGCCGACGCGGCGTCGAGGCCGGCGCGCAGGGCGGTGCGGCGCACGATGATGGCCACGGCCTGGCCGCTGATGCGCCCGTTGGTGTCGCCGCGGCCGTGTGGGGCGCGCCCGAGGGTGCCATGGCGGTCGATGCGGCGGAACACCGGCCCGGACGTCTGTCCGCGGGCGGCCAGGGCGTCGAGCCAGGCTTGCATGGTGCGCACCGGGCAGGTGCCCGGTCGGGAGGTGTAGGGCAGGGCGGTGGTGCGGCCGGCGGAGTCTTTGTCGGTTTTGGAGCGGCGGATGGTGACCTGCAGTCCGTCGTCGGTGAAGGTGAGGTCGGCGATGTTGAGGGCGGCGAGTTCGCTGCGGCGGGCCCCGAGGGCGAAGCCGACCACGATCAGGGCCCGGTCGCGCAGGCCGGCGAGGGTGGACAGGTCGAGGGCGTCGACCATCGCCCGCAGGGCGGTGATGCTCACCGCCTTGGCTTTGCGTACGCCGCGGCCGGCGTCGGCGAGTTCGGCGCGGTGGCGGCGTAGCACCGCCCGGGCGGGGCGGGTGTTCGGCGCTGGGGTGTCGGCGCTGGTGTGGGCGACGGTGATGGCCGCCATGGCCCGCTCGATGGTCGAGGAGGCCTTGCCCTCGTCGGCCAAGTGGGAGACGTATTCGGCCAGGGTCGCCGCGGTGGCCGGCAGCCACGTGCGCTGGTGCTCGTCGCACCAGCGGGTGAAGCGGCGCCAGTCCCCGGCGTAGGCGCGGCGGGTCGAGGCGGGCACGGACTCGCGGATGCGTCGGCGCGCGGCGTCGGAGAGCTGGTCGTTGGGATCGATGGTGGTGATTGGTGGGGTGCTCCCCCAGGCCTCGATTTCATTCACGATAACGTTCCTTATCGTGAATGAGCGACAGAGGGCGGGCGACGCGCCGCCGATAGTCGCTCAACCGCGCTACCGTCCACTACGGTCGTCTTCCTCCCCCGACATTCGAGAGGACGGTTCCGCATGGACAACTTCAAGGACATCCGCATCTACGCCGCCGGGAAGATCACCAAGAACGGGTGGCGGCACAGCCTGTTCACCATCGTCGATGACGCCGAGTACGAGAACCCGGACCGGACGCCCTGGCCGGCGGAGGTTCGCATCGCCAGCCTCCCCGGCGCCGTCTACGTCGGCCCGCACTTCATGAGCGATGACCACGGCTGCTACCACGGCGAGAATTTGCACGGCGTCGCTGCCGGTGACACCGCCTGCGGCGGCGCCTACCCGGGCATGTCCCGGCCCGAGGTCACCCAGCGGTGCCTGACCGCGATTCGCTCGGCCACCCACGTCTTCGCGTGGATCGACGACCCGACCTGCCACGGCAGTCTGGTAGAGATCGGCTACGCGCGGGCGCTGGGCAAGCAGGTGCACGTGTACACCCAGACCGGGCGCAAGGAACTGGAGGACCTGTGGTTCGCCGGCCAGATCGCCACCGCCCACGGTGAGGCGGCCACCGTCCAGCAGGCGTGGGCCGACTTCCGGCTGCGGCTGAGCTGACTCGGGCCGGGGCGTAGCAACGCCCCCGACCACCTGGTCGGGGGCGTGCGTCCCGGGTCAGGTCGACTGCTTGGCGGCCTCCTTCGCCAGGAACTCCTACACCCATGATGGCCAATGGAAGGCGTACCCGTCGTCGGACTCCACCCACCGTGCCCCGGCGATCGGCTGACCCGAGCGGGTGGCCCGCCCCACTACCTCGGCTGGCAGCGGAGCGGTGTCGATGTGCTGGATGAACAGGTCGCGGTCGCCCCCGGGCAGGGACTCCCACCAGGCATTGAGATCAGTCATGTATCCGCGGTATCCAGCTCAACCTGCCGGACAGTGGCAACACTGTGGGCCATCGCCGCAATCTCCATTACTACCCGGCGTTCGCCCGTAGATCGGGAACCTGCCCGCCTCGCTGCCGCTGCCGCGTCTGCTTCGGGTTCCTTCTTCGGCTGCTCGAGGTGGTGCACCTTCAACCCAGCGTAGCGGCCGCGCATGGCCATGCCCGTGTCGTAGGTGACCAGCCGGACGGGCCGACCGGCAAGAGCTTGCACGTCGACGGTGCGGTCGACGATCTCGTTGTCGTTATCCGGGAGCCGGACGTGGCCAGGTGGGTCGAGGAGCACCTCGACGGTCAACGTCCCACGTGCCCTCTCCTCGACGGAGAAGTCCTTCCCCCGGATCACCCCGCCCTCCTCCCGAGTGATGCGGTCGATGTAGGCGACGGAGTACCCCGCGCGGTATCCCCGCTCGCCGTGCTGCCGCTTGCCCTTGTCGAGCTCGTCGACCACCACCAAGGGCACGATGATGTGGACGTCCTCGAAGCCCAGGTACAGGTCCCCGGCGATGTCCCAGTCCTCGATCTTCTCGGGGTGCTCCATGTAGATGTTGGTGTCGAGCACCAGAAGCTCTCCGCGCCGATCGAACCGCTTCACCTGCCCGGCCAGGTCGTCCAGCGCGGCCTTGAGCACGCTCACCCGTTCATCCAGCTGCGTGGAGACCAGCCCGTTGATCAGCCGATCCCCCACTGGCCGGGTGACAAAGGCGCCGGCCGCCGCCAGCACCACCTCGTAGGCCTTGAGCGGCACGAGGTACTCGAGCTCGGCTGGCCGAACCTGGTTACGCAGGCGCCGCTGCGCCTCGTGGCACCAGTCGAGGTAGGCGAGGGCGCGCTCCAGCGCTTCGCGGGGTCCGTTGCCCTGGAGGTTCGTGATCTGCTGGTGGACGTCGGCCAAGGCGGAGCGGAGGACCTCGCGGTCACCGCCGGGCAGTGGTGTGATGAGCACGCCGAGATCCTTCACCCCGACCACCTGGGCGCGCCACTCTGAAACGCGGCTCCCGGCGGGCCATTCGTTGTCGTGGATCTTCGCCCGGGCTGAGTGTCCCCCTCCCCCACGATGGCGAAGGTGAGGGGTCTCCACGGTCGGTGCGGGCGGTGAGCCCGGCCCAGGGCCCGGCCAGCGTGGCGACCGGTCCGGTGCTGCGCCGGCCGGTTACGCCGATGCTCGCCACGCCGGTCGATGCCGTGCCCGAGGGCTCTGACCTCGTACACCAGCCGGAGTGGGACAGGTGGAGGTGCATCGCCTTCCGCCAGGCGGATGGCGTGTACCTGCAGTCGCGGGCGGGCCGGGACCTCACAACCTACTTCCCGGACATCACCCGGGCGATCCGGATGCTCCCGCCCGGGGTCGTGCTCGATGGTGAGCTGATGGTGTGGCAGCGCGGCCGGACGAACTTCGCGGCGCCGTCGACCTTCCGGCGGAGGACGCCGCTGTTGAGCCACTGCACGAGCGTGGCGGCCAGGTGGGAGTGCTTGTCGGTGGCGAACCGGTGGTCGAACTGTTCCTGGCCCCGGAGCCGCCCACCTCGGTAGGCGACACGATCGCGTCTGACCTATGAACCAGCGCAGTCAGGGCCGCTGGTCCCCGACGAGCGAGAGCGGCATGACCAGTGCTGTCGAAGGTCGGCGCAGACTGCGGTAGCCCATGGAGCCGAAGTTGACGTCTAGTGTGCCTGCATGTCAACCACCTACGGCGAATACGAGTCAGTCGAGCGAAACTGGGAGAACGACGCTTCCGACCTTCGGCGCGCCACTGCCGTGACCGAGCCCATCTCGGCGGGGACTCTCATAGGGGCCGGCTACCACATCGCGGGGATTGCGTCGTCGCTCGCACGGGCGAGTGAGTTCCAGAACTTGGTCGACCACCACAACAACCTTGAAGAGCCGCTGATTTTCACGAACGACACCCTCGTCTTCCTGGCTCAGTACATGAACAACCTGGCTGACTCGGTTGACCGGAACCCTGAGCGGTTCCCCACCTACGACACGGACCATCTGGGTACCTGGCTGCGCGGCTGCGGGAGGCAAATCCGGGCTGCGGCGGAGGCGACCAAGAAGCCGCCGAAGCGGCGTATCGAAGCGCGGTAGGGCCACCAGCACGGTCCGGGCGACACAAGCGCCCGGACCGTGCGGTATGTGCAGGTGGAGCCGACCCTGGCGGTGGAGATCGACGCCAACGTGGCCTTGAGCACGGGCCTTGGTGGCATCGGGGGAGGTAAGCGCGGGCCCGGCCGGACATGTCGGGTGTATGACGTGCCGCTGCTGCTTGGCGAGGAAGAAGGGCTACTTCGGCAAGCCGTCGGGCTCACTACCATGGATTGGTTGCCCACGGCGTGCAGCCACCGGCGGGCGACGAGACCGGAGTGAAGGACGGGGATGGCGAAATCTGAGGTGTCGCGCTTCGCCACGCTGCGCACGTGGGAGGGCGAGCAGAGCCGGGCGTTCGAGGAACTGTCGTTCCAGCTGCTCAAAGACCGGGTGCCTGCGGGAACGCACGCGATCCGCACTGGCAACCCGGACGGCGGGGTCGAGTGGTACGCCGTCCTGCCCAACGGCGAGGAACACGGTTGGCAGGCCAAGCACGTGCAGGGCATCGACCCGCTGCTGACGGCGATGACCGAGTCGGTCACCCGAGTTGCCAAGGAGCGCCCGACCCTGCGCACGCTGACGTTCGTCATCTCCTGGAACCTCGCCACCAGCAAGCAGGTCAGGAATGGCAGGCAGCTCAAGTCGCAGCGGGAGAAGTACCTCGACAAGGTCGCGACCTGGCAGCGGACGATTCCCCGCGCCGACAAGATCACCTTCGAGCTGGTCCAGGGCAGCGACCTGCTCGACGAGCTGGCCAAGCCGCAGCATGAGGGCCGCCGCTGGTTCTGGTGGGGCGATCTCATCTTCGGCCCCGATTGGCTGCGGTCGCATTACCAGCGCCAAGCTGGCGCGGCGGGCGAGAAGTACCGCCCCGATCTACAGGTGGATATCCCGATCCAGCAGGACCTACTCGCGATCGGGTTCGACCACACGATGGTGGAGCAACTGCGGCGGCTGCTGCGCGGGATCGCCGTCGCTGTCGCCGATCAGGACGTCTGGCCGCGGGATCCGGACCCCACCGGCGGGCCGCTGTTCGACGCCGTGAAGGACGCCGCGCTCGCTCTCGCCGAGCAGGTCGGCGCGCTCGAGCTGCAGGCCGGTGATCCCCCGGGCGTCCTGCGGGACCTAGTCGCGCTGCTGGCGACGGCACAAGACGCGGTGGACGCGGTAGTCGACTACGAGCACGCCACCGACGCCGCGCGCCGTGAGCTTCCGGCCGACGACCCGCGCAAACAGCAGCAGGCGTCCTACCGGCGCAGCGACACCTTCTACAGCCTCGTCGCGGCGATGCGGGAGGCGTCGGCGTGGCTGGCGTCGTCGCCGGGCCGGGCACTGCCGCAGCGAGCGTACTTCCTGACCGGACAGGCCGGCTCCGGCAAGACTCACCTGCTGCTCGACGCCACCGGCCGCGCGCTCGACAGTGGTCGGCCTGCGGTGTTCCTGGCCGGTGCGCAGCTCGGGCAGGGCAACCTGTGGGCGAGTATCGCCGACCAGCTGGGGCTGCCGGCCGTCGGTGCCGACGTTCTGCTGCTGGCGATGGACGCCGCCGGTGAGGCCGCAACGACAGTCGGCAGCCGGTTTCTGATCATCCTCGACGCGCTGAATGAGACCGTGCCAGCCGACTTTTGGCGCGTTCACCTGCCCGCCCTGCGCTCGGCGGTCGCCCAGTATCCGCACGTCGCGCTCGTGGTGTCCTGCCGCGACACCTACCGGGACCTGGTTCTGGACGGGACCGAGAGCAGCCACTTCCTGCAGCGCACCCATCCCGGCTTCGCCGACCGGGAGGTCGAGGCGACGCACACCTACTTCGCCCACTATGGGCTTGAGGCCCCGAAGATTCCGCTGCTGACACCCGAGTTCACTCTGCCGCTGTTCTTGCGAATGTACTGCGAGAGCCTTGCCCGCTCCGGCACCGACACTAGCCACGAGGGGCATCAAGGCCGGGTGACGATCTTCGAGCGGTACCTGACGGCGAAGACCACGACAGTCGCCCGCCGGCTCACCCCAGCCGCCACCTCCGGCTGGGAGCTCGACGCGGCGCGAACCCAGGTCACCAGCGTGCTGGACGCGCTGCTGGACGAGATGGCGCGGCAAGGCCGCGAGGGGCTGGCCAGCGCCGTCGCCGAGACCGTCACCCGCCAGGCCCTTGAGGGCAGTGGGCTGAACCCCGTCCGGGTACTCGGGTTGCTGCAGGAGGAGGGCGTGCTCACCCGCGAGCGGCTCTACTTCGGCGACAACACCTTCGGCGAAGGGGTCCGGGTCGTCTTCCAGGCCTTCGCCGACTTCCTGCTGCTCAAGCGCCGTCTCGCTGCCTGCGCCGACCCGCTACACGATCCGGCGCTGGCCGCGTGGCTGACCGAGGAGTGCAGCTGGGGCATCATCGAGGCGGCGACCGTGCTGTTCCCCGAGGTGCACGGCATCGAGCTGCCCGACCTGCTGCACACCACGCTCCCCCGGCCGCCGAGAAGCCGCGACAACCGCGACGGCTGGACGAGGCACAACCGGATCCGGCAGCTCTACCGGTCGCTGGTGCAGACACTGCCTTACCGTGCCTCACCGGCGGTTACCGAACGCAGCGTCGAGCTGCTCAACGCCGCGCTGCCCGTACTGTCCGACACCGAGGTCTTCCGGACCCTGTTCATCCTGGCTCCACAGCCAGGCAACCGGCTCAACGCCGAGCGGCTGCACCGCAACCTATCCCGGCTGGCGATGCCCGTGCGCGACAGCAGCTTCGGCTTCGCGACCTACCACGAGATCTTCGACGACTCCAGCCCAGCGACCCGGCTGGCCCGATGGGCCGCGGCCGGACCGTACCCGGGCTACGACCCGAAGGTCGTCGAGCTGGCCTGCATCCCGTTGTGCTGGCTGCTGTCCTCACCCAACCGGTTCATGCGCGACTGGATCACCAAGGCGCTCGTGCAGCTGCTGCACGGCCATCTCGACGTCATGCGCGCCTTGATGGAGCGCTTCTGGAGCGTGGACGACCCGTACGTGGTGCAACGCGTCGTCGCAATCGCCTACGGGTGCCTGCTGCGCAGCTCGCCCACGCAAGCCGACCAGGCGACCGCGCTGGCCGAGGCCGTACACACGATGGTCTTCACCCCATCCGTACGCGCGGACGAACTGCTGTTGGACGCCGCCCGCGGCATCACCCGCTGGGCGGTGGACCACAGCCTGCTGCCCGACGAGGCCCGCACGGCAGCAGCACGCCCGTACGGCATCGCCGCCCCGAGCGCACCACCGACCAAAGAGACGATCGACACAAAGTACGGCCAATGGCGGGAGACACCCGACGACCAGAACTACCTGTCGATCGTCGTTTCGGTCCTCAACCTCGGCGACTTCGGCCGGTACGTGGTCGAGTCCGGCATGCGCCACTTCTCCCGCCACCGCATCGGGCAGCCGTTCCCCGACCGCACGGGCCACCGGACCCCGCGGTTCGTCAAGTTTCGCTGGCACGCGTTCGTCGCTTCCCTGCGCCCGGAGCAGAAGGAGGCATTCGCTGGCTGGCTACGCGATCCCGACCCGCACAGCATGGGCCGGCTTAGATACCTGCGCCCGGGCGCGCAGGATCCCTTCACCGACGCTCAGCGAGACCTGCTCGACGCAGTCTGGGCATATCCGAAGGTGCCTGATGACGACTATCCGATCGATCGTGCCCGACGGTGGGTGTTCCGCCGGACGCTGAGCCTGGGCTGGACGCCGGCGCGATTCGCCGCCGAAGATCGCAAACTTGGGCATTCGCGGGGCCGTAGCGGCCACAAGGCCGAACGATGGGGCAAGAAGTACCAGTGGATGGCCTACCACGAACTGCTGGCCCGGGTCGCCGACAACTACCAGAGCGCCCGCCGCTACGACGATGAGCAAACGTACGACGGCTTGCACCAGATTGTAGGTGAGCGGGAGATCGATCCCAGCCTCCCGCCGATCGACTTCCGGGCCTTCAGTGACGATAAGGGCACCGGCGTGTCCGCCTGGAAACCGGCGCTAATCCGACTCACCTCATGGCCCCCGGCCAACCTGGACTTCCGCCGCTACCGCGGTGACATCCAGCGACTGCTGGCCGAAACCGCGACCGAACCAACTCTCGCTACATCGCTGTTCCTGCGCGACCGCGACGGCAACGACTGGGTGGTGCTGGAAAGCTACATCAAGAAGATCGATCCCGCCGCGCACGAGAGCTGGCGGGGCCTGCAGGAGACATCCACCGTCGACACGCTGCTCATCGCGGCCGGCCAGGCACCCGAGTTCCTGGCCGCGCTCGCCGGCTGCAGCCGCAACACCATCAACGACCTACTCGACACTCACGGCCACATCGACTGCTGCTACGTCGGTGAGGTCAGTCGCACTGGGCCTGCCTGCTACCACCGGCACGCCGAGTTCGAGACCATCGAGGTAGCGGACCGGTCCTTCAACGTCGGCCGGACCGTCGAACCCTACACCTGGGAAGGCAACATCTTTGACTGCTCGATCGGGGAGAACGCCAGCAGCGTGCTGCCCTCGACCCTGCTGCAACAGGAGACTGGGCTGAGCTTCGACATGCGCGGACCGAGCTGGCTCGACGCCGACGGGTCACCGATCTTCGCCCACCATTCGCAACCTGGAGACGACAGCCGCGCCCTGCTGGTACGCGCCTCTTACCTGCGCGACTACCTAGCTGAACGGCAGCTCGAACTTGTCGTGCTGCACTGGTTCGAGCGCATGGAACTGACCGGCTCGCACGACGGCCCGTTCCCGTCCGTAAGCGTGAGTGTGGCGGCGCGCATGGGCGCCGACCTGGCTCTGCACGAGGGCCCGCCCCGCCGCGACGAGCGCGATCTTTCCTGACCGTGTCGAGCTCCTTGGCGGCTCCTCAGGCCGCGAGCGACTCGAAGAACGCGAGGAAAGGTGCGAGTCGGCCCGGGCCTGGCCAGCCCGGGGTCGAGTTGTCCTCGCGCATGGCGTAGACCGGCTCGGTGGCCGGGAGACGGCCGAGGAACGACGCTCGAAAACGCGTAGCGACTCCACCGTGACCGGTGACATGCCCAGCAAGCGCCGTGTTCCGTCTGCCTGACGCTGCCGCGGCAGCGTCAGGCACCGCGCTGCCCGGTGCTCAGCCGGCGTAGCGGGCGGCAAGCCGGTCAAAGAAGGCGTCAAGCCGGCGGGCCGTCGCCGGGCCATCGGCGAGCTCGGCGCCACCAAAGCGGTAGACCTCATAGCCGGCCAGGCGCAGCTCGCGGTCCTCGGCCATCATCTCGGCGTACAGGCGCGGGTTGGCGTACCGGCGATTGTTGGCCAGCACCTGGTCATCGGCGTAATGCTGCACGCCGTCGCACTCGATCACGACCCGGACCCGGTGCGGCAGTAGCATCAGGAAGTCCATCCGCTGGCGTGCCAACGGCGCCGTGCCGGGCGAGTAGTAGCTGCGCCCGTGCGGGTCGTAGTGCAGGTAGACCTGTGGGATCAGCGCCGGGATGTCCGGGCCTAGCTAGAGCGGCGGCGGTCGCGAGCGTTGCGCCGGTCCCCCGCGACGTCGTCACGAAGCTTTGTCGCCGATCCGGTCAACCGCCGTCGTTCCCGCATCGACGTACGCCGATGCGGGAACCTGCTTGACGGGCACCGCCGCCCTGCATGAGCCTGCGGCCATGGACTCCACGACGCGGGCGAACAGGCGGGCCTGGGAGACGGCGTCCCGGCCGCACGGCCGGGAGTGGTACGACCACCTGCTGGCGCAGGCCGCGGCCGGCGCGACCCTGTTCGACACCGAACGGGAACTGCTTGGTGAGGTGTTGGACCGGTCGCCCGATGTCGTGCACCTGCAGAGCGGCAACGGCACCGACGACGCGGCTCTGGTGCAGGCCGGTGCGCGGTCGGTGGTGGGTGTCGACTACAGCGAGGTGGCGGTCGCCGCGGCGTCGCGACGCGCGCGGCAGCTGGGGTTGGCCTGCCGGTACGTCGTCGGCGTGTTGCCCGGCGCGCCGCTGGTGCCCGGGTGCGCCGATCTGGTGTACACGGGTAAGGGCGCGTTGATCTGGATCACCGATCTGGCGGGCTGGGCGCGGGACGTGGTGCGGTTGCTACGGCCGTCGGGTCACCTGTTCGTGTACGAGGAGCATCCGGCGGTGCCGTTGTGGACGCTGGACGAGGACGAGCCCCGGATCCGGCCCGATCGCAGCTATTTCGGTGCGTGCCACGTCAACGACACGTTTCCGGCGGGTGGGGCGGTCCAGGTCCAGCGGACGCTGGGTGAGGTCGTCACGGCGGTGGCGGCGGCGGGGTTGCGGATCGTGCACGCGGGTGAGTACGCCGAGCCGTTCTGGCGGGTGTCCGGTGTCGAGGCGGCGGCCTGGTCCGGTCGTCTGCCGAACGCGTTCTCGTTGCTGGCTCGGGCGCCGGGGGTCGGGCCGGTGGGCTAGCTCCAATGCCGTTCAGTTAGGGCGGTGGTTGGCCTGTCAAGGTTCGTTGGTGATGACGTTGATGCTGGTGGTGGCTTTGTAGGTGCGGCGGTCGATGTTCGGTCCGCGGGCTTGGTACTTGGAGTTCGAG
>NZ_JBHSBN010000031.1:0-76610 GCF_042650605.1 Micromonospora zhanjiangensis | reverse complement strand
GTTACGGCGGTCATAGCGGAGGGGAAACGCCCGGCAACATTCCGAACCCGGAAGCTAAGCCCTCCAGCGCCGATGGTACTGCACCCGGGAGGGTGTGGGAGAGTAGGACACCGCCGGACAACCATTCACGTGTAGGCCGCCCTCAGGGCGGCCTACACGTGTTTCTGCCTCGAAAACGTGATGACCGGCTTTGAAAACGTGATGACCGGCCTCGCGCCGGCTCACTGCCGGTGTTGCACCGCGGCCCGGATCCGCCGCAGCAGGGCCGCCGAGTCGTCCACCGTACGGCCGGGGAACATCGCCAGCGCCACGCTGCCGTGGTCCGCCCACCCGCACACCGTGATGTCACCATCGGCGCTGGTGGAGGTGCCGCACTTCATCACCCCGTCGAGCTCACCGGCGTCCACCCCACGCAGGCCGGCGATCGGACCCTCGTTGTCCGAGACCAGGTCCAGGGCGGCGTCCAGCCCGCGGTCCGGCCGCCAGAGCAGTGTCGTCCCACCGGCCAGCAGCACGCTGCGTCGCGGGTCCGTCGGGTCGCCGTACACCGCGCCGACGCTGCGGTCCAGCTGGACGTTGGCGCCGAGCCCGTCCCGCAGATACTCGGCCGTGCCGCGGGCGTTCTCGCTGTCGTCCCGGGTGAGCCCGGCGACCTGGCTGGGGGTCTCCAGCACGGCGTCCTTCTGCTGGGCGATCCGCCAACCGGCCGAGCCGAGTCCGGCCGCGCCGGCGAGGCCCACCACGAGCAGCGAACCCAACACGATCAGCCGGCGACGGGACGGCCCGGCCGCGGGCCGGTCGGTCGACGGGGCGTCGAACCGGCCGGGGGTGATGTCCACCGGCGGTCGCTCCTGGTCGCCGTGCGGCCGGTCGGGTGCGGAGGTCGCGGCCTCCCCGGCCGGGCCCGGGCCGGCCGGCGGCAGACCGGCGGCCGAGCGGGAGATGTGCGCCTCGGACATAGCCGTCACCGTACGGCAAACGGCGGTGGCGCACGTCGGCTCCGCCGACCCGCTCCGTAGACTTCACGGGTGACCCAGACACCGGACACCCCCGACGCCACCCGACCGACCCTGTCCGCCCAGTACCAGCCGGGCGAGGTAGAGCAACGGCGGTATGAGCAGTGGGTATCCGCCGGTCACTTCCGGGCCCGCGCGGACAGCGACAAGCCCCCCTTCACGATCGTCATCCCGCCGCCCAACGTGACCGGCTCGCTGCACATGGGCCACGCCTTCGAGCACACCCTGATGGACGCCCTCACCCGTCGCAAGCGGATGCAGGGCTACGAGGCGCTCTGGCTGCCCGGCATGGACCACGCCGGCATCGCTACGCAGAACCTGGTCGAACGGCAGTTGGCCGCCGAGGGACTGTCCCGGCACGACCTCGGCCGGGAGGAGTTCGTCGAGCGGGTGTGGCGGTGGAAGGCCGAGTCCGGCGGCGCGATCCTGGGCCAGATGCGCCGGCTCGGTGACTCCGTCGACTGGGACCGCGAGCGGTTCACCATGGACGAGGGGCTGACCCGGGCCGTCCAGACGATCTTCAAGCGGTTGTTCGAGGACGGGCTGATCTACCGGGCCGAGCGCATCATCAACTGGTGTCCGCGCTGCCTCACCGCGCTGTCCGACATCGAGGTCGAGCACACCGAGGACGAGGGTGAGCTGATCTCGATCCGGTACAGCGACGACGTCGTGGTGGCCACCACCCGGGCCGAGACCATGCTCGGTGACACGGCGGTCGCCGTGCACCCGGACGACGAGCGCTACCGGCACCTGATCGGCACCGAGGTCGAGCTGCCGTTGACCGGCCGGCGGATCCCGATCGTCGGGGACGAGCACGTCGACCCGGCCTTCGGCACCGGCATGGTGAAGGTCACCCCCGCGCACGACCCGAACGACTTCGAGATCGGCCAGCGGCACGGCCTGCCGTCGCTGGCGATCATGGACGAGCGGGGCATCATCACCGCGCACGGCCCGTTCCTCGGCCTGGACCGGTACGAGGCCCGGCCGGCGATCGTCGACGCCCTGCGCGAGCAGGGCCGGATCGTCGCCGAGAAGCGGCCGTACCTGCACTCGGTGGGGCACTGCTCGCGTTGCAAGACCACGGTCGAGCCGCGGTTGTCGTTGCAGTGGTTCGTCAACACCGGCCCGCTGGCCCGGGCGGCCGGCGACGCGGTCCGCGACGGCCGGGTACGGATCGAGCCGGCCGAGCTGGCCAAGCGCTACTTCGCCTGGGTCGACAACATGCACGACTGGTGCATCTCCCGGCAGCTCTGGTGGGGCCACCGCATCCCGGTCTGGTACGGCCCGAACGGCGAGATCGTCTGCGTCGGACCGGACGAGCAGCCGCCGACCGGCGAGGGTTGGCGGCAGGACGAGGACGTGCTGGACACCTGGTTCTCCAGCGGTCTGTGGCCGTTCTCCACGCTGGGCTGGCCGGAGCAGACGCCGGACCTGGCCAAGTTCTACCCGACCAGCGTGCTGGTCACCGGCTACGACATCCTGTTCTTCTGGGTCGCCCGGATGATGATGTTCGGCCTGTACGCGATGGACGGGCGGCAGCCGTTCGACGTGGTCGCCCTGCACGGCATGGTCCGCGACGAGCACGGCAAGAAGATGTCCAAGTCGTTCGGCAACGTGGTCGACCCGCTGGACTGGATCGACCGGTTCGGCGCCGACGCGACCCGGTTCACCCTGGCCCGCGGCGCCAACCCCGGCCAGGACGTCCCGGTCAGCGACGACTGGTGTCAGGGCTCCCGCAACTTCTGCAACAAGCTGTGGAACGCCACCCGGTTCGCGCTGCTCAACGGCGCGCGGGTGGACGGCCTGCCGGCGCCCGAGCGGTTCTCCACCATCGACCGTTGGGTGCTGTCCCGGCTGCAGCACGTGACCGCCGAGGTCAACGAGCAGTTCGACCGGTACGAGTTCGCCAAGGTCTGCGACCTGCTGTACCACTTCGCCTGGGACGACGTCTTCGACTGGTACGTGGAGCTGTCCAAGCCCGTACTGGCGGCGGGCGGTGAGCGGGCCGAGACGACCCGGCGGGTGCTCGGCCACGTACTGGATCAGTTGTTGCGGTTGCTGCACCCGGTCGTGCCGTTCGTGACCGACGAGCTCTGGACGGCCCTGACCGGCGGGCAGAGCGTCATGGTCGCGGCCTGGCCGGCGGCGCGGCCGGAACTGGTGGACGACCCGGCCGAGGCGGAGGTGGCGGCCCTGCAGCGGGTGGTCACCGAGATCCGGCGGTTCCGCTCGGACCAGGGGCTGCGGCCCACCCAGCGGGTCGCGGCCCGGCTGGACGGGCTGGCCGGGGCCGGGATCGCGGCGCACGAGCCGCTGATCCGGTCGCTGGTCCGGCTCGACGAGGCGGGTCCGGACTTCCAGGCCAGCGCCACCCTCGCCGTCACCGGCGAGGTCACCGTCGGGCTGGACACCCGCGGCTCGATCGACGTCGCGGCCGAGCGGGCCCGGCTGGAGAAGGACCGGGCCGCCGCCGAGAAGGAGGCCGCCCAGGCCCGGGCCAAGCTCGGCAACCCGGCCTTCGTCGAGAAGGCGCCGGAGCCGGTCGTCCGGAAGATCAAGGACCGGTTGGCGGCGGCCGAGGCGGACCTGACCCGGATCGGTACCGCGTTGGAGGCGCTTCGCCCGTGACCAGTCCCAGCCCGTTCGCCGAGGTCGACGCGGCCCTCGCCGCCCGGGGCTTCACCCGGATGGTGTTCGACCTGACCCGCATCGAGGAGCTGTTGGACCTGCTGGGCAGCCCGCAGCGGGCCTACCCGGCGATCCACCTGACCGGCACCAACGGCAAGACCTCCACCGCCCGCATGATCGACTCGCTGCTGCGGGCGTTCGGGCTGCACACCGGCCGGTACACCAGCCCGCACCTGGAGACGGTGCGGGAACGGATCAGCCTGGACGGCGAGCCGGTCAGCGAGGAGCGGTTCGTCGCGACGTACCAGGAGATCGCCCCGCTGGCCGAGCTGGTCGACCAGCGGGCGGCCGAGCCGTTGACCTACTTCGACATGACCACCGCGCTGGCGTTCGCCGCGTTCGCCGACGCGCCGGTCGACGTCGCGGTGGTCGAGGTCGGCCTCGGCGGCGTCGACGACGCCACCAACGTGCTGTCCGCCGGCGTCTCGGTGATCACACCGATCGGGCTGGACCACACCGAGTGGCTGGGCGACCGGATCGAGGACATCGCGCTGGCCAAGTCGGGCATCATCCACAAGGGCACCACGGTCGTCTCGGCGGCGCAGGACGAGGAGGCCGCCCGGCCCATCCTGGAACGCTGTGCCGAGGTCGGTGCCACCATCGCCCGCGAGGGCAGCGAGTTCGGGGTGCTGCGCCGGGCGGTCGCCGTCGGCGGCCAGGTGCTCAGCCTGCAAGGGCTGGGCGGCGTGTACGACGAGGTCTTCATCCCGTTGCACGGCGCGCACCAGGCGCAGAACGCCGCGGTCGCGCTGGCCGCGGTCGAGGCGTTCCTCGGCGCGGGCGCCCGCCGGCAGCTCGACGTCGAGGCGGTCCGGGAGGGGTTCGCCGCGGCGAGTTCGCCGGGCCGGCTGGAACGGGTCCGGTCGGCGCCGACGATCCTGCTCGACGGCGCGCACAACCCGCACGGGATGACCGCCACGGTCGCCGCGCTGCAGGAGGAGTTCGCCTTCAGCCGGCTGGTCGCGGTGCTCGGCGTCCTGCTCGACAAGGACGCGGCCAGCCTGCTGGAGCTGCTGGAACCGGTCGTCGACATGATCGTGGTGAGCCGGAACAGCTCACCCCGGGCGATGCCGGCGGAGGAACTGGCCGGGATCGCCGAGGAGATATTCGGTCCGGACCGGGTCGAGGTCGCGGCCGAACTGCCCGACGCGATCGAGGCCGCGGTCCGGCTGGCCGAGACCGACGTCCAGGGCGAGCTGGCCGGGGTCGGCGTGCTGATCACCGGTTCGATGGTGACCGTCGCCGACGCGCGGAAACTGCTCAAGCGATGACCCCGGAAGGGCAGGGACCACCGCCGGAGTCCGCCGGACCGCCGGTGGCGCCGGGTTCGGCCGCCCGGCCGGACCCGGGACCGGGGCGGCAGCCGGGTCCGGACCGCGAGCCCGGCCCGGAACGCCGGTCCGGGCTGCGCGATCCGGTACGGGCGGCACGCGGCCTGGGCGCCGGCACGCTCGCCCTGGAGGCGCTGGTGCTGCTGCTGGCGATCCAGCCGATCCGGGTGCTCGGCGGCCGGCTGACCGGGGTCAGCATCGGCGCGATCGTGGCGCTGGCCGTACTGGCGGGGCTGCTGGCCGGGCTGATGCGCCGGCCGTGGGCCTGGTACGTCGGGACCGGTCTGCAGGTGCTCCTGGTCGCCGCCGGGTTCCTGCACTGGTCGCTGGGCGCGCTCGGGGTGATCTTCGGCCTGGTCTGGCTCTACGTTCTGCACGTCCGCCGGGTGATCCTCCGCTGACACCCGTCAGGTGGTGGTCCGCTCCCGCCACTGGGTGAGCGCGATGCCGTGCCCGTCCGGGTCCCGGAACGCCGCCGCCCACAGTTCCAGCCGCTCACCGCGGTTGACCACCCGGGGCGCGTAGGTGAACCGGACGCCCTTGTCCCGCAGCTCGGCGTGGGCGGCCTGCACGTCGGCCACCTCCAGGTTCAGGTGCACCAGCCGGCGGTTGATCGGCGCCACCTCCGGAACGGCCCGCAGCACCAGCCGGGTGGCGCCCGACGCGAGGACGGCGTTGCCCTCGCCGGCGTCGAGTTCCCGGAAGCCGAGCATGTCCCGGTAGAAGGCGATCGACGTGTCCAGGTTGGTGACCAGCAGGGTGATCCCCACCCCGCTGATCGGCCCGGCACCGGCGGCCGGGTCACCGGCTCCGGCGGTCGCGGCGGCCCCGGCCGAGGTGGCGGTGCCGGCGGGCGTGGCCCCGGCGGAGGTCGGTGCGGGCCGGACCGAGCCGGGCTCCTCGAAGTCCAGGTCGATGTCGATGTCGTCCAGCGGCGGGCTCGGCTTCGGCACGGTGGCGCGTGCCGCCGGTGCGGGCCGCACCGGGCCGGCGTCGGCCAGGTCGTCGACGCCCGCCGCCGGTGCGGGCCGCACCGGGCTCCCGTCGGCCAGGTCGTCGATGCCCGCCGACCGGGGGCCGGTCGGCTCGTCGACGCCCGCCGAGGCGGTGGCTCCGAGCGGGTCGGCGGCATCCTCCGGCCGGGTCGCGGCCCGGCCGTGAGCCGCCGTTCCGCCGCTGGTGCCCCCGTCGAGATCGGTCAGCTCGTCGAAGCCGGCTCCCCGATCGGGATCGACCGGCCGGTCATCCTCGGCCGGGTAGGTAGGGTCATCGAAATCACCGGTGGGGTCGGCCGTCGGCCGGGGCGGCAGGTGTTCCTCGACCGGCTCGGCCGCCCGTACCGGTTGGTCTGCCGCCACCGGCGCGGCGGCCGCCGCGGTCCGGTCCCGTCGCGGGTACGGGCGCGGGCTCGGCCGGCGGGGCAGCGGCGCGGCGGACGGCTCGACCACGGTGCCCTCGAGCACGATGGTGCCGCCCGGACCGTGGTGCATCACCACCGGGTCGTCCCGCAGCCGGCCCAGGTCCTCACTGAGGTCGGCGGTGGTCGGGTCGGCGGGCGCCGGCGGCGGGTAGTCGGGGTCCTGGCGGCGCGCCCACGGCGGCGCCTCCTGCTCGATCAAAAAGTCGTCGCCGAGCGCGTCGTAGTCGTCGAACTCGGGCGGCAGGTCGGCCATTGCCGCGCGCTCGGCGTGCGTGGGCACCTCGTCCCAGAGGATGCGCACGTGCCGCGGGTCGTCAATGGCGACCTTGATCGGCAGCTCCTGACCCGGGTCCGGCCACTTGGCCACCGGCACCCGCGGGTCGATCACCTTCACCGAGCGCGGCGGCAGTCCCGGCGCGTCCAGCACGATCTGCAGCTCGCAGCGGCCGAAGGCGTACGCGGCGGGGGGCTCGGAGACCAGGTGCACGTGCGCCTGGCCGGTGACCCAGGCCCGGGCGCCGGTGCGTACCGCGTTCACCGCCACCAGGGCGATCGCCAGGGCCAGCAGCGCGGCCCCGAGCGCGACGATGGTCCAGCTGGTCATGCCGGCGCCGAACAGGATCACGAAGGTCGCCACGGTGCCCACCACCGCGGCGATCAGCTTGCGCACCGGTGCGATTTCGCGTCCGTTCGCCAAAATGGACACCTCCATGGTTACCGCCAAGGCTAGGCCGGTCGCGCCAGGAATGGGAAGACCGCGCGCCGCGTGCCGCGGGGCGAGTCGGCCGGGCCGGTCGTGGATCCGCGGCGTCGCGGCCGGCCCGGTCGCGGCGCGGGCCGGCGGTACCGGTGCCGTGGCCGCCGTACGGGTGTCCGGGCGCGCTCGCTACGCTGGCCGTGCCCGACCGCAGACCGTACCGACCAGGAGGAACCAGCGTGTCCACCAGCAGCTCGGACGAGCGCTCGCTCGTACTGATCAAGCCCGACGCCGTCCGCCGGGGGCTGGTCGGCGAGATCATCGGCCGGTTCGAGCGCAAGGGTCTCACCGTCGACGCGATGGTGCTGCGGTCGATGGACGCGGAGCTGGCCGACGCGCACTACGCCGAACACGTCGACAAGGCGTTCTACCCGCCGTTGAAGGAGTTCATGACCGGCGGTCCGCTGGTCGCCCTGGTGCTCTCCGGCGATCAGGTGATCGAGGTCGTCCGTGGCCTGGTCGGCGCCACCGACGGGCGGAAGGCGGCAGCCGGCACGATCCGCGGTGACCTGTCCCTGTCCAACCGGGAGAACCTGGTGCACGCCTCGGACTCGCCGGACAGCGCGAAGCGCGAGATCGGACTCTGGTTCCCCGAGCTGGGCTGACCGGGAGCACCGGGCGCGGACGGGCCGGTCGCGTACCGCGGGCCGGCCCGGCGCCGTCCGGCGGACCAGCCGGCTCAGGTCGGCCGGCTCAGGTCGGCCGGGTCAGGTCGGCCGGGTCAGGTCGGCCGGGTCAGGTCGGCCGGGTCAGGTCGGCCGGGTCAGGTCGGCCGGGTCAGGTCAGCCAGGCCAGTTTCTCCGGGTTGCCGACCAGGTAGAGGCCAGTGATCCGGCCACCGGCCGCGCCGACCGTGAACAGGTACGGGGCGCGGCCCGGTTGCCGGGTGACGACGGCGGGTTGGCCGTTGACCTCGGTGCGGTCGAACCGCAGTCCGGTCCGGTGCGGTCCGAGCACACCGGCGGCGAACCGGGCGATCTTGTCTGCGCCGTACACCGGGTTGAGCGCGGCGCGGACCCTGCCGCCGCCGTCGCTCCAGGCCGTGGCGTTCGTCGCGACCAGCGCGGTCAGCCCGGCCAGGTCGCCGTCGCGGGCGGCGGCCAGGAACGCGGTCAGCAGCCGCTCCTGCTCGGCCGGGTCCGCGGTGAACCGGGTCCGGTCCTGGCCGACGTGGGCGACCGCGCGGTGGTGCAGCTGCCGGCAGTCGGCCGGTGACCGGTCGAGGATCCCGGCGATCTCGGTGTACGGCAGGTCGAAGGCGGTCCGCAGCAGGTAGACGGCCCGTTCGATGGGGTTCAACCGTTCCAGCACGTGCAGCATCGCGACGCTCAGCGTCTCGCGTTGCTCGACCCGGTCCAGCGGGCCGAACGGTTCCCCGCCGGTCGGGACCGGTTCGGGCAGCCACGGCCCGACGTACGCCTCCCGGCTGGCCCGCCGGGCCCGCAGCTTGTCGATGGCCAGCCGGCTGACCACCCGGGACAGGTAGCGGCGCGGCTCGGCCACGGACTCCCGGTCGACGGTCAGCCAGCGCAGGTAGGCGTCCTGGAGGATGTCCTCGGCGTCCGGCAGGCTGCCGACCATCCGGTAGGCCAGGCCGAGCAGCATCGGCCGGTGCGCCTGCAGCGCACCGGCCGAACCGGTGGTCGAGGTGCCGCTCACACCTGCGCCGGTGGCTGCTTCCGGGTGGCTACGGCGATCCGGTTCCACACGTTGATTGTGGCAATGGCGATCAGTAGGTCGGCCAGCTCCCGCTCGGTGTAGTGCTTGGCGGCGGTGTCCCACACCTCGTCGGAGACGCCGTGCTCGCCGAGCCTGGTGACCTCGTCGGTGAGCGCCAGTGCCGCCCGCTCCGGTTCGGTGAAGAACGGCGCCTCCCGCCAGGCCGAGACGGCGAACAGCCGCCGGCTGGACTCGCCCTCGGCCACCGCGTCCCGGGTGTGCATGTCGACGCAGTACGCGCAGCCGTTCAGCACCGAGGCCCGGAGCTTGATCAGGTGGTACAGCGTCGAATCGACGTTGCCCCGGGCGTACGTCTCCAGCCCGAACACCGCCCGATACCCCTCCGGAGCCACCGCCGCCGCATCCATCCGTTGTTCCATCCCGTTACCTCCCTATCCCCCTCGACACCCCTACGACGCACACACCCAAACCCAATGTGACAACTCCCCGGTGTGACCACGGTCATCCCGCCCCCACCCCTGTCGATCATGAAGTTGTTGTCACGACACGCCGGCCCGGCCGACAACAACTTCATGATCGACGAGGCTTGGGCGGGCGGGGCGGGGGCGGGGGGTCAGAGGGCGTCTAGGGAGGCGTGGCGGCGGCTTTCCGACTCGAAGAGCTTGAGCAGCACGGCGGCCAGCACCGCGTAGGCGAGGGCGATCGCGGCCTCGGCGGCGAGGGCCGGGGCGGCGGCGGACAGGGCGTCGCCGGCCACCAGCCGGCGGGCGGCCCGGGCCGCGTGGGTGATCGGCAGGAACTCCCCGACGGTACGCAGTCCGACCGGCAGCCGGTCGGCGGGCACGTTCACCCCGGTGAGCAGGAGCAGCAGGGCGACCGAGACGTTCGAGACCAGCCACACGTCGCGGAACCGCAGGCCCAGCGCGCCCAGGGTCAGCCCGAAGAAGGCGCAGGCCAGCGAGCCGGCAACCAGGGCCAGGGTGAGCCCCGGCAGGGCCGCCACCGGGATCCGCAGGCCGAGCAGCAGCGAGCCGCCGGCCAGCGTGGTGGCGGCGATCAGCAGGCCGTTCCCGGCGTACGGCAGGGCGCGGCCGAGGAACACCGCGGTGCGGCTGCGCGGGGACAGCAGCACGTGTCCCAGGGTGCCGAACCGGCGTTCGTTGGCGACCGCCATCGTGCCGCCGAAGACGCAGGCCAGCGAGGCGGCCAGGACGGCGTTGCCGACGACGTAGAACCGGTCGTCGGCGACGGCGAGCTGCCGGCCGAGGTAGGCGAAGAAGAGCAGTTGGAAGATCGGACCCACCAGCAGGGTGCCGACGAACATCGCCGGGGTGGTCCAGTTGAACAGGGCCCGGTAGGCGATCACGCCACCGACGCCGACGAGCCGGAACAGTGCGGTCATCTCGGCTCCTCAGGCCAGGGCGAGGGTGGCGGCGGTCCGGGCCCGCCGTTCGACGTGGGTCATCATCAGCGCGCCGAGGGCCAGGTAGCCGAGGCTGATCGCCAGGCAGATGCCGAGGGACGGCCAGACCGGGCCGCCGGTGGCCGCCTCCCGGACCGCCCGGGCGCCCCAGGTGGTGGGCAGGACCGCGGCCAGCGGACCGGTCCACGGCGGCAGCGCGGTGATCGGCACCAACATGCCGGAGACCAGCCAGATCGGGTATTCCAGCGTGTTGGTCAACGCGTTGGCGTTGCGCAGCAGCACGAACGTCGAGGCCAGCAGCAGGCCGAACATGCCCAACGCCAGCACGCAGGCCGGCGCGGCGACCGCGAACGCCAGCGGGTCGGCGAAGTCCAGCGGGATGCCGTACAGCAGCCGGCCCCAGGCCAGCGTGGCGATCATGGCGTACGTGCCGGTGAGCGCGTTGGCCAGGGTGATGGGCAGGATCACCAGCGCCGGTGGCCGGGGCGCCAACATGATCATCTCAAGGGTGCCCTGCCAGCGTTGGTTCTGGATCGCGCCGCCGGAGCCGAACAGCACCGACGACCAGACCCCCATCAGACCGGCGCCGACGGCCGCCTGCAGCAGCGCGTGCGGCTGGTTGCCGGCCCGGAACAGGTAGATCGCCAGCGTCGCCTGCACGACCGGCACCAGCAGCGCGATGGTGATCTCCAGCGA
This sequence comes from Micromonospora zhanjiangensis, assembly GCF_042650605.1. Lineage (NCBI taxonomy): Bacteria > Bacillati > Actinomycetota > Actinomycetes > Micromonosporales > Micromonosporaceae > Micromonospora > Micromonospora zhanjiangensis. Next base: position 65,599 of record NZ_JBHSBN010000031.1, on the reverse strand, counting down.
GGAGCGGCTCAGGTGCTTGGCGTGCAGCAGCGAACCCAGCGTGATCAGTCGCAGTGTCCTCACGCCGGCACCGCCGCGTCGGCCGCCCGGTCGGCCCCGTGCCCGACCGGCCGGGCCGACGCGCGGTTGACGATGGCCACGTAGGCGTCCTCCAGGGTGGGCTGCCGGGCGGTGACCCGGCCCAGCCGCACCCCGGACAGGGCGGCCAGCACCCCGGCCTGCACGTCGACCCCGACGTCGGACTGCACGGTGATTAACTGCGCGGCGTCCCGTACCACCAGGCTGGTCTCCCGGATGCCGGGCAGCCGGTGCACGGCGGCGAGCTGGTCGTCGGTGACGCCGTACGCCTCCACCTCCAGCACCTGCCGGCCGTCGGCGTGGTGCCGGAGTTCGGCGGGCGTACCGAGGGCCTGGATCCGGCCGGCGGCGATCACCGCGATCCGGTCGCACAACTCGTCGGCCTCGGCCATGTAGTGCGTGGTGAGCAGCACGGTGGTGCCGGCGGCGGCCAGGTTCGACACGGTCTGCCGCAGCTCGCGGGCGGCCACCGGGTCCACCCCGATGGACGGCTCGTCGAGGAACAGCACCTCGGGGGAGTGCAACAGGCCACGGGCGATGTGCAGCCGTTGCCGCATGCCCCGGGAGTAGCCCTCCACCCGCTCGTTCTCCCGACCGGTCAGCGACACCAGGTCCAGCAGTTCGGCGATCCGCCGCTTCTGGTTCCGCGCCGGTACGCCGTACAGTTCGGCGAAGTAGCGCAGGTTGTCCCTTGCCGACAGGCGGTCGTACAGGCCCCGGTCGCCGCCGAAGACGTAACCGATCCGGCGCCGTACCTCCCGGGTCTGCCCGACCACGTCGAAGCCGCACACCCGGGCCGTACCGGCGGTCGGGATCAGCAGCGTGTTGAGCATCTTGATGGTGGTGGTCTTGCCGGCGCCGTTCGGTCCGAGCAGGCCGAACAGCTCACCGCGGCCGACGGTGAAGTCGACCCCGCGCACCGCCGCCACCTCCCGGCGCTGTGGTCGTAGCCATCCCGTTCGGCTGCGGTACGTCCGCCGCAACCCGATCGCCTCGATCGCGTCCTCACCCATGGGTCGGAGGCTAGGTCGACCCGGCCCGCCGGGAAAACGAATTCGGTACCGACCGAATGCTCGACGGGCACCGCCGCGGTCGGTGTCAGGCGGACGCCTGCCGGTCGCCGGTGGCCGGGCCGATCAGGCTGACCAGGGCGACGCCGGCGGGCTCCAGGGCGTACAGCACGCGCCGGCCGGCCCGGCGGCGGTTGACCACCCCGGCGGCGACCAGCGCGGTGAGGTGTTCGGAGATCGTGCTGGGGGCCAGGCCCAGGGTGGCGGCGAGGCCGGCGGTGGTGGCCGGCCGGGTCAGCGCCCGCAGCACGGTGGCCCGGCCCCGGCCGACCAGGATCGTCAACGGGTCGGGGCCGAGGGCCGCCGGTTCCGGACCGTGCCCACCGGACGCCGGCTGACCGGCCAGCAGTGCCGCGCCGCGGGCCTGGTACGAGACCGCGACCACCTCCGGATGGTCGGTGGAGCAGGTCAGCGCGCCCCGGGAGAAGATCAGCGGGATCAGCAGCAGCCGCTGGTTCACCGCGGCGAAGCGCTGCTCCAGCGGTTTGACCAGGGTGAGCACCGGGCGCTCCCAGCGCACCCGGTCGTGCAGGTCGGCCAGCAGCGCGTCCGGCCCGTCCGCCGCCAGCGCGCGGGCCCGGTGCAGCACCTCCTCGTCCAGCGCGGCCCGCATGGCCGGCCACCACGGTGCGATCGCCGCCGCCCAGTACGCCTCGACGCCGTCGGCCAGCCGACCGAAGGCATCCGCCGGGTCGTCCCGGAACGGCCGGATCCAGTCCGGCGGGCCGTCCGGGTAGTAGCGGGGCAGGAACTCCGCCACGGTCTCGGCGGAGGTGGCCCGCAGCACCGCCAGTTCCTCGGCCAGCGTCGGAGTGGGGACGGGTGGGATCGGGCTGAGGAAGTCCGGCGACCGGGAACCGGCCGCGAACCAGAGCCGGACCGGGGCGGTCTCCGGCACCTCGGCGAGCACCTGCCGGGCGTGCCGCGCCCACCCGTCGTACGGCCATCCGACCGTGTCGCCGGGGTTGCGGTGCAGCAGGTAGAGGCTGGTCACGACCTCCCAGAGCGGGCTGGTCGCGATCCGGGTCCGGCTCAGCGTCGGCTCGTCCAGCTCGATCCGGATCACGCCGTCAGCCTAGACGCCGGATTCGAGGCCCCGGTAACTCGGCGGCGGGTGTGCGGGCGGGGCGGGTATCCTGGGCGGCACAGGCGACGATCCGGCCATCACCGGTGAGCCTCCGGAAGAACGGCCGGGTCGCACCGGCTCAGTAGAACCGGACGGGTCCGGCCCGTCACAGCCGGCCAACGAGCGGGCGGTCGCACCATTCGGACCGCCAAGCGGGGTGGTACCGCGGGTCCGCGGGCGCGCCGGCACGGCGTACCCGAAGGCTCGTCCTCGCAGACCACGAAAGCGTGACCTGCCGAGGAGAGCGACCCGCGATGGCCTATCCGTTGCACGACCACAACGCCGCCGGCGTGGCGGCGAGTCCCGACCTGCCCGCGGTCGAGGGGCGGGTGCTGGAGCACTGGACCGCCGACAAGACCTTCGAGGCCAGCGTCGAGAACAGGCCCGCCGGCGACCGGGGTGGGAACGAGTACGTCTTCTACGACGGTCCGCCGTTCGCCAACGGCCTGCCGCACTACGGCCACCTGCTGACCGGGTACGCCAAGGACGTGGTGCCGCGCTACCAGACGATGCGCGGCCGGCGGGTCGAGCGCCGGTTCGGCTGGGACTGTCACGGGCTGCCGGCCGAGGTGGAGGCCGAGAAGCAGCTCGGCATCACCAGCAAGGCGGAGATCGTCGAACTCGGCGTGCAGCGGTTCAACGACGCCTGCCGTACCTCGGTGCTGGCCTACACCCAGGACTGGGAGCGGTACGTCAACCGGCAGGCCCGCTGGGTCGACTTCGGCAACACCTACAAGACGCTCGACCCGGACTACATGGAAAGCGTCATGTGGGCCTTCAAGACCCTGCACGACAAGGGCCTGGTCTACGAGGGCTTCCGGGTGCTGGCGTACTGCTGGCGGTGCGAGACCCCGCTGTCCAACACCGAGACCCGGATGGACGACGTCTACCGGGACCGGCACGACCCGACGCTGACCGTCTGGTTCCAGCTCACCGCCGACGCCTCGGCGCCGGAGCCGCTGCGCGGCCCGGTCCGGCTCGGCGTCTGGACCACCACGCCGTGGACCCTTCCGTCGAACCTGGCGCTCGCCGTCGGCCCGGACATCGAGTACGCCGTCCTGGAGCGCGCCGGGGAACGCTACGTCGTGGGCGCGGCCCGGGTCGAGGCGTACGCGAAGGAACTGGACGGGTTCGAGCGGGTCGGCACGGTGTCCGGCCGGGACCTGGTGGGCCGCCGCTACACCCCGCTGTACGACTTCCTGGTCTCCCGGGCCGGGGACAACGCCTACCAGGTGCTCGGCGCCGAGTTCGTGACCACCGAGGACGGCACCGGGATCGTGCACCTGGCCCCGGCGTTCGGTGAGGACGACCAGAACACCTGCAACGCGGCCGGCATCCCGACCGTGGTCACCGTCGACGACCACACCCGGTTCACCGCGCTGGTCCCGCCGTACGAGGGCGAGCAGGTGTTCGACGTCAACAAGCCGGTGATCCGGGAGCTGAAGGACCGGGGGGTGGTGCTGCGGCAGGACACCTACACGCACTCGTACCCGCACTGCTGGCGGTGCGACACGCCGCTGGTCTACAAGGCGGTCTCCTCCTGGTTCGTCGCGGTGACGAAGTTCCGGGACCGGATGGTGGAACTCAACCAGCAGATCGCCTGGATACCGGGGCACGTCAAGGACGGTTCGTTCGGCAAGTGGCTGGCCGGCGCCCGGGACTGGTCGATCAGCCGGAACCGGTTCTGGGGCTCGCCCATCCCGGTGTGGAAGTCGGACGACCCGAACCATCCCCGGGTGGACGTGTACGGCTCGTTCGAGGAGTTGGAGCGGGACTTCGGAGTGAAGGTCACCGACCTGCACCGGCCCGGCATCGACGAGCTGACCCGGCCCAACCCGGACGACCCGACCGGGCGCTCCACCATGCGCCGGGTGCCGGAGGTGCTGGACTGCTGGTTCGAGTCCGGCTCGATGCCGTTCGCCCAGGTGCACTACCCGTTCGAGAACGCGTCCTGGTTCGAGGACCACTACCCGGGCGACTTCATCGTGGAATACCTGCCCCAGGTGCGGGGCTGGTTCTACACCATGCACGTGCTGGCCACCGCGCTGTTCGACCGGCCGGCGTTCCGCACCGCCGTGGTGCACGGCATCGTGCTGGGCGACGACGGCCGGAAGATGTCCAAGAGCCTGCGCAACTACCCGGACGTCTACGAGATGTTCGACCGGTACGGCTCGGACGCGATGCGCTGGACGTTGATGGCGTCGCCGGTGCTGCGCGGCGGGGACGTGGTCGTCAGCGAGTCGGCGATCCGTGACTCGGTGCGCCAGGTGCTGCTGCCGCTGTGGAACGTCTGGTACTTCTTCTCGCTCTACGCCAACGCCGAGGGCTACAAAGCCAAACGGACGACGGACGCCGAGTCGATCGGCGGCGGCGCAGCCGCCGCGCCGGCCCTGTTGGACCGGTACGTGCTGGCCAAGACCCGGGAACTGGTCGACACCACGCAGGCGCAGCTCGACGCGTACGACATCTCCGGCGCGTGCGGCACCGTGCGGTCGTACCTGGACGCGCTGACCAACTGGTACGTCCGCCGGTCCCGGGACCGGTTCTGGTCGGGCGACCGGGACGCCTTCGACACCCTCTACACCGTGCTGGAGACGGTGTGCCGGGTGGTGGCGCCGCTGGCGCCGCTGACCGTCGAGGAGATCTGGCGTGGCCTGACCGGTGAGCGGTCGGTGCACCTGACCGACTGGCCGGAGGCGGCCGAGTTCCCGGCCGACCACGACCTCGTCGCGGCGATGGACGCGACCAGGGAGGTCTGCTCGGTGGCGCTGTCCCTGCGCAAGGCCAAGGGCCTGCGGGTCCGGCTGCCGCTGGCCCGGCTGGTGGTCGCCTCGCCGGCGGCCGGGCAGCTCCGGCCGTTCGCCGACCTGGTCGCCGACGAGGTCAACGTGAAGCGGGTGGAGTTCACCGACCAGCTGGCGGACTACTGCCAGCAGGTGCTGACGGTGGTGCCGCGGGCGCTCGGGCCCCGGGTGGGCAAGCAGGTGCAGCAGGTGATCAAGGCGGTCAAGGCCGGCGACTGGGAACTGGTCGACGGCGCGCCGGTGGCCGCCGGCGTCACCCTGGCCGAGGGCGAGTACGAGCTGAAGCTGGTCGCCGCCGACGCCGAGCACTCCGCCCCGCTGCCCGGCGGCGAGGGGGTGGTGGTGCTGGACACCACGGTCACCCCGGAACTGGCGGCCGAAGGGCTGGCCCGGGACGTCGTACGGGTGGTGCAGCAGGCCCGCCGGGCGGCCGACCTGGACGTGTCCGACCGGATCGAGGTGCGGCTGGCGGCGCCGGCGGAGGTGGCCGGCGCGGTGGAGACGCACCGCGACTTCGTCGCCCGCGAGGTGCTCGCCGACTCGGTCGTGCTGACCGAGCTGGCCGAGGGCTTCACCGGTGAGGTCGGCGAGGGCGAGTCGGTCACGGTGGCCGTCTCCCGGGTCTGACCCTCCGTCCCGTCTCCGGCGGGTCCGACCCGGGAAGGGGCGGACCCGCCGGGCGGCGGGACGGCCGCCGGCGGGTCGGGTCCGCCGGACTGTGGTGTGACGACACCTACTTTCCGTCCGAACCCGCCGGGACGGTGCCGCATTTGCCCGAGCCTGGGGGTGAAAGTGAGCACGACAACGGGAAGATCAGTAAGGCGACGCGGCGCGGGTCGGTTACCGTGACACCGCCTGAACGACCGCGCTACCGCCGGAGGACCCGTGCCGCTGCTCTACACCATCGGCAAACTGACCGTCGGCAACGGGATGAAGCTCCTCTGGCGCCCGACGATCGAAGGGCTGGAGAACATACCGGCCACCGGCGGCGCGATCTTCGCCAGCAACCACCTGTCGGTCGCGGACGAGTTGTTCCTCGGCGCGGCCGTACCGCGGCACCTGGCCTTCTGGGCCAAGTCCGACTACTTCAACGGCACCGGGCCGCGGGGTTGGGTCTCCAAGTTCGTGCTCACCGGGCTGGGCGCGATCCCGGTGGAGCGGGCCGGCGGCCGGGCGGCGCTGTCCGCGTTCGACGCCGCGATCCCGGTGCTGAAGGCCGGCGACCTGGTGGCCGTCTACCCGGAGGGCACCCGCTCGCCGGACGGCCGGCTCTACCGGGGGCGCACCGGCGCGGCCCGGCTGGCGCTGGGCGCCGGCGTGCCGATCATCCCGGTCGGGGTGGTCGGCACCGAGAAGATCCAGCCGATCGGGTCCCGGCTGCCGAGGCTGGGCGTGCGCGGCGCGATCATCCGGTTCGGCAAGCCGATGGACTTCACCGACCGGCCGAACGACCGGACGTCGCTGCGCCAGATCACCGACGAGGTGATGGCCGAGATCCAGCGCCTGACCGGCCAGGAGTACGTCCCCCGCTACGCACCCAAGCGCGAGCCGGCGCCGTCCACCGGGGAGGGCACCGGTCGGGAGTGATCGGACCGGTCACGGCGGGGAGCCGCCGCGCTTCTTCTCCTGCGCCCTGACCTCGGCGACGTCGGTCAGCCGGTCGAGTTGGTTGATCGACCGGGCTGGTCCGCGAACAGCCACCGCCGGGACATGATCCGATTGTTGCCCCGGTCACCCGACCCGGTCCGGCGAGTGGGCCGACCTGGATGTGGCGTCGGTCACAGATCAGCCCCGGGAGACGATGTGTTCCCGCAGGTCGGCGACCAGTTGCGCGCTGTCGGCCACCGACCGCCGGTCGAACAGGGCGGTGGCCAGACTGCCGTGGTCGGCCCAGCCGCAGACCACCACCGCGGTGCCGTCGGCCCGGCCGGTGCCGCAGCTCAGGAACTCGCCCCGGACGCCGGTGTCGATCGTCTGCTGGTCGGTCAGGTGGTAGACCCCGGTGAGGCGGGTCATCTCCGCCGCCAGGTCCTTGTCCGGGGTGAACCGGAAGCCGGTCACGCCGAACACGGTGACCCGCTTGTTGTTCGGGTCCGAGTAGACGCCCGCGAAGGTGCTCTCGGCGAACACGTACTCGGTGCGCAGGTCCAGCTTCAACGCCTCCGCGGCCTGCCGGCTGCGCGAGTCGTCCCGCAGGCTCAGGTCGGCGACCTCGGTCGGCAGGCTCGCGCTGGCCGGGTACTGCTCCCACATCGGCTTGCCGAACCAGGCCGGGCAGCCGCAGCAGCAGGCGAGGGTGAGCAGGAGGAACAGCGTCCTGAAGCCGGGTCGGCGGCGCCGGCGGCGGGCCGGCGCCGGGCCGTACCCGGGTGCCGGCCGCGGGTCCGGCGGGGCCGGGCGCGTCCGGTCGGCGCCGGCGGAGCGACGGCGGTCGCGGGACCGGTTCGGCAGCTCGCGAACCGGCCCGGCGGGACCGCGCGACGCGGGTGGGGCCGACGGCCGCGCCGGACCCGGCCCGACCGGCGGCGCGGGCTGCCCGCTGGCGACCGCCGGCCCGTACGGGGGTCGCGGCGGCTGGTACGCCCGCTGCTGCGGGACCGGGTACGGCCGGGTCGCCGGCAGCGGCGGGGGCGGCGGGGCCGGGTACGGGCGGGTCGCCGGCAGTGGTGGCTGGGCGGCCGGCGGCTGCCAGTGCTGCTGCTCCGGGTGCGCCGGGTGTTCCGCCCAGGCCTCCGGGTCGGTGTCGTCCTCCCACGGCTGGGCGGTGTCGGCCCACGGATCGACCGGCACCGGCGGCTCCCAGGCCGCCCGCTCCTGGTCCGACATCTCCAGCGTCGGGTCCCGGCGCTCCGGCGCGTCCGTCCGCGCGGTCTCGGCGACGTCCTCGGGCGCGGCGGTCCCGGGCGATGCCGGGCCGTCGCCGGACGCCACGGTGTCCGGCTCGGTCGATGCCGGGTCGTCGCCGGACGCCACGGTGTCCGGCTCGGGCGCAGCCGGGGGTGCCGGCTCGGACGGTGACGTCGGCTCGTCGGGGGCGGTGCGCTGGCGCGGGACGGGTCCGGGCGTACCGTCCGGGGTCGCCGGCGGTTCCGCGGGCCCGGTGCCCGGCTGCGGCTGCGACATCGCGGCTCTCCTCTCGCGCCGGTACGAGGTTAGTACCGGACCGCCACCGACCGCCCCGGGCGACCGGGCCGGCCCGGCCGACGGCGGTTCCCGGACCGGTCGCGGCGCGGGCGGGTGACCGGGTCGGCGCCCGGTCGGGCCGCGTACCCTTGGGCTCCATGAGCGTCACACCCACCGGCCCGGGCCCGCGCCCGGCCAACTCCGTCTGGTCCCAGCTGGAACCGCTGCTGCCCCAGGTGTCCAAGCCCATCCAGTACGTCGGGGGCGAGCTGGGTGCGGTGGTCAAGGACTGGGAACCGGCCGCGGTCCGGTGGGCGCTGATGTATCCCGACGCGTACGAGGTGGGGCTGCCCAACCAGGGCGTTCAGATCCTCTACGAGGTGCTGAACGAGCAGCCCGACGTGCTGGCCGAGCGGACCTACGCGGTCTGGCCCGACCTGGAGACCCTGATGCGGACGCACGGCGTGCCGCAGTTCACCGTCGAGGCGCACCGCCCGGTGGGCGATTTCGACCTGTTCGGCGTCTCGTTTTCCACCGAGCTCGGCTACACCAACCTGCTCACCGCGATCGACCTGGCCGGCATCCCGCTGCTCGCGGCGGACCGCACCGACGCGGACCCGGTGATCGTGGCCGGCGGGCACGCCGCGTTCAACCCCGAGCCGATCGCCGACTTCATCGACGCGGCCGTGCTCGGCGACGGCGAGGAAGCCGTACTGGAGATCACCGGGATCGTCCGGCAGTGGAAGGCGGAGGGTGCGCCCGGCGGTCGGGACGAGCTGCTGCTGCGGCTGGCCCGGACCGAGAGCGTCTACGTGCCGCGCTTCTACGACGTGGACTACCTGCCCGACGGCCGGATCCAGCGGGTGGTGCCGAACCGGGCCGACGTGCCGTTCCGGGTGCACAAGCGCACGACCATGGACCTGGACGCCTGGCCGTACCCGAAGAAGCCCCTCGTCCCGCTCGCCGAGACGGTGCACGAGCGGTACGCCGTGGAGATCTTCCGGGGCTGCACCCGGGGCTGCCGGTTCTGCCAGGCCGGCATGATCACCCGACCGGTGCGCGAGCGGTCGATCACCACCGTGGGCCAGATGGTGCAGCAGGGGCTGGAGTTCTCCGGCTTCCACGAGGTGGGCCTGTTGTCGCTGTCCTCGGCCGACCACTCCGAGATCGGTGACATGTGCTCCGGCCTGGCCGAGCAGTACAAGGGCACCAACGTCTCGCTGTCGCTGCCGTCCACCCGGGTCGACGCGTTCAACATCGACCTGGCCCAGGAGTTGTCCCGCAACGGTCGGCGGACCGGCCTGACCTTCGCCCCGGAGGGCGGGTCGGAGCGGATCCGCAAGGTGATCAACAAGATGGTCTCGAAGGAGGACCTGATCCGCACGGTGGTCACCGCGTACACCAACGGGTGGCGGCAGGTGAAGCTCTACTTCATGTGCGGCCTGCCCACCGAGACGGACGAGGACGTCCTGGAGATCGCCGACATGGCGCACGAGGTGATCCGGGCGGGCCGGGCGGCGACCGGCTCCAAGGACATCCGCTGCACGGTCTCCATCGGCGGTTTCGTGCCGAAGCCGCACACCCCGTTCCAGTGGGCCTCGATGGACCGGCCGGAGGTCATCGACGGCCGGCTCCGGCTGCTCAAGCAGGCGATCAACGCGGACCGGTCGCTGGGTCGGGCGATCGGCTTCCGCTACCACGACGGCGAGCCGTCGCTGATCGAGGGGCTGCTGTCCCGGGGCGACCGGCGGGTGGGCGCGGTGATCCGCCGGGTCTGGGAGGACGGCGGCCGGTTCGACGGGTGGAGCGAGCACTTCTCCTACCGCCGCTGGGTGGACGCCGCCGCCGAGGTGCTGCCCGCCTTCGGGGTGGACCTGGACTGGTTCACCACCCGGGAGCGCGACGAGTTGGAGGTCCTGCCCTGGGACCACCTGGACTCCGGCCTGGACAAGGACTGGCTCTGGCAGGACTGGCAGGATTCGCTGTCCGAGTACGAGCAGGACGACTGCCGGTGGACCCCGTGCTTCGACTGCGGCGTGTGCCCGTCGATGGACACCGAGATCCAGATCGGCCCCACCGGGCGCAAGCTCCTCCCGCTCACCCCGGTGGGCGGTTCGGGGCTCCGGGTCCCGTCCTGACGACGCCGTCCGGCGATCTCACGGAGCACGACGATGTGCAAGGAGCACGACGATCAGTAGGAAACCTCAGCCGGAGGGCGGCCAGGCGCCGGTCGTCCAGCGGATCCGGATCCGGTACGCCAAGCGGGGGCCGCTCCGGTTCACCTCGCACCGCGACTTCGCCCGCGCCTTCGAACGGGCGCTGCGGCGCGCCGGCGTACCGATCGCCTTCTCTCAGGGGTTCACCCCGCACCCGAAGATCTCCTACGCCAGCGCGGCGCCCACCGGGGTGGCCAGCGAGGCGGAGTACCTGGAGATCGGGTTGCAGGCCCGGGTGGAACCGGCGCAGGTCCGGGCCGCGCTGGACGCGGCGCTGTCGTCCGGCCTGGACGTGCTCGACGCGGTGGAGGCGGCCGGCGGCAGTCTGGCCGACCGGATCGAGGCGTCCCGGTGGCGGGTCGAGCTGCCCGGGGTGGACGCGGCCACGCTCGGCAAGGCCGTCGAGGCATTCCGGGCCGCGACCGAGATCCCGGTGGAACGGCTGACCAAGCAGGGGCGCCGGACCTTCGACGCCCGCGCGGCGGTGACCAGCATCGATGTCCTCGATCAAACCGAGGCACCTTCCGGGGTCGAGGCCGTACCGTGTGCGATACTCGAACTGGTCGTGCGGCAGGTCACCCCGTCCGTACGACCCGATGACGTCCTTTCCGGCCTCCGCGTGGTGGCCGACCTGGAGCCGCCGATGCCGCCCCGTGCGACGCGGCTGGCGCAGGGCACGCTGACCGCGCAGGGGGAGATCGGGGATCCGTTGGAGGCGGACCGCGACAGGGCAACCATCGGTGAACCCTGACCGACCCCGGTCCGGGTTCTGCTAGGCAGACTTCGGTGGCACGTTGACGCGCCACCGGAAACACTTTTGCGACGACCCTGCGTGGCAGCGCTCACCCGCGCCCGGGGAAGTCAGAACTGGAGAACGTCCAATGCTCGAGAACGAGCCCGAGGGCGGGGAGCTGGCCGGGTCGCAGCCGACCGCCGACCCCGCCGACAGCACCACCGAGCCCACCCCGGTCCGGCGTACCCGGACCACCCGCCGGCGCAGCACGTCGCCGGCCAGTACCGAGCCGGACCAGGCCGGCGGCCCGGTCGAGGCGTCCACCGAGGCGCGGCGGATCAGTGGCGAGGCGCCGGACGCCGAGGTGCTGGCACCGGTGGCCGGCGACACCGAGGCGACCGGCAAGGCGCCGCGCCGGCGTCGGAAGGCCACCGTGGCCAGCAAGAAGGACGTACCCGCGGACGAGCAGTCGACCGGCTCGGCCCCGGCCGGGGAGCCCACCCCGGCGTCGGACGGCCCGGCGGACGGTTCCGCCCCGGCCGGGGAGCCGGCGCGCGGGGGTCCGGCGGCCGGGGGCGCCGCACCGGCGGCCGGTCCGGCCGAGCGGTCCGGCCCGGCCACCGGCCCGGCGGCGCCGCCCACCGTCGAGCAGGCGGCCGTGCCGGCGTCGGCCGGCCCGGTCGGGCCGTCGTCCGTCGACCCGATCGCGCAGCCGCCCGCCGAGCCGGCCGACCAACCGGCCGCGCCGGTCAAGGCCACCCGTACCCGGCGGCGCAAGGCCGTCCCGCCGGCCGCGGAACTCGCCCCGGCGGAGGTCCCGGCGACGACCGCGCCCGTCGAGTCCGCCCCGGCCGACGTGCCGGCACCCGCCGCCGTTCCGGCCGACGTGCCGGCTGACGACGCGGAAACCGCGCCGACGCCCCGGACCCGGCGCCGCCGGGCCGCGCTGTCCGCGCCCACGGTGCTGTTCATGGCGCCCGAGCCGGAGGTCCCGGCGGTCCAACCCGCCGCGGCCGCCGCGGCGCCGGAGGTCGAGCCCGAGCCGGAGCCGGAGGAGTCCACCCAGCGTCGTCGGCGCGGCCGGCGTACCGCCGAGCCCGAGGTCGAGGTCGAGGTGCCGGCGCCGGCCGCCGTCGACGAGGACGGCGCGAGCGAGGACGACGAGGACGAGGACGAGGACGACGACGAGACGGCCGCCGGTCGGCGCCGGCGCCGGCGCGGCCGGCGGGGTCGCGGTCGCGGCCGGGGGCCGGCCGACGAGTCCGAGGAGGAGACCGCCGAGGAGCCGGTCGCCGCGGCCGAGGAGACCGGTGACGAGGACGACGAGGGCGACGGCGGCACGGACGGGGTGACCCGGCGACGTCGGCGGCGGCGGCGCAAGGGCGCCGGCGACTCCGACGGCGGGGGCGCCGACGACGGCGTACCCACCGTGGTCAAGATCCGCGAGCCGCGCCGGACCACCGACGAGGTGCAGGGCGTCTCCGGCTCCACCCGGCTGGAGGCCAAGCGCCAGCGCCGCCGGGACGGTCGGGAGCAGCGGCGGACCAAGCCGCCGATCCTCAGCGAGTCCGAGTTCCTGGCCCGCCGCGAGGCGGTGGACCGGGTGATGGTGGTACGCCAGCGCGGCGACCGCACCCAGATCGGCGTGCTGGAGGACGGCGTGCTGGTCGAGCACTACGTCACCCGCAACTCCTCCGGCACGATGGCCGGCAACGTCTACCTCGGCAAGGTGCAGAACGTGCTGCCCAGCATGGAGGCGGCGTTCGTGGACATCGGCCGGGGCCGCAACGCGGTGCTGTACGCGGGCGAGGTCAACTGGGATTCGTCCGGTCTGGAGGGTCGGGCCCGCTCGATCGAGCAGGCCCTGAAGTCCGGCGACTCGGTGCTGGTGCAGGTCACCAAGGACCCCATCGGGCACAAGGGCGCCCGGTTGACCAGCCACGTCGCGCTCTCCGGCCGGCACCTGGTCTACGTACCGAACGGCAACTCCTCCGGGATCAGCCGCAAGCTGCCGGACACCGAGCGCAAGCGGCTGCGGGACGTACTGAAGAAGTTGGTGCCGGACGGTGCCGGCGTGATCGTGCGGACCGCTGCCGAGGGAGCCAGCGAGGACGAACTGGCCCGGGACGTCAAGCGGTTGCAGGCGCAGTGGGAGGACATCCAGGCCAAGGCCGCCGAGGGTGGCGCCCCGGTGCTGCTGTCCGAGGAGCCCGACCTGGTGATCCGGGTGGTCCGGGATCTGTTCAACGAGGACTTCCGTGAGCTGATCGTGCAGGGCGACGAGTCGTTCGGGATGGTCGAGAGCTACCTCGGCCAGGTGTCCCCGGACCTGGTCGCCCGGCTGCGCCGGCACACCGGCACCGGGGACGTCTTCGCCGAGTGGCGGATCGACGAGCAGATCCTCAAGGGCCTGGACCGCAAGGTGTTCCTGCCCTCCGGCGGGCACCTGGTGATCGACCGCACCGAGGCGATGACCGTCGTGGACGTCAACACCGGCAAGTACACCGGTGCGGGCGGCAACCTGGAGGAGACGGTCACCAGGAACAACCTGGAGGCGGCCGAGGAGATCGTCCGGCAGCTGCGGCTGCGCGACCTCGGCGGCATCGTGGTGATCGACTTCATCGACATGGTGCTCGAGTCCAACCGGGAGCTGGTGCTGCGCCGGCTCACCGAGTGCCTCGGCCGGGACCGGACGAAGCACCAGGTGACCGAGATCACCTCGCTGGGTCTGGTGCAGATGACCCGCAAGCGGATCGGTGCCGGGCTGCTGGAGGCGTTCAGCGAGACCTGTGACTGTTGCAAGGGCCGTGGCGTCATCATCCACACCGAGCCGGTGCCGGAGAAGTCCCGGTCGAACGGGACCGGTGACAAGGTCAAGGCGGTCGCCTCGGCCTCGTCGAGCGGCATCACCGCGCAGGCCGAGGCGCCGGCCGGCGGGCGTCGGCGCGGCCGCAAGAGTGCGGCGCCGGAGCCGGCCGCGACCGTCGAGGTCGAGGTCGTCGACGAGGACGACACCATGGGGTACGACCTGTCGCGCTACGAGACGGACAGCACCGAGGCGCCGGCCGTGGCCGACGCGCGGGACGCCGAGCCGATGCGGCTGGTCGGCTCGGACGACCCGGACGCGGCCGACGCCGACGACGACGGCGGCGACGAGGCCGGTGGCGGTGGCCGCCGGCGGGCCCGGCGCGGCGGCGCCCGGCGTCGGACCCGCCCCTGACGAGGTCAGCGTCCAGGCCCGTGGCCGGCCCAGAAGGTACGGGCAGGCCACGGGCGGTACGCTGGCGCCGCCCCTGACTCCCCGACCCCTGCGGGAGGATCCGAGATGCGACGTGCGCTGGCGGTCGTCACCCTCGCCGCCGCCCTGTTCGCCGTCGCCGGTTGTTCCGACGGCGGCGGCCCGTCCACCGCGGCGCCCGGCCCGAGCACCGGTTCGCCGGCCGGGACGTCGCCCGCGGGCACCCCGTCCGCCGGTGGCGCTGCCACGCCCGGCGGGACGGCCGTGGCCGGCGGCAACGCCCGGGAGGTCTGTGCCGCGGTGACCGAGGCCGGTTCCTCCTCGGCCCAGAAGTTCGTCGCCGCGCTGGCCAAGATGCTCCAGGCCAGCAGCGCCAACGACACGAAGACCGCGGACACCGCCCGACGCGACGCCGAGGTGGTCCTGGCCGGCTGGTCGGCCGCGGTACGGGAGCAGGCGGCCCGGGCCACCGATGCGCGGCTGAAGGCGGCCCTGACCGACAACGCCGCCGCGATCGCCAAGATCAAACCGGATGTGACAAGCGTCAACGAGTCCACGCTGGCGCAGCTCCAGCAGCGGGTCGACCAGCTCTGCGGCAGCTGACCGGCCGGCCCGGTTTAGGTCTACCGGTGTGCCTACTGGTAGGCTTTCCTGCGGCGCACTTTTGTGCGCCACGTTCTCGCGTGCCCGACCGTCGCTCCCGCAGCGGCGAGCCGCCGCGAGCAACTGACCGCCAGCAACCTCTATGACAGGGAGTTCGCCTCCGATGTACGCGATCGTCAAGACCGGCGGCAAGCAGTACAAGGTCGCCGAGGGCGACGTGATCGAGGTCGAGAAGCTCGCCGGTGCGCCCGGCGACGCGGTGAAGCTCGCCGCGGTGCTCCTCGTCGACGGTGACGACCTGGTGACCGACGCGGCGAAGCTTGCCAAGGTCGCGGTGTCCGGCGAGATCGCCGCGCACACCAAGGGCCCCAAGATCCGGATCCACAAGTTCAAGAACAAGACCGGCTACCACAAGCGTCAGGGTCACCGTCAGCCGCTGACCCAGATCAAGGTGACCGGCATCTCCAGCGGAAAGTAAGGTCGTTCTCAGATGGCTCACAAAAAGGGTGCGTCCAGCTCGCGCAACGGCCGTGACTCCGCGGCGCAGCGGCTCGGCGTCAAGCGGTTCGGCGGCCAGGTCGTCAGCGCCGGCGAGATCCTGATCCGTCAGCGCGGCACCAAGTTCCACCCGGGTGACCTGGTCGGCCGGGGCGGCGACGACACGCTCTTCGCGCTCGCCGCGGGCTCGGTCCAGTTCGGCACCCGGCGCGGACGTAAGACCGTCAGCATCGTGCCGGCGGCGCAGCAGGTTCAGTAACTCCACTCGTCGAAGCGGGCCGAGGACTGGGTGTCCCGGCCCGCTTCGTCGTACGTGACGGGAATTCCGCCCGATGGGCGGGCGTTCCGCGTAGGCGGGAACCCTCCCGTTGAAAGGATTGGCAGCGTGACCACTTTCGTTGACCGGGTCGTCCTGCACCTGCAGGCCGGCGACGGCGGGCACGGCTGTGTCTCGATCCACCGGGAGAAGTTCAAACCGCTCGGCGGCCCGGACGGCGGCAACGGCGGGCACGGCGGCAGCGTGACCCTGGTGGTCGACCCGCAGGTGCACACCCTGCTCGACTTCCACTTCCGTCCGCACATCAAGGCGGAGAACGGCAAGGGCGGCGCCGGCTCGAACCGGGACGGCGCGAACGGCTCCGACCTGGTGCTCAAGGTCCCGGACGGCACCGTGGTCAGCACCCCGGACGGGGAGCAGCTGGCCGACCTGATCGGCGCCGGCACCACCTTCGAGATCGCCCGCGGCGGCCGTGGTGGCCGCGGCAACGCGGCGCTGGCCAACTCCCGGCGCAAGGCCCCCGGCTTCGCCGAACTGGGCGAACCGGGCGATCGGCTCGACGTGGTGCTGGAACTCAAGAGCGTCGCCGACGTGGGCCTGGTGGGCTTCCCGTCGGCCGGCAAGTCGTCGCTGATCTCCGTCCTGTCGGCGGCCAAGCCGAAGATCGCCGACTACCCGTTCACCACGCTGGTGCCGAACCTCGGCGTGGTCCGGGTCGACGACCACACCTTCACCGTGGCCGACGTACCGGGGTTGATCCCGGGGGCGGCCGAGGGCCGCGGGCTCGGGCTGGAGTTCCTCCGGCACATCGAGCGCACCGCCGTGCTGGTGCACGTGGTGGACACGGCGACCCTGGAGCCGGGCCGGGATCCGCTGGGTGACATCGACGCCCTGGAGGCGGAGCTGGCCCGCTACGGCGGGTTGGCCGACCGGCCCCGGCTGGTGGTCCTGAACAAGGTGGACGTGCCGGACGGGCGGGATCTCGCCGAGATCGTCCGGCCGGACATCGAGGCCCGGGGCTACCGGGTGTACGAGATCTCCGCGGTCACCCGGGAGGGGCTGCGGGAGCTGACGTACGCGCTGGCGGAGCAGGTCGAGCGGGCCCGGGCGGCGCACCCGACGCCGGAGCCGACCCGGATCGTGATCCGGCCGAAGGCGGTCGACGACGCCGGCTTCACCGTCGAGCCGACCGAGGACGGCGGCTTCGTGGTGCGCGGACCGCGTCCCGAGCGGTGGGTCCGGCAGACCAACTTCGACAACGACGAGGCGGTCGGCTACCTGGCCGACCGGCTGGCCCGGCTGGGCGTGGAGGAGCAGCTCGCGAAGATGGGCGCCGAATCGGGCAGCCTGGTCCGGATCGGCGATCGCGAGTTCGACTGGGAGCCGACCCGGTACGCCGGCGCGGACTTCGTACCCGGTTCGCGCGGCACCGACGTACGGCTGGAGGAGCGGTCCAAGCGGGTTACGGCGGCCGAACGGCTGGCCGCCCGTAAGGCCCGCCGGCAGCGGCCGGCCGACGAGATCGAGGCCGCGTCGGACGGTTCCGGCACGGACTGACGCCCCTGGACAGCGCGGCGCCCCGCCCCCCGATGGAACCCGGGGGCGGGGCGCCGGCGTTTCCGGGTCAGGCGGCCGCGCCGACCGGGTCCCGCTCGGCGGCGGGGTCCGGTCCGGGCTCGCGCCGGCGGCGGGTGACCAGCAGGCAGCTCAGCGCGGCCACCGCCAGCACACTCAGCGGTACGACCAGCGAGTGCTTCATGGCCAGGGTGAACGCCTCGTGGAACGTCTTCGCGGCCACCGTGGTCAGCGCCTGGCGGGCCTGCTCCGGCAGCCCGGGCGGCACCGGCACCCCGGACTGCCCGGCGCCGACCTCCAGGCTGCCGCTGCCGGCGTGCGCGAACCCGTCCACGAACTGGCCCCGGAACTGGGGCGGCAGCGCGCCCGCGTTGGCCTCGGCCCGCTCGCGCAGCTGGTCGGCGAGTTGCACCTGGAGCACGGCGCCGACGGCGGCGGAGCCGATCACCGCGCCCAGTTGCCGGGCGGTGTTGATGAACCCGGAGGCCGCGCCGGCCATCCGCGGTTCCACGTTGCGCATGGCGATGGTCTGCAGCGGCGCGAAGGTCAGGCCCAGCCCGAAGCCGGCCACGATCAGGCCGGGCAGGATGTGCCAGCGGCCGGAGTCGACCTGCGCCAGCCAGACCACCAGGCCCATCCCGACGCTCCACAGGCTCAACCCGACGAACAGGACCCACTTGCCGCCGGTACGGTCGGCGAGCCGGCCGGCGACCGGGGCGACGAACATCGAGATCAGCGACATCGGCGCGGTGGTGAGGCCGGCCTGCAGCGCGGTCAGCCCGAGCACCGACTGCAGGTAGATGACCAGCGGCAGGAACAGCCCGAGCATGCCGAACGCGATGGCCGCGCTGACGACGTTCATCAGCGAGTAGTTGCGGTCGGCGAAGATCGCGAACGGGACCAGCGGTTCACCGTTGCGGGTGAGGTACTGGTGCAGCAGGAAGGCCGCCATCAGCAGCGCGCCGGCCACCAGGATCTCGACGATGGTCACCGGCCCCCAGACCTTGCCCCAGTCGTGCGGCTGGCCCTCGATCAGGCCGTAGGTGATCAGGAAGAGGCCGGTGGTGGCCAGGGCGGTGCCGGCCCAGTCGAGCTTGTGCCGTCGGTTGAGCTTGATGTCCGGCATCACGATCGCCGCCATGACGACCGCGAGCACGCCGATCGGCAGGTTGACGAAGAAGATGTACTCCCAGCCCCAGTTGGTGACCAGGTAGCCGCCCAAGGTCGGCCCGGCGACGGTGGCCACGCCCGCGACGGCGCCCCACAGGCCGAACGCGGCGCCGCGTTTCTCCGCCGGGAAGATCATGGTGATCACGGAGAGGGTCTGCGGGGTGAGCAGCGCACCGCCGGCGCCCTGGATCACCCGGGCGATGATCAGTTGTTCCGGGTTGCGGGCGAACCCGCAGGCGGCCGAGGCGAGGGTGAAGACGACCAGGCCGACCAGGAACAGCCGCTTCGGGCCGTACAGGTCGCCGAGCCGGCCGGCGGTGATCAGCAGTACGGCGTAGACCAGCACGTACGCGTTGACCACCCAGAGGATCTGGTCCAGCGAGGCGTCGAGCCGGGTGCTCATGTCCGGGATCGCGATGTTCACGATCGTGGTATCCAGAAGGATCATGAAGAAGCCCAGGCAGAGCACCGACAGCACCAGCCAGGGGCTGTGCTTGGGGCGTTCCACCGGGGTTGGGGTGGCGGTCAACGGTCGATCTCCTCACTCCATGCGGTCGGGCCAGGGCAGTGCCCCGGACCGGATGTCCTCGACGAGCTGCCGGATCCAGGTCAGCTCGGCCCGGACCATCGCCTGGGCGTACTCCACCTCGATCAGGTGGGCCGGCTGGACGCCGCGTTTGGTCAGGCTGGTCAGCAGTTGATCCCTGAGGGCCAGATCCGCCTCGAGCGTGACGGCGCGATGCTCCAGCAGCTCCACGGCCTCGTCCGGGGCGAGCTTGTGCAGCATCTGCATCGCCGCCCCGAAGACCGGGTACTCCTCGACGGGGCGCTGGACCAGGTCGCGCAGGTGCTGGTTGAAGACCGCCCGGCCGGCCTCGGTGACGGCGTAGACGGTGCGCTCCGGCCGGCGGCCGGCCCGGCCGGTCTCCACCGGCCGGATCAGCTCGGTCCGGTGCAGCCGCTCCACCGTGTGGTAGAGCGAGCCGGCCCGCAGCTTGATGACCCGGTCGGTGTGCCGGTCGCGGATGGTCTGGTGCAGCTCGTAGGGGTGCATCGGCCGCTCGTGCAGCAGCTCGAGGACCGCCAGTGCGAGCGTGGTCAATGGTCGGTGTGGATTAGTCATCTTTAAATACTCCGGGTGGAGTATATGGCTGACGGCACCGGCGTCCGCAACCCCGAACGTGAAATCAGGTCAGTAGCCCGATCGCCGTGCGGGCCCGGTGGACGGTGGCGGCGGCCGGCGGGCGGACCCGGGCCGCCCCGTCGGCCAGCACCTGCCGCACCCCGTCCGGGTCGGCGGTCAGCTCGGCGTACCGGAGCTGGATCGGGTGCAGCGTCTCGACCACCGCGTCGGCCACCGCCGCCTTGAGTCGCCCGTACGACGGGAAGTCGCCGGCCAGGGCGGTCGGCTGCCCGCCCGTGCAGGCGGCCAGGATCTCCAGCAGGTTGGCCACCCCGGGCCGGTGCTGCGGGTCGTACACCACGTCGCTGCCCGAGTCGGTGACCGCCCGGGAGATCTTGCGGCGTACCACGTCGGGCGGGTCGAGCAGGAAGATCGTGCCGGCCGGCGTCGGCCCGCTCTTGCTCATCTTGGCGGTCGGATCGGCCAGGCTCATCACCCGGGTGGCGACCGTGGGGTGCACCGCCCGGGGCACCACGAAGGTCGGCCCGTAGTGGGCGTTGAACCGGGTCGCCACGGCACGGGTGAGTTCCAGGTGCTGGCTCTGGTCCTCGCCCACCGGAACCTCGTCGGTGTCGTGCAGCAGGATGTCCGCCGTCATCAGCACCGGATAGGTGAGCAGGCTCAGGCGGACCTGTTGCTGGGCCGCGCTCTTCTCCTTGAACTGGATCATCCGGTGCGCCTCGCCGTAGCCGGTCGCGCACTCCAGCAGGTAGTGCAGTTCGGTGTGCTCCGGCACCTGGGACTGGACGAACAGCGCCGTCCGGACCGGATCGAGGCCGGCGGCGAGCAGAATGGTCGCCTGTTGCACGGTGCGTGCCCGGAGCCGGGCCGGATCGTGTTCGACGGTGAGCGCGTGCAGATCGGCGAGGAACACCCGGGTCTCCGCCCGGTGCTGGTCGGCCAGGATCGGCCGGATCGCGCCGAGCAGGTTGCCCAGGTGCAGGTCACCGGTGGTCTGGAAGCCGGTCAACCGGCGTCCGGGAACCCCGGCCGGCACCGGGTGGCCGCCGGCTCCGGCGGCGGTCGCGGCGTCCGGTCCGGTGGTGGTCGCGGCGTCCGTGCCGGTCGGGCGGGTGGGGCTGGTCGCGGTCATCGTGCTCGCTCCTTCGCGGGTACGCCGACCGCCCGGCACCGGGAGCAGGAGATGACAACGGCCGCCCGGTGAGGGGCGGCCGTTGTTCGGTATCGGGGTGCGCGGATGCGGGGCCGCCCGTCAGGGCGCCCGCCAGCAGGTCGCGATCATCCGTACGGGTACAGCCTAACGCGTCGGGTCACCGGCTGTCCGCCCGTGAGCACCAGCGTTCACCGGGCCTCCGCACCCGGGAGCCCGCCGGACCGGTGACCGTCACACCTCGATGTCGAACTCGCCGTCCCGGGCGCCGGCCACGAACGCGTCCCACTCGGCCTGGGTGAAGACCAGGATCGGGCCGTCCGGCTCGGCCGAGTTGCGCATGCCGATCAGGTCGTCCACGAAGGCGATCTCGACCGCGGCCTCCGAGTCGTCCCCCTCGGCCCGCTGCCAGACGGCCCGGGACAGGTCGAAGTCGCCCTTGGGGTGCTGCGCCATGCTGACCACCTTCGTGTGCTGACTCGTGTCGCGCCGGCCCGACGGGTTCGGCCGGCTCCATCGTGCAGGATAAGCGGATGCCCAGCCTGACCCGCGCCGAGGCGACCGTGCGCGCCGCGCTGATCACCGTCGAGTCGTACCACGTGGATCTGGATCTGACCGGGGCGGCCAGCGCCGACCGGTTCCGGTCCGCGGTGACGGTCCGGTTCCGGGCCGCCGCCGGAACGTCGACGTTCGCCGAGGTCAAGCCGGCGCGCCTGACCCGGGTACGACTCAACGACGCCGACCTGGACCCGGCCGCGCTCGCCGACAACCGGCTGCCGCTGGCCGGGTTGCGCGCGGCGAACACGCTGACCGTCGAGGCGGAGATGGCGTACTCCAACACGGGGGAGGGGATGCACCGGTTCGTCGACCCGGCGGATGGGGAGACGTACCTGTACGCGATGTCCTTCCTGGACGATGTGCAACGCGTCTTCGCCGCCTTCGACCAGCCGGACCTGAAGGCGCCGGTCAGCCTCTCGGTGACCGCCCCGGCGGACTGGACGGTGGCCGCCAACGGGCACCTCGTCAACGGACCGGGGTCGGCCGGCGGGCCGGGGCGGTGGGAGTTCGCACCCACGGCGCCGTTGGCGACGTACCTCGTGGCGTTGATCGCCGGGCCGTACCACGTGCGGCGGGACGAGCACGACGGCATCCCGCTGGCGATCTGGTGCCGGCGGTCGCTGGCCGGGTATCTGGACGCCGACGCGGAGGAGATCTTCGACGTGACCCGGCGCTGCCTGGACCGGTTCCACGAGCTGTTCGGCGAGCGCTACCCGTTCGGCAAGTACGACCAGGCGTTCGTGCCGGAGTTCAACCTCGGCGCGATGGAGAACCCCGGCCTGGTCGCCATCCGCGACGACTACGTCTTCCGGTCGGTGGTCACCGAGAGCCAGCGGGAGCAGCGAGCCACCACCATCGCGCACGAGATGGCGCACATGTGGTTCGGCAACCTGGTCACCATGCGCTGGTGGGACGACCTGTGGTTGAACGAGTCGTTCGCCGAGTACCTCGGCTTCCGGGTGGCCGCCGAGGCGACCCGGTACGACCGGGCCTGGACCACCTTCGCGATGCGCCGCAAGGCCTGGGGGTACGCCGCCGACCAGCGCCCGTCGACCCATCCGGTGGCACCGACCGAGGTCGCCGACGCGGCCCAGGCGCTGCTCAACTTCGACGGCATCTCGTACGCCAAGGGCGCCGCCGTGCTGCGTCAACTGGTCGCCTGGCTCGGCGACGACGCGTTCCTGGCCGGCCTGCGGGCGTACTTCGCGGCGCACCGGTTCGGCAACGCCACGCTGGCCGACCTGCTCGACGCGCTCGCCGGCGGCGGCCGGGACCTGGCCGGCTGGGCCGAGGTGTGGCTGCGCCGGTCCCAGGTCAACACGCTGCGGGCCGAGGTGACCACCACCGCCGACGGGCGCTACGCCGAGGTCGCGGTGCGGCAGACCGCGCCGCCGGACCATCCGGTGCTGCGCCCGCACCGGATCGGCGTCGGCCGGTACGACGGCGGCGCCGACCTGCCGGACCCGGACCCGGCCGGGTCCACCCAACCGGTAACCGCCGACCAGGCCGGCGCGGTCGTCCGGCGGCACCGGTACGAGGTGGACCTCGAGCCGGCCGTCGACCGGGGTCGGACGGTGCTCGCCGAGCTGGCCGGCGAGCCGGTCGCCCGGCTGCTGCTGCTCAACGACGGCGACCTGAGCTACGCGAAGGTACGCCTCGACCCGGCGTCGGTCGCCGCGGTGCCGGCGGTGCTGCCCGGGTTGGCCGACCCGCTGGCCCGGGCGGTGCTCTGGGGTGCCGTGCTGGACGCGGTCACCGACGGCGAGCGCCCGGTCGCCGACCTGGTCGGGCTGTTGCCCGCCGCGCTCGGCGCGGAGACCGAGGTGGTCGTGGTGGAGGACGTGCTGAGCCTGGCCCGCTCGCTGATCGACCGGTACCTGGACGGCCCGGCCCGGCTGGCCGCGCTGGGGCAGGTGGTGCGCGCCTGTGACCGGGTGC
This sequence comes from Micromonospora zhanjiangensis, assembly GCF_042650605.1. Lineage (NCBI taxonomy): Bacteria > Bacillati > Actinomycetota > Actinomycetes > Micromonosporales > Micromonosporaceae > Micromonospora > Micromonospora zhanjiangensis. The sequence continues at coordinate 42,298 of NZ_JBHSBN010000031.1, read as the reverse complement.
TGGCCGCGGCCGAGCCCGCCGGTTCGCGGCAACTGGCCGCCGCGCGCGGACTGATCGGGGCCAGCGTCGACCGGCCGCTGCTGACCGGGTGGCTGACCGGCGGGGCGGCGCCGCAAGGGCTCGCCGTCGACGCGGACCTGCGCTGGACGCTGCTCGGTCGGCTGGTCGTACTCGGGGCGGCGGGGGAGGCCGAGATCGCCGCCGAGTTGGCGGCGGACCGCAGCGCCACGGGCGAGGAGCGGGCCGCCCGGTGCCGCGCGGCGTTGCCCGACCCGGCCGCGAAGGAGCGGGCCTGGCAGGTGATCGTCGCCGACGACGCGCTGTCCAACCGGCTGGTCACGGCGTACGCGGACGGGTTCTGGCAGCCCGAGCAGCGGGACCTCACGGCGTCCTACGTCCAGCGGTACTTCGCCGAGATGCCGGCCGCCGCGCGGCGGCGTACCCCCTGGTTGGCCGACCGGGTGGCCGAGCGCGCGTTTCCCCGCTACGCCGTGGCGGACCGGACCCGGGAGTGGGCCGCGGCGCTGCTGACCCGGGACGACCTGCCGCCCGGCCTGCGCCGCGTCGTCACCGACGCCGACGACGACCTGCGCCGGGCCCTGCAGGCCCGCTCCGCCTGGCCGTCCTGACCCGTCGCCCGGGACGCTGGCATTTTCTCGGTACGACAGGCCGGTGGGACGGCCGAAGAAGTGTCAGCGATCGTGAGGCACCTCGGCCTGGTCGGGGGAGTGGCGGGGAGTAAGGCGGGGGTGGGCCGGGTCGGCTTACGATCAAGGAATGGGGGACGACAACCGGCGGGTCGGGATCATGGGCGGCACCTTTGATCCGATCCACAACGGGCACCTGGTCGCGGCGAGTGAGGTGGCCGACCGGTTCGGCCTGGACGAGGTGGTGTTCGTGCCCACCGGCCAGCCCTGGCAGAAGACCGACGAGCCGGTCACCCCGGCCGAGGACCGCTACCTGATGACGGTGATCGCGACCGCGTCGAACCCCGGCTTCCACGTCAGCCGGGCGGACATCGACCGGCCCGGGCCGACCTACACCGTCGACACGCTGCGCGACGTGCGCGCCGAGTACGGCCCCAAGGCGCAATTGTTCTTCATCACCGGGGCGGACGCGCTGGAGAAGATCCTCTCCTGGAAGGACACCGACCGGATGTTCGAGCTGGCGCACTTCATCGGGGTGACCCGGCCCGGCTTCGAACTGTCCGCGGCGCACCTGCCGGCCGACGCGGTGAGCCTGGTGCAGGTGCCGGCGATGGCGATCTCGTCCACCGACTGCCGGGCCCGGGTGGCCGCCGGCAAGCCGGTCTGGTACCTCGTGCCCGAGGGTGTGGTGCAGTACATCGCGAAACGGCGACTCTACCGGCGGTGAATTGTCCCATCTTGTAACCAATTCTAGCGGAACCGGCAAGTCATGAGTCTCCGTCGTGTGAGACGCTGGAACGGTCCCCTGGTAGACCGAAGGAGTACGGTGCCAATTTCCGATCGCGCTCACGAGCTGGCAATGGCCGCCGCGCAGGCCGCCGCCGACAAGAAGGCGCAGGACATCGTCATCATCGACGTGGGGGACCGGCTCGCCATCACCGACGCGTTCCTGGTCGCCTCCGCGCCCAACGAGCGCCAGGTGGCGTCGATCGTCGACGCCGTCGAGGAAGCGTTGCTCAACCTCCCCGAGAAGGCCAAGCCGGTCCGCCGCGAGGGCGAGCGGGGCGGCCGCTGGGTGCTGCTCGACTACGTCGACGTGGTGATCCACGTGCAGCACGCCGAGGAGCGCGAGTTCTACGCGCTCGACAAGCTGTGGAAGGACTGCCCGACCGTCCCGTTCGTCGACCGTGACCTGGTCGACGCCGAGGCCGGTCCCGCCGAGTGAACCGATGACCCGACTGATCGTCTGGCGGCACGGCAACACCGACTGGAACGCCGAGGGCCGGGTGCAGGGTCAGACCGACGTCCCCCTCAACGACCTGGGCCACGAGCAGGCCGCCGCGGCGGCGCCGCTGCTGGCCGCGCTGCGTCCGGACGCCGTCGTCGCCAGCGACCTGCGCCGGGCCGCCGACACCGCCGCCGCGCTGTCCGCGCTGACCGGCCTGCCGGTTCGTACCGACCCGCGGCTGCGGGAGCGGCACTACGGCAGCTGGCAGGGCCTGACCATGACCGAGGTGGCCGAGCGGTTCCCGGCCGAGTACGGCCCGTGGCGGGCCGGGCTGCGGGACCCGGGCTGCGGCATCGAGACCTTGGACGATCTCGGCAAGCGGACCGCCGAGGCGCTGCGGGCCGCGGCCGACGTGGTGCCCGGTGGCACCGTCGTCGTCGCCACCCACGGCGGCGCGGCGCGGCAGGGCTGCGGCCACCTGCTCGGCTGGCCGTACGAGGTGCTGCGTACCCTGGGTGGCCTGCAGAACTGCCACTGGACCGAGTTGCGGCACGACGAGACCCGGGGGTGGCAGTTGCGCGCCCACAACGTCGGCCCGATCAGCGCCGCCGACATCCCGGCGGCCGTCTGACCGGCGCCGGTCTCGACCTAGGAGCCCTCGGATGCCCGTCGCGGTCGTCACCGACTCCACCGCGTACCTGCCGGCCGAGTTGGCCGGCGAGCACGACCTGACCGTCGTCCCGTTGACCGTGGTGGTCAACGGGACGGAGGGCCTGGAGGGCGACGAGGTCTCACCCGACGACGTGGCCCGGGCACTCGGCGAACGGCGGCACGCCGTCACCACCTCCCGGCCGGCTCCGGAGCAGTTCGCCCGGACGTACCAGGAACTGCTGGACGGCGGCGCGGCCGGCGTCGTCTCGGTGCACCTGTCCGCCGGGCTGTCCGGCACCGCGGCCGCCGCGTCGCTGGCCGCCGCCCGGTTCGGCGGTCGGATCACCGTGGTCGACTCCCGGTCCACCGGCATGGGCCTGGGCTTCCCGGCGCTGGCGGCCGGCGCGGCCGCCGCCCGGGGCGCGGACCTGACCGCGGTACGCCAGGCGGCGCTGGACGCGGCGGACCGCACCCGGACCTTCTTCTACGTCGACACGCTGGAGTTCCTCCGCCGCGGCGGCCGGATCAACGCCGCCTCAGCCCTGCTCGGCACGGCCCTGTCGGTCAAGCCCATCCTGCACGTCAAGGAGGGCGCGATCGTGTTGCGCGACCGGGTCCGGACCGCGAGCCGGGGGCTGGCCCGGCTGGTCGACCTGGCGGTGGAGACGGCCGGCGACGCCGAGGTCGACGTCGCCGTCCACCACCTCGCCGCCCCCGGCCGCGCCGCCGAACTCGCCACCGCGTTGGCCGACCGGCTCGGCGACCGGCTGCGTGACCGGTACGTCACCGAGGTCGGTGCCGTGGTGGCCGCGCACGCCGGTCCGGGCCTGGCCGGCATCGTGGTGCACCGCCGGCCCTGAGCCCGGCCGACTGGGTCGGGCCGCTGAGCCGGCCCGTTGGGTCGGGCCGCTGGGTCGGCCTGCGCGCCGGGTCAGCCGTCGAAGGACGCCTGTTTCACCGCGAAGACCTCGCGCCTGCCCTCGTGCTCGGTCAGCGTGTACAGGTAGTCCGGGACGCCGCCCGCCCCGTCACCGGAGGACCAGTAGGAGATGCTCTCCGCCCCGTAGTCGGCGCCGTAGGCCACCGGGGTGGTCTTCTTCGCCCGGTCCCAGAACAGCAGCTGGGGATTCGTCGTGCTCCGGCTGAACCAGAACCGGTCGCCCCGGGTGACGGCACCCTGGACGTAGGTGATCGGCAGCTTGTACGCGTCGTGCGCGGTGTTCGACGACGGCAACCGGGTGGCCGCGTCCAGGTCGAACCGCCACAGGTTGACGCCGGCCGTGTCGCTGTAGCCGGAGACCACCAGCCGGTCCGGCGCGGAGGCCCGGTCCAGCGCCAGCGACGAGAACTGGATGTTGTTGTCCTGCCTGCCGATCTGCCCGACCTGCACCATGACGTAGCGGTTGCCGTTGGCGTAGTACCCGCCGTCGGACTGCCGGCCGAAGCCCTCACCCGGCAGGCTGGTGGTCTTCACCTCGTGCAGGTAGTCCCAGTCGAACACCCGGATGGTGCTGCTGCAGGCGACGTAGAGCAGGTGGCCGTACCACATCGCACCGCCGGCGTGGCAGGGGATCTGGGCGAAGTTGTCGCTGCCCGTGGGCTCCACCAGCAGCACGTGCCGGTACCGGTTGGTGCCGGTCTGGTAGCCCTCGGCCGGCGCCAGGCTGATCCGCGCCTGGATCGCCTTCTCGTCGGTCTTGCTGGTCCGCTTGTACCAGGTGACGGCGACGGCCTGGGCACCCTCGTAGACCCGGCTGCCGAACGCGTCGGCGGTGGTGGTGATCCCCTGCGGGAACCACAGGTTGCTGTCGTCGGTGTCCTGGTCGTCGCTGTTCCAGCAGAACCCGAAAACGGCCTTCGGCGACAGCCCGGCCGGGCTGGGCCGGCACGACGACAGCGGTGACATCACCCGGTTGGCGTCGGCGAGCACCTGGCTCAGCTCCGGATGGGTGGACTTGCCGCCGAGGGCCTGGTGCACGGCGGCGGCGTTCGACAGCGTCGACTGAGTGATCCGGTAGGCGGCCCCGGAGACCTCGGTCGGGCAGGTGCTCGACGTGCAGGCGGCGGCGACGGCGGGCGACGTGGCCGTCAACAGACCTGCCCCGAGCGCGACGACGGCGCCCACCGCGACGGCGGTGATCGTGCGTTTCATGTGGACTCTCGCTTCCCGGCGGCACCCGGGTTGGGCCGCACCGTCCCGATTGTCACCGGTCCGCCTTGCCGTGCTCCGTGCCACCCCACCGGTCGCCGCCCGGCGATCGGAGGCGCCGCATAGCAGAGCCACGCATGATCAGGGCTTTTTCCACAGGTGGCCCGGTTGTCCACAGCCGACGCTGACCCGGTGCCCGGGACCGGGCGGCCCGCCTAGCGTCGGCCGGGTGTCCGATGACGACGAGACGACGGTGCGGCAACGGCTGGGGCGGCTGCTCGCGGCCGGGACGTCGAACGGTTACGCCGTACCGGTCGGACGACCGCTGGGCCGCCCGTCCGCCCTGGACCCGCCCGACCCGCCCGACCCGTCGACCGGGCCGGACCCGGTGACCGGTGTCGACGGGCGGGCCCTCCCCGCTGCGTCGACCGGCCTCGGCGCGCCGGATCCGCTGCCCGCCGAGGACGACCTGGCGGACCGGCCCCGGCTGGCCGGTGCCGGCGTGTTCGACCCGGGCCGGCGCGGCGTCCGGGCGCTCGCGGCGGTGGCGGTCCTGGTCGTGCTCGCCGCCGCGGGCTGGGCCTGGCTGTCCCGGCCGGCCGCCGAGCCGGTGCCGGCCGCCTCGGCGGCGGCGGCGACACCGGAGCCCGCCGGCGCGTCCGCCGCGTCCCGGTCCGGCCCGCCGCCGGCCCCGGCCGGCGCCGGCAACCCGACCGAGGTGGTGGTCGCGGTGGCCGGCAAGGTGCGGCGTCCCGGACTGGTACGCCTGCCGCCCGGCGCCCGGGTCGCGGACGCGATCGAGGCGGCCGGCGGGGCGTTGCCCGGCGTCGACGTGGCGATGGTCAATCCGGCCCGGAAGGTCACCGACGGCGAGCTGATCGTGATCGGTGTCACCCCACCGCCAGCCGGTGCCGCCGGACCGGTCGGCGGCCAGTCCGGCGCCGCCGGGGCCGGCCCGGGCGGGAAGGTCAACCTCAACACGGCGACCGTGGCCCAGATCGACGCCCTGCCCGGCGTCGGTCCGGTGCTCGCCCAGCGCATCATCGACTACCGGGAACAGCACGGTGGGTTCCGCTCGGTCGGCGACCTGCGCCAGGTGACCGGCATCGGCGACGCCCGCTACCAGGACCTCAAGGATCTGGTGACGGTGTGAGCGGACCCGTGGCGATCCGGCCCGCACCGGCGGCGCAAGAGGACGCGACGGAGCCGGCTGCGCAGGACGGGCCGGCCTCGCCCGCGGCTGGTCGCCCGCCGGACCTGCGGCTGGCCGGCCTGGCCGTGGCCAGTTGGCTGTCCGCGCTGGCCGGTCTGCACCTTCCGCTCCGGGCGGTCGTGCTGCTCGCCCTGTCGGCGGCCGGGACGGCGCTCGTCGCGTCCGGCCACCTGCTCCGGCGACGCGAGGACGCCTCCGGCGGTGGCCCCCGTGGTGTGCTCCGCCGTGTCGACGACCTGGTCGGTCGACACGGTTGGGTGCTGGTGGCCGTGTCGCTCGGCGTGCTGTGCGGCGGTGCGGCCACCGCGGCCCGGCTCAGCGTGCGGGACGCGGAACCGCTGGCGGGTCTGGCCGCCGCCCGGAGCCGGGTCACCGTCGAACTGGTGGTCCGCGACGACCCGAAAGTGATCACCGGCGGGGCCGGCCCGTCGACCCTGCTGGTCCCGGCCACCCTGGTCCGGCTGCGCGGCGACACCGGCGGCACCACCCGGGTCCACACCTCGGCCCGGATCCTGGTGCTGGCCGGCGACCCGGCGTGGCGTCCCCTGCTGCCCGGTCAACGGGTGCTGACCGGCGGCCGGCTGGCCCGCCCGCGGGGCGGCGACCTGACCGCGGCGGTGCTGTCGGTGACCACACCGCCGACCCTGCTGGGCCGACCGTCGTGGGCCCAGCGGGCGGCCGGCGCGCTGCGGGCCGGCCTGCAACGGGCCTGCGACCCGCTGCCGGACGAGCCGGGCGGCCTGCTGCCCGGTCTGGTGGTGGGCGACACCAGCCGGCTCGATCCGGGCGTGGAGCAGGACTTCCGAGCCACCGGGATGACCCACCTGAATGCCGTGTCGGGCTCCAACGTGGCGATCCTGCTCGGCCTGGTGCTGCTGTTGGCCCGGTGGTGCCGGGCCGGGCCGTGGGTGGCGGCGGGGCTGTGCGGGGTGGCGCTGGTGGGCTTCGTCATCCTGGCCCGGCCGTCGCCCAGTGTCGTACGAGCCGCGGTGATGGGCGCCATCGGGCTGCTCGCACTGGCCACCGGCCGACCCCGGGCGGCCGTACCGGCGCTGGGGGCGGCGGTCACCGTGCTGGTCCTGGTCGACCCGGACCTGGCCGGGGACCCGGGCTTCACCCTGTCGGTGCTGGCCACCGGCGGGTTGCTGCTGCTGGCGCCGCGCTGGCGGGACGCGCTGCGCCGACGGGGCGTACCGGCCGGGGTCGCCGAGGCGGTGGCGGTGCCGGCCGCGGCGCAGTTGGCCTGCACGCCGGTCATCGCGGGCCTGTCCGGGACGATCAGCCTGGTGGCCGTACCGGCGAATCTGCTGGCCGCGCCGGTCATCGCCCCGGCCACCGTGCTCGGGGTGGTGACCGCCGTGCTGTCGCCGGTCTGGCCCGCCGGTGCCGAGTTCACCGCCTGGCTCGCCAGCTGGCCGGCCCGCTGGCTGGTGACCATCGCCCGGCACGGCGCGCAACTGCCCGCCGGTACGTTGCCCTGGCTGGGCGGGGTTCTCGGCGGGCTGCTGCTCGGCGCGCTCACCGTCGCCCTGCTGATCGCCGCCCGCCGCCCGGTGGTGCGCCGGTTGGTGGCGGTGGTCGCGGTGGCGGTGCTGCTCGGCGCGGTGCCGGTCCGGGTGCTCGCCCCCGGTTGGCCGCCGGCCGGTTGGGTGATCGCGGTCTGCGCGGTCGGGCAGGGCGACGCGATAGTCCTGCCGGTGGTCGCCGGGCAGGCGGTGGTGATCGACGCCGGACCGGAACCGGCGGCCGTGGACGGCTGCCTGCGCCGGCTCGGCGTACGGACCGTGCCGCTGCTGGTGATCAGCCACTTCCACGCCGACCACGTGGGCGGGGTGGCCGGGGTGTTCCGGGGTCGGCGGGTCGTCGCCGTGGCGGCCGGACAGTGGCCCGAACCGACCGGCGGCCGGGACGCGGTCCGGTCCGCCGCCAGGGTGGGCAGCGCACCGGTCGTCGGGGTCGGTCCCGGGTGGACCTGGACCGCCGGCCCGGTCCGGTTGACGGTGGTCGGCCCGGTGTACCCGGTGCGCGGCAGCAGGTCCGACCCGAACAACAACTCGCTCGTGCTGCGGGCCGAGATCGGCGGGGTACGGATCCTGCTGCCCGGGGACGCCGAGGAGGAGGAACAACGGGAACTGCGGGACCTGGTGCCGGCCGCCGAGCTGCGGGCCGACGTGCTGAAGGTCGCCCACCACGGGAGCCCGTACCAGGAGCCCGCCTTCCTGGACGCGGTCCGGCCGGCCGTGGCGTTGGTCTCCGTCGGTCGGGACAACGGCTACGGCCACCCGAACGCGGCCCTGCTGGCCCGGCTGACCCGGGGCGGGGCCCGGGTGCTGCGTACCGACACCGACGGTGACCTGGCGGCGGTCGTCCGGTCCGGTGGGCTGGCGGTGGCGACCCGAGGCGTTGATCCGGGAACCCGGACCCGGTGAACATCCACTACTTCGTCCTGGTCCGGATGAGCTGAAGGCCCTCCAGTTGGACGAATATCTCCCGTTTCTCCAGGGCCTCACCGGTCGCGCTGAGCACGTAGCCGGTCAGCCAGACCCAGCCGTGACAGGTCAGCCGTTGCTCCACGGCCGTGAGCCGGAAGAGCAGGGCGCACTCTCCGCCGAACTGGACCGACGCGCGGCGGTCAACCCTGAAGACCTGGCCTGGCCGGAGATCCAGGCGGAGCCGACAACACCGCTCCACGCAACTGGGGACCGCCCCGGGCCGGGCCTGCCGGGGGACGGGCGCTCTGGCCGCCACTACGGCTGGTCCGTCCCGTCGCTGGACGTACGGAACGCGCGGAGCCGGCTCCGCGCCCAGCTCAGCGTTTCGCACGTCTGCACGGAGCCGGTACGGCACTTGTTGCAGTGCCCTACGTCCCGGTCAGCGGTGATGATTCGTTTTGCCAGCGCCGGTATCCAGACCTCACGGGGGACCGGTTGCTCCACGTGCTCCACCTCCAGGAATGGCAGGCCCGGCCACGGAGTCGGAGTCACGTAGCCGGGCCGCCTCTCACGTGATCGTGTTCGTTGCCGAGCGAACACGAGCACGGACGGATCGTAGCGGAATACGAAGGTATACGTATACCTACGTAGCTACTGGATCCCTGTCGGGCCTGCTCAACTAGCGTTGTCTTTATGATCGACCCAAAGGGTCCAATTCCGGTCTATCGGCAGATAGCGGATGTGATTGCGGCCCGTATCGCAAGCGGGGAGCTTGCCGAACATCGGCCCATCCCGAGTGAAACGGCCATCGTCCAGGAGTTCGGCGTGGCCCGGACCACGGCCCGCCACGCTGTGGCTCACCTCCGGGAGCGCGGGCTGGTCTACACCGTGCCGCAACGCGGGACGTACGTCGGCCAGGAGCCACCCACTACCTGAGCAACGTAACGGCCCGGACCGACTGGTCCGGGCCGTTGTCCGTAGCGCTCAGGCGGCCTTCGCCTTCCTGGCAGCCGGAGCGTCCTTCCCCGCGGACCGGGACAGGGGACTCAGCGTCTCCGCCACCTTCGCCCGGACCTCCCGAACGGCGACCAGGGAAGGGGCAGCAACCCCGGAGTTGCGCGCGGAGCCCTGAGCGAAGATCCGGCGAAGTGCGCGGAATTGCATTAGATGCAACATAGGTGCAGTCGGCGGTCTGAGAAGACCCGAGCGTCAGTAGGTGTTGTTCGCCGTGGTCAGCCGGGTCTCGCCAGCCGGCAGCGCCGGGCAGCCCGCGGCGCCGGCCCAGGTCGCGCCCGCCGGGTAGAGGTACCAGGTCGGCAGGTTGGCGCTGCTGCCGGTCAGGTACGTGCCGAGGTCGTTGTTGGTGAACCGGTTGTGGTACGACGAGCATTCACCCGCGTCCACGTTGACCTCCTCCAGGTAGTGCGCGGACGGCGGCGTCGACGAGCGCGGGAAGCCGTTCGCCCCGAACACGTTGGCGTCGAAGGTGTTGAAGTCGCTGCCGTCCCGTAGCTTGATCGGATCGCTGCTGACCCCGGTCACGTTGTTGCCGGTGAACGTGTTGCGCGAGCTCTTGTGCGTGATGTAGATGGCGTGGATGTAGCTGTTCTCGCTGTTGCGCAGGTTCACGAAGTGGTTGTTGGCGATCCGGTTGCCCGACGACTCGGTGAGCACGATCCCGCCGTACCCGCACCGCGGCCAGTCCGCGTCACCGCAGATGCCACCGGTGTACGCATTGCCCAGCGAGGTGAGGACCATGCCGAACACGGTGTTGCCGTCCAGGCCGCGCGCCGACGGCAGGCCCGGCCCGGAGGACGGGTGGTATCGGCCGCCACAGGACCCGGCCGATCCGTCCAGCGAGATGCCGCCGCTCGAGTAGTACTGCGCCTGCAGGTAGTAGAACCGCAGGCCGGAGGTGCCACCGGCGTTGAGCGCCCCGCCAGCGCAGGCGTAGAACCAGTACCCGGCGATGTACCGGTTGGAGCCGCTGGCCCGCGCGTTCTGGAACACCGGCCGCGCGGCGATCGAGTCGGCGCCCTCGCCGATCTCGTAGTCGTCCGGCATGAACGAGATCGTGTGCCCCGGCCGGTACGTCTGCCAGATCGTCTGCTGGGCCACGTAGGTGCCGGCGTGGATGCGCACCTCGACGTCCTGGTTGGAGGGGCCGGCCGCGACGAGCTGCTCGACGCGCTCGAGCGTTCTCACTGCGGCGGCCGGGGTGTCACCCGCGGCCGAGTCCGATCCGGACGCGTTCATGTAGATGGTCTGGGTGCCCGCGGCGGCGGCCGGCGTGGCGGGCAGGAGGGCGGTCAGGCTGAGAACGGCGGCGGCCGCGGCGAACCGCACCGCCTTCCGCACGTTGTCTCGAGACATGGACTGAAGACTATGCCCCGGCCGCGCCGGCGCAGCCCCGCCACGAGAGGCGCCGCATCCTCTTCTGCCGCAGACAACGCGCGGGTCGGTGCCAATCGCCGCTCGGTAAGCACCAGCGCCGGCTACGTTCGGTAACCGGGAGTAGGGACAGTCAGCCCGTGGTGGGGCCAGTTATGGCCGTCCCGGTGGAGCCCATCTCGTCCGTCATAGCCAGTCGGGATCTCCACTGGCACCAGGGCCCCAACCTACGGCCTGGAGCCGGGCCTCGCAGCGCCACGCCACCCTCATGATCAGGGAATAGCGCAGGAATCGAATAGGTGTACTCCACCGGTGCGCGTGCAGGCTTCTCCACGTTCGCCCGCATGGCGTCCGGTCCCACCACTTCTCCCAGCGCTCCGCCCAGCCCCACCAGTGCGGCATCCAGTCGACCCGGCTGACTCTCGGGGAGCCGGCTGGGCGGAGGGCCCCGCCCGGCCGGCAGCCGGCGCGGCGGACGGGGCGCCGTGGTGCAACGAGGCGCGCCGAGCCGGGCGACGACCTGGTCGGACCGGAGGCGGAGGGAATGGCCGGCACGCTCAGTCACCTGACCGAAGTGCCGCATATCAAGGTTATCAAGGTATATGTCTAGATTAGCGCCAACTGCGGGGTCGGCCGTGCGGGATGCTCTGACCAGGGTGGACGTACGGCGGTCACATGCGAATATTGCGGGCGTGACCGCGCCCAAGCTTCCGCCCGTACTGCTGGTCCTCGGCGACGAGGAGTTGCTGGCCGCCCGGGCGGTGTCCGACGCGGTCGCGGCCGCCCGGCAGGCCGACCCCGGCGCCGACGTACGCGAGTACGAGGCCGGCACGGTCAACGCCGGCGAGGTGGCCGAGATGCTGAGCCCGTCCCTGTTCGGCGGTCGGCGGGTGTTGGTGCTGCGTTCCGGGCAGGACGCCCGCAAGGACCTGGTCACCGCGCTGCTGGTGTACGCGAAGAACCCCGACCCGGAGGTCCACCTGGTGGTGGCGCACGCCGGGGCGGCCAAGGGGAAGGCGTTCGCCGAGGGGCTCAAGAAGGCCGGCGCCACCGTCGTGCCGGCGGTCCGGCTCAAGGGCAACCGCGAGCGGGTGGCCTTCGTCCGGGACGAGTTCCGCCGGCTCGGCACCCGCTGCCCGGACGACGCGGCCGAGGCACTGCTCGCCGCGGTCGGCAACGACCTGCGGGAACTCGCCTCCGCCTGCTCGCAGTTGGTGGCCGACACGGACGGGCGCATCGGAGTGGACACGGTGGCCCGCTACTACCGCGGCCGCGCCGAGGTGAGCGGCTTCACCGTGGCGGACGCCGCGATCGTCGGTGACGTGCCCGGGGCGTTGGAGGCGTTGCGCTGGGCACTGCACGTCGGGGTCGACCCCGTGCCGATCGCCGACGCGTTGGCCGACGGGGTGCGCACGGTGGCCCGGGTGGCCTCGGCCGGGCGGGGCAGCGCCTATCAGCTGGCCAGCAGCCTCGGCATGCCGGCCTGGAAGATTGAGCGGGCACAGCGACAGAGCCGCGGCTGGACCCCGGAGGGACTGGCCGACGCGATGCGGGCGGCGGCCGACTGCAACGCCGCGGTCAAGGGCGGCGCGGACGACCGCGGCTACGCCCTGGAGCGCGCGGTGTTCGCCGTCGCCGCGGCCCGGCGGGGCGACCGGGCCAGGAACGGGGCGGCATGACCGCGTCGAGGGTCAGCCTCGACCCGGACGCCGGGCGGTCCGCCGGGCGCCCGGACCGCACTCCGGCTGCGGGCGGAGTGCCGGATCGCGGCGGAGCGACGGCATGAGCCGGCACGGACGACGGGCGCGCCCGGGCCGGCCGCCACGACCGCACGGCGAGGCCCGGTCCCGGCAGGAGGAGCGGCTGCGCCCGTTGTACTCGCGGGTCCTGGGGCTGCGCCACGTCGATCCCGGCGGTTTGCTCTGCTTCGTCTTCTTCGAGGGCTCGGTCATTCTCGCGCTGCTGCTCACCCTGGCCGAGCTGGTCAGCTGGTGGGCGGTGTTGGTGCTGCCCGCCTCGGTCGCGTTGATGGTCAAGTTGAACGACGAGGTGGCGGCCGCGGTGGCCCGCGCGGCGGCCCGGGTGCCGCAGCGGGAGCGGGAGGCGTTCCGCCGGGAGATGGCGCCGTTCGTCGGTCGTGCCGCGGTGCCGCGCCGGCCCGGCCCGGCGCCCCGGCCAGCCATGATCGATTCAGCCGGGCGGGCGACCGGAGACCTGTCGGTCGTCGGGGCGTCCGGACCCGTCGCCCGACCCGGTCCGACCGGTGCCCTTCGCGCGCTGACCGCGGTGCCGGCCACGGCCGGTCCGGTCCACGAGGAGACCACGGCCGAGCGGCCGGCGCTGCCGGCGGTGGTGGCCAAGCCCACGAACACCCATCAGGTCGAGTCGCCGGGACCGCAGCCGACCGCGCGGTGGCCCGCCGGGCTGGACCCGACCGACTCGTCCCGGCAACGCGCCCGGCAGACGGCCCGCCGCCGGTACGAGTAGCCGCTCGGCACCCGTGCCGCGCCGCGCCCGACCGGCGGCCCGGGCACGCGAACGGGGACCCGGCCAGCACGGGAATGGAGCCCCGGCTGGCGGGCAGGAGGTCAGGACGCATACGGCAGTAACCCCCGGGACCAGCCGGTCCCGGGGGTTACTGCTCAGGTCTGGGTCGAACTCGTCAGGCGGAGAGCGAGCCCAGGCGCTTAGCGATGGCCGACTTGCGGTTCGCCGCCTGGTTCGAGTGGATCACGCCCTTGCTGACTGCCTTGTCCAGCTTGCGCGAGGCGTCCCGCATGAGCTCGGTGGCCTTGTCGAGGTCACCGGCCTCGCTGGCCTCGTGGAACTTGCGGACGGCGGTCTTCAGCGACGACTTGACCGACTTGTTACGCAGCCGGCGCTTCTCGTTCTGCCGGTTGCGCTTGATCTGGGACTTGATGTTCGCCACGCGACAGCCTCGTCTTGATAGCTCGGTTGGGTCTGCTTGACGCAGGCGACGACGTCACGTCGCCACACGCGAAAAGTCAGGTTACCAGGCCGGCGCAGGTGGGCCAAAACTCAGCCCCAGCCCTGGCGTTCGGACAGCCAGGCCAGGGCCAGCTCCCCGGTCCACCGCTGGTGGCCGCGGATAGCCGGGGAGGCGCCGCTGGGGCCCGCCTCGGCCGAGGTCAACAGGTACCCGGACAGGGCCGCCAGGGCGGCGTCCAGGGCGTCCGGGGGAGCGCCCCGGGCGCCCGGGTGGGCGGCGAACCGGCCGTCCACGTCCAGCCCGGCCGGGTACCCGATGAGCAGCAGGCCGGCCAGGTCGAACCAGGCCGGCCCGTGGCAGAGCCAGTTCCAGTCGCAGATCCACGCCGCGCCGTCCGGATCGATCAGCACGTTGTCCAGCCGCAGGTCGCAGTGGATCAAACCGGCGGACTCGGCGTACCCGGGCAGCAGTGACTCCAGCCGGACCAGGTCGGCCAGTCGGGCCGGGATCCCGGCCGGGACCGCGGGCATCGGTTCGCTGCCGGCGGCGACCTCGCGCCAGCAGGAAAGATCGTCCCGGGCCAGGTCCGCGAGCCGGGGCAGGCCCAGACCGACCAGTTCGGCGGGGGGTTCGGCCAGGGCCGCGCAGATCTTCGCGTACGCGGTGAGGGTGGCGTCGAGTTCGGCCGGGCGCCACGGCAGCGCCGGCATCCGCCCCGGGACGGCGTCCAGGCAGCTGACGAAGTGGCCGGCCGCGGTCATCGTCCAGCGGGCCCGGGTGGCGGGCAGCCCGGACGGCAGGGCGGCCAGCACGGCGGCCTCGCGGGCGTACCAGTCGCACAGGTGCGGCTGGGTGCGCAGCGACGCGGTCTTGACGAACACCCGGTCGCCGGTCGAGGTCTCCAGCAGCGAGGCGAAGCCCCGGGTGAACCCGCCGCCCGCCGACCCGGCCGCCCGGACCGGGGCGCCGAGCCGCTGGTCGATCGCGGTCCGCAACGGCTCGGGCAGGTCACCCCAATCGGGTCGGACGGCGGTCGCGTCGTACGCCACGGGCGGCACCGGTGCTACGGCCATGCGCCCATCCTGCCGGGCGGCCCCGGTTCGGCGGCGGGCGGTGTCGGTGTGTGCGGTGGGGTGGTCGGTCCCGGGTGGCAGACTGCCGTGTCATGCGTACCGAGGAGTTCTGGGCACTGATCGACGACGCGCGGACCGGCCCGGAGGGGGACGACGCCGACGCGGTCGCGGTCCGGGCCGCGGCGGCGCTGGCGGAGCGGGACGTGGCCGACATCGTGGGCTGGAACCGGCACCTGACCCGAGTGCTGACCGCCTCGCACCGGGAGGATCTCTGGGGTGCCGCCTACCTGATCAACGGTGGCTGTTCCGAGGACGGCTTCGACCACTTCCGGGGCTGGCTGATCGCCCAGGGTCGGCAGGTCTTCGCCCGCGCGGTGGCAGAGCCGGACAGCCTCGCCGACCTGCCGCGGATCCGGCAGGCCGCGGCGACCGGTGAGGAGTTCGGTTCCGAGGCGGTGCTGGAGATCGCCGCCCAGGCGCACCGTACGGCGACCGCGACCGAGCTGCCGGCGGACCCGGAGCCGCGCCGGACCCCGGACACCGGCGATTTCTGGGACTTCGACGACGAGGAGGAGGCGCGCCGTCGCCTGCCGCGGCTGGCCGCCCTGTTCGTCGAGCCGCCGGAGGAGTGAGCCGCTGGTCGGGGAGTCGCACCGGAGGAGTGATCCGCTGTTCGCCGGCCGCCGCCCGGGGAGGGCGGCGGAGCCGCTGGAGGAGTGATCCGACCGGTGCCGGGGCGGCGTGGGATCATAGGAGCCGGCCCGTCGGTCGCCCACCACCGGCGACAGCGACCGGTCACCGCCGTGCCGACCCGTCCACCGTGCCGACCAGTCACCCAAGCCGATCAGAACGGACCGCTGTGCCACCGAAGCTCGACCCTGGTGTGAACGCCCCTGGTGCCACCGACCCCGGTCGCATCCGGAACTTCTGCATCATCGCCCACATCGACCACGGAAAGTCGACGCTGGCCGACCGGATGCTGCAACTCACCGAGGTGGTCGACGCGCGGCAGATGCGCGCCCAGTACCTGGACCGGATGGACATCGAGCGCGAGCGCGGCATCACCATCAAGAGCCAGGCGGTCCGGATGCCGTGGACCGTCCGGGAGGGCGACCAGCGGGGTGAGCACGCCGTCCTCAACATGATCGACACGCCGGGGCACGTGGACTTCACGTACGAGGTGTCCCGGTCGCTGGCCGCCTGCGAGGGTGCGGTGCTGCTGGTCGACGCGGCGCAGGGGATCGAGGCGCAGACCCTGGCCAACCTCTACCTGGCCCTCGAGAACGACCTGCACGTCATCCCGGTGCTGAACAAGATCGACCTGCCGGCCGCCCAGCCGGAGAAGTTCGCCGAGGAACTGGCCCACCTGATCGGCTGCGACCCGGACGACTGCATCCGGGTCTCCGGCAAGACCGGCGAGGGCGTGCCGTACCTGCTCGACGAGATCGTCCGGCAGTTCAAGCCGCCGGTGGGCGACCCCGCCGCACCGGCCCGGGCGATGATCTTCGACTCGGTGTACGACGTCTACCGCGGCGTGGTCACCTACGTCCGGGTGATCGACGGCCGGATCGAGGCCCGCGACCGGATCAAGATGATGTCCACCGGCGCGACCCACGAGCTGCTGGAGATCGGGGTCATCTCGCCGGAGATGCAGAAGGCCGACGCGCTCGGCGTCGGCGAGGTCGGCTACCTGATCACCGGGGTGAAGGACGTCCGGCAGTCCCGGGTCGGTGACACGGTCACCAACCACGGCAGGCCGGCCGCCGACGCGCTGGGCGGCTACAAGGACCCCAAGCCGATGGTCTACTCCGGGCTCTACCCGATCGACGGCTCGGACTACCCGGCGCTGCGCGAGGCGCTGGACAAGCTCAAGCTCAACGACGCCGCGCTGGACTACGAGCCGGAGACCTCGGGGGCGCTCGGCTTCGGCTTCCGCTGCGGCTTCCTCGGCCTGCTGCACCTGGAGATCATCCGGGAGCGGCTGGAGCGGGAGTACAACCTCGACCTGATCTCGACCGCGCCGAACGTGGTCTACCGGGCGGTGCTGGACGACGGCACCGAGATCACCGTCACCAACCCCAGCGAGTACCCGACCGGCAAGATCGCCGAGGTGTACGAACCGGTGGTCCGGGCCACCGTGCTGACCCCCAACGACTACGTCGGCGCGGTGATGGAGCTGTGCCAGGGCCGGCGCGGCGCGTTGCAGGGGATGGACTACCTCTCCACCGACCGGGTCGAGCTGCGCTACACGCTGCCGCTGGCCGAGATCATCTTCGACTTCTTCGACCAGCTCAAGAGCCGTACCAAGGGCTATGCCAGCCTGGACTACGAGCCCTCCGGCGAGCAGCGGTCGGACCTGGTCAAGGTGGACATCCTGCTGCACGGCGAGCCGGTCGACGCGTTCAGCGCGATCGTGCACAAGGACAAGGCGTACAACTACGGCGTCAACATCGCCGCCAAGTTGCGCACGTTGATCCCCCGGCAGCAGTACGAGGTGCCGATCCAGGCGGCCATCGGCAGTCGGGTGATCGCCCGGGAGACCATCCGCGCCATTCGCAAGGACGTGCTCGCCAAGTGCTACGGCGGTGACATCAGCCGCAAGCGCAAGCTGCTGGAGAAGCAGAAGGAGGGCAAGAAGCGGATGAAGATGGTCGGCCGGGTGGAGGTGCCGCAGGAGGCCTTCATCGCCGCGCTGTCCACCTCCGACTCCCCGAGCGGCGACGGCAAGGCGGGAAAGAAGTGACGGTGCGGGCGTACGGGCCGTCGGCCTCGTTCTGCCCGCGCTGTGCCGAGCCGCTGCCCGGCGCCCCGCCCACCGTCTGCGCCGGGTGTGGTTACCAGCTGTTCGTCAACGCCCGACCGACGGTGAACCTGGTCGTGCTGGACGGCTCGCGGTTCCTGGCGCTGAAGCGGGCGGCGCAGCCGCGGGCCGGCCGGTGGGAGACGCCGGGTGGGTTCTGCGACGGCTGGGAGCATCCGACCGAGGCCGCCGTCCGTGAGGGCCGGGAGGAGCTGGGCACCGAGATCATCCTCGGTGACCTGATCGGTACGTACGTCGGCAGCTACGAGTTCCAGGGCGAGACCCTGCCGGTGCTGGAATTTTTCTTTCTGGCCACACTGGCCGGTCAGGTCCGTCTCAACCCCGCCGAATCGTCCGAGCTGGCCTGGTTCGACCTGCGGAAACATCCCCCTCTGGCGTTCGGCACGATGGATCGGGCGATACGCGACCTGGCGGAGTCCCTGGGCAACTGATCCGGTTTGGATTTTCGAGCCGCCGGGAACTACGGGTGCAGCACAGCAACAACAACAGTTGCCAACGACACCCCGGAGGAGGACGGCCGTGACCGTCATGGGAATCATCACCGCGCTCATCGTGGGTTTGATCATCGGCGCCCTGGGTCGACTGGTCGTCCCGGGCAAGCAGAACATCCCGATCTGGCTCACCATGCTGATCGGTGTCGGCGCCGCGCTGCTCGGCACGGTCATCGCCCGCGCCGCCGGCATCGCCACCGAGACCGCCGGCGTCGACTGGACCGAGTTGCTGATCCAGGTCGTGCTCGCCGCCATCGGCGTCGCCCTGGTCGCGGGTGTCTCCGGTCGCCGCGGCGTCAGCCGGTACTGAGCCGGAAACTCCCGGTAGCAAAGGGGGCGCCGGACCTTCGGGTCCGGCGCCCCCTTACGTTCGCGCACGAACCGGTCCTAGGCTGCTCGGGCGGCTGGGCCTTGCTGGTCAGCTCCCTTGGCGTAAAGGTTTTTTTCCTACTAGGGTGCGCTGCAGAAGGTAAGTGCCACGTGGTGCTGAGAACGCTTGGAGGAGTGTCGTGCGAAGGTGGAGAGGGCTTGGTCCGGTGGTTGCCGTGGCGGCCTCGGCCGCGATGCTGCTCGCCGGTTGCGGCGGTTCGGGAGACGACGAGGCCGCCGACACCAGCAAGCTGACGGTCTGGATGATGGGCGCCGGCAGTGAGGCGCAGACGGCCTTCCTCAACGGGGTCGCGGCCGAGTTCAAGCAGAAACACCCCGACACGACCGTGGACGTCCAGTACATCCCGTGGCTGGAGGCGCCGAAGAAGTTCCAGACGGCGCTGGCCGGCGGCGACGGACCGGACGTGACCGAGCTGGGCAACACCGAGACCCAGGGCTGGGCCGAGCAGGACGCCCTGGCCGACCTGACCGACCGGGTGAACGGCTGGGCCGAGGGCAAGGACATCCTGCCCGACCTGCTGAAGAACGCCCAGCTCGACGGCAAGCAGTACGGCGTGCCGTGGTACGCCGGTGTCCGCGCGGTCTACTACCGCACCGACTGGTTCGCCGCGGCCGGGGTGCAGCCGCCGAAGAGCTGGGACGAACTGGTGACGGTCGCCAAGGCCGTCCAGCAGAAGAACCCCGGCAAGTACGGCTTCGCCCTGCCCGGCAACTCGGAGCTGCCGTTCTACTCCTTCCTCTGGTCCGCCGGCGCGGAGATCGCCACCAAGAACGGCGACACCTGGAAGTCCGGGTACAACACCCCGGAGGCCAAGAAGGCGGTCAAGTTCTGGACCGACCTGGTCACCACGTACAAGATCGCGCCGCCGGCCGCCGCCGGGTGGAACGAGCTCGACGCGCAGAAGCAGTTCGCCTCCGGCCAGGCCGCGATGGCCGTCGCCGGTAGCTGGTCGCAGACCGCCATGCTGAAGGACAACCCGGACATCGCCAAGGTCTGGGGCACCTTCCCGATCCCCGGCCCGGACGGCAAGCCGGCACCCGCCTTCGCCGGCGGCTCCGACCTGGGCATCTGGAAGGACAGCAAGAAGCAGGACCTGGCCTGGGACTACCTGACCATCCTGAACAGCAAGAAGAACGACAAGGCGTACGCCACCAGCCTGAAGTTCTTCCCGGTTTACAAGGACCTGACCTCGACCGACGCGTACGCCGGCGACAAGCTGATGGGCACCTTCGCCACCGTGCTGCAGGACACCAAGCTGACCCCGATCACCCCCAAGTGGACCGAGGTCAGCCGCAGTAAGTCGGTCACCCAGAACATGAACAGCTCCATCATGAAGGGCACCAACCTGGACGAGGCGGTCGGCAAGGCGGCCACCGAGATGGAACAGATTCTCAACGCCAAGTGACCGTACTGATCAAGGCACCGGACGACGCCGGCGCCGGCGGGCGGGTCACCCCCGTCCGTCGGCGCCGGCGCGACCGGGTCCCCTACCTGCTGCTCCTGCCCGCCCTGGTGGTGATCGGCGCGCTGCTGCTCTGGCCGCTCGGCCAGGTGGTGGTGATGTCCTTCGCCAAGCTGGGCATTCGGGAACTGCGCGGCGACCGCCCGTGGCCCTGGGTCGGCCTGGACAACTACACCCAGATCCTGGGCGACCCGTTCTTCTGGACCGTGCTGCGCAACACCGTGTTGTTCGCGGTCGCCAACGTCGTCCTCACCATGGTCTTCGGCACGCTGGTGGGGCTGCTGCTCAACCGGCTCGGTCGGCGGATGGCCGGCTTCGTCTCCGGCGCCGTCATGCTGGCCTGGGCGACCCCGGCGCTGACCGGCGCCATCGTCTGGAAGTGGCTGTTCGATGACACCAGCGGCCTGGTCACCTGGCTGCTCAACGAGCTGCCGGACGGCCTGTCGGAGACGCTGTTCGGGCGCGCGCAGTGGACCGGCTACGGCTGGTTCAACTCGCCGCTGACCTTCTTCACCGTGCTCACCCTGATCGTCGTGTGGCACTCGTTCCCGTTCATCGCGGTGAGCGTGCTGGCCGGCCTGAAGAGCGTCCCGGCCGAGCTGTACGAGGCGGCCCGGGTCGACGGGGCGGGCCCGTGGCGGGTGTTCTGGTCGCTGACCTTCCCGTTGCTGCGTCCCGTCTTCGGGGTGCTGGTGGTGCTCTCCACCATCTGGGACTTCAAGGTCTTCACCCAGCAGTTCGTGCTGGCCGGCGGGACCCAGGACCGGTCGACGTTCATGTTGGCCATCTACTCGTACGCCGAGGCGTTCTCACCGCCGCCGAAGTACGGCCTGGGCTCCGCCATCGCGGTGATCCTGACCCTGCTCCTGCTGGTGGTGACGGCGGTGTACGTACGGATGGTGTTGCGTCAGGAGGATCAGTGACCACCCGACGGCGGCCCCGCGCGGGCCGGATCGCGGCGAACGCCGCCGGCCTGGCGGTGGCCGCCTTCGCGGCCTTCCCGGTGTTCTGGATGATCTCCACCTCGCTGAAGCCGAACCGGGAGATCTTCTCCACCACGCCCCGGCCGCTGCCGGCAAAGCCGACCCTGGAGCACTACCGGGACATCTTCGGTGGGCAGATCATCCCCGGGGTCAGCTTCGCGTCGTTCCTGGTCAACAGTGCGTTGGTGGCCGCCGCCACGGTGCTGCTGAGCGGCCTGATCGCGCTGCTGGCGGCCACCGCGGTGGCCCGCTTCCGGTTCCGCTTCCGGACCACCGTCCTGATCCTGCTGCTGGTGGTGCAGATGATCCCGCTGGAAGCGTTGGTGATCCCGCTCTTCCTGATCATCAAGCGGGCCGGGCTGTACAACACCCTGCCCAGCCTGGTGCTGGTCTATCTGGGCTTCTCGCTGCCGTTCGCGATCTGGATGCTGCGCGGTTTCGTGGCCGCGGTGCCGAAGGACCTGGAGGAGTCGGCCGCCATCGACGGGGCGAACCGGTGGCAGATCTTCTGGCGGATCCTGATGCCGCTGGTGGCTCCCGGTCTTGTCGCGACCAGCATCTTCTCCTTCATCACCGCGTGGAACGAACTGATCTTCGCGCTCACCTTCATCAGCACCGAGAGCCGATACACGGCGCCGGTCGCGCTGACCTTCTTCTTCGGCCGGGACGACACCGCCTGGGGTGGGGTGATGGCCGCGTCGACGTTGCTGACCCTACCGGTGATGATCTTTTTCGTGCTGGTGCAGCGGCGGATGGTCGCCGGTCTGATGTCCGGCGCGGTCAAGGGCTGACCCCGACCGTGGCCGGTGACGCGCCGGCCGGACCGGTCAGGTGTCGGCGAAGACCTCGGCGATGACCCAATCCGGTGTCGGCGCGCCGTCGGAGATCCGGGCCCAGTCGCCGTCGCGCGCCGTCCACTGCAGATCGCCGAACCGCACCCGCTTGACCCCGTGGTCACCGGCGTGTGACACCAGCCAGTGCGCGTAGCGCCAGCCGGACTGGGCGTCCGCGGCCGGCACGGTCAGGCCGGCCAGTTCGGCCGGCGTGCCCGTCTGCACCCGGCCCCAGTCGAGAGCCAGGCCGCTGCTGAGCGCGGCGGTCGCCGCGTCCCCGCGCATCGCCGGCTCCCGGCCGACCGTGCAGGCGACCGCGCCGGTGGCGTTGCCCAGCAACGCCCGGGCCAGCACCGCCGACTGGTTCGCCCACTGCTGGTACGCGGTGGGGTAGGCGGACCGCTGCACCGCCTGCGCGGCGTCGGTGATCCGCATCTGCTGCCAGCCGCGCACCTTGTTCAGGGCACTGTAGAACTTGTTGGCCGCGTACCGCGGGTCGCGGATCTGCTCCGGCGTGCCCCAGCCCTGGCTCGGTCGTTGCTGGAACAGGCCCACCGAGTCGCGGTCGCCGCCCTCCAGGTTCTCCAGCCGGGACTCCTGGTAGGCGGTGGCCAGGGCGACCACCACGGCCTGTTCCGGCATCTTGCGGCGGGCGCCGATCGCGGCGATGGTGGCCGCGTTCGCCATCTGGGTCGCGTCGAGGCTCACCCGCCCTTCGGCCTCCACGACGCAGCCCGGGGCGCTGACCCGGAGCGGGAACTTCACCCCGAAGTGCCGGGAGGAGAGGAACACGCCGAACGCCGCGACCGCCGAGAGAGCGACCGTCGTCGCCACCACCGCCCGAGTCCGCAACCCGCACCTCCTGCCCGCAGTCGCCCCAGCGTACGACGGAATCACCACCGGGCAGCAGAGCGAAATTCCTTTGCCCGGGTTCACGGCAATTGCCGGTCAGCTCGTGCCGGGCACCCAGCTCGCCGGGCGCTTCTCCCGGAACGCCGCCACTCCCTCCCGGCCCTCGGCGGACAGGAAGTAGCCGGTGGAGAGGGCGGACAGCGCGGCCAGCTCGGCGCGCAGCTCCGGCTCGGCCGGCCGGCGGAGCAGCTCCTTGGCGCCGGCCAACGCGCCCGGGGCGCCCCGGACCAGCGACCCGCACACCGCCGCCACCGCCTCATCCAGCGCGTCGTCCGGGACCGCCGAGGTGACCAGGCCGACCTGCGCGGCCCGCCGCCCGTCGAACGTCTCACCGGTCAGGTAGAGCTCCGCCGCCGCGCGCGGCTGCAACCGGCGCAGCACCGTGGCCGAGATGACCGCCGGGATCACCCCGATCCGTACCTCGGTGAAGGCGAAGGTGGCGGTCTCGGCGCAGACCGCCAGGTCGGCCGCCGCGATCAGGCCCAGCCCGCCGGCCCGGGCCGGCCCGGCCACCCGGGCCAGCACCGGCTTGGGGCACTCCCAGACCGCCGCGAGCACGTCACCGAGCAGGCCGGCCGGCACCGTGCCGGAGGCGTACGCCGCCGCGGTCTCCTTCAGGTCGGCGCCGGAGCAGAACACCGGGCCGGTGTGCGAGAGCACCACCACCCGTACGGCGTCGTCGGCGACCGCCCCGGCCAGCGCGGCCAGCAGCTGGGTCATCAGCGGCGTGGACAGCGCGTTGCGGTTGTGCGGGCTGTCCAGGGTGAGGGTGCTCACACCGGCGCTGGTGACGACGCGGACGAGCGGATCGGTGGCGGCAGTCATGCCGGCACAATAGTCGGATGCCCGGCCTGCTCCCAGACGGTGAACCGGTACCCGACGACGGGTCCCTGCCGCCCGCCGCGCTCGCCTCGACCGGCGCGCGCGGCTTCGGCGTGTACCTGCACGTCCCGTTCTGCGCCAGCCGGTGCGGTTACTGCGACTTCAACACGTACACGGCGAGCGAACTGGGCGGCGGGGCGAGCCGGGACACGTACGCCGACACCGTGCTGGCCGAGCTGGCGCTGGCCGCCCGGGTGCTCGACGAGGCCCCGCCGGCCCGGGTGGACACCGTCTTCGTCGGCGGCGGCACCCCGACCCTGCTGCCGCCGGACGACCTGGCCCGGATCCTGGCCGCCATCGACGCGACCTGGGGGCTGGCGGCCGACGCCGAGGTGACCACCGAGGCGAACCCGGAGTCGGTGACGCCGGAGTCGCTGAAGGCGCTGCGGGCCGCCGGCTACACCCGCATCTCGCTGGGCATGCAGTCGGCCGCGCCGGGGGTGCTGGCGATCCTCGACCGGACCCACTCGCCGGGCCGGGCCACCGCCGCCGCGACCGAGGCCCGGGAGGCCGGGTTCGACCACGTCAACCTGGACCTGATCTACGGCACGCCGGGGGAGAGCGCGGACGACTTCGCGCAGTCGCTGGCCCGGGTCACCGCCGCCGGGGTGGACCACGTCAGCGCGTACGCCCTGATCGTCGAGGACGGCACCCGGCTGGCCGCCCGGATGCGCCGGGGCGAGCTGCCGTACCCGTCGGACGACGTGGCCGCGGACCGGTACCTGGCCGCGGAGGCCGCCCTGACGGCGGCCGGCTTCTCCTGGTACGAGGTGTCCAACTGGGCCACCTCGGCGGCGGCCCGGTGCCGACACAACCTGCTCTACTGGACCGGCGGGGACTGGTGGGGCCTCGGGCCGGGGGCGCACAGCCACGTCGGCGGGGTCCGCTGGTGGAACGTCAAGCACCCGACCGCGTACGCGTCCCGGCTGGCCGCCGGCCGGTCGCCCGGTCTGGCCCGGGAACTGCTCACCGCCGCCGACCGGCACGTCGAGGACGTGATGCTGCGGCTGCGGCTGGCCGACGGGCTGCCGCTGTCGGCGGTCGCCCCGGCCCAGCAGCCGTACGCGGACCGGGCGCTGGCCGACGGCCTGCTGGAGCCGGCCGCGCACGCCGCCGGCCGGGCGGTGCTCACCCTGCGTGGTCGGCTGCTCGCCGATGCCGTGGTCCGCGATCTGCTGCCCTGAGCACCGCCCGGGCCGGGACCGCGTGCTGTCGCCTCGGCCGGGACCGCGTGCTGTCGTCCCGGGCCGACGGAGGCGGGGTGCGTCCACGATCGGCGACCGTGGACGCACCCGGTCAGGTCACTTGATGAAGCTGGCCGACAGCGGGTACTTGTACAGCCCGCCCTCGTTGGCCTTCACCCCGGCGATGATGCCGAACACGATCTGGACGACCATCACCGCGACGTTGGGCAGGTAGAACATGCACCAGCCGACGAAAAGCAGCACGAACGAAATGATCGACCAGAGGATCTGGAAGTTCAGCGCGGCGACCGCGTGCGCCTTCACCGTCGGTGACTGCTGGCCCTTGGCCAGGTGGGCGATCAGCGGACCGACGAAGCCGAGCGACCCGAAGCTGATCAGGGCGCCGACGGCACCACCGAAGTGGGCGATCAACGCCCAGGTCTTGTCGTCGTTGGTCGGGTAGCCGGCCGGAGCCGCGGCACCGTACCCGCCGCCGGGTGGCGGAGCACCGTACGGCCCGCCACCGGGCGGCGGGTAGCCACCGCCGACGGGCGGCTGGTTCCCGGCCGGCGGCGGGTAGCCGGTGGCCCCGCCGGGCGGCGGGTACGAGCCGGGCTCGTCGTAGCGTGGCGCGGTGGGCTCGGCGGGCCCCGGCGGGGACGCCTCGCCCGGCGCCGGCTGGGACGCTGGGGGTGGGGTCGGAGAGCTCTGGTCCCCGGGCTCGGGCCCCGGGTGCCCCTCTCCGGGAGGGCGAGGTGGTTCAGTCATGGACGACACGGTAGGACCGCCGATCAACCGGCGCCAGCACGTCGACGCTCGTTTCCACCTGGCCGTTCGGTCAGGTGGGGGCGACCGCCCGGTCGGTGTCGGTGTCGGGTGTCCGACTTGTCGCATAGCGGCCGTTGCTCGCAGAGTGATCATCGCGGCTGCCGGGTAGCACGTCGTAGACTGGCACTCGTTACATTCGAGTGCCAGAGTGCATTCGAGTGCCAGAGTCTCGGAGGGGCGGTACGCCGCGCCGGCGGCGAGGGGGTGACAGTGGGTCTGGACGATCGCAAGCTCGACGTCCTGCGGGCGATCGTGGAGGACTACGTCGCCACCCAGGAACCGGTGGGCAGCCGGGCGCTGGTCGAGCGCCACCAGCTCGGGGTGTCCCCGGCCACGGTCCGCAACGACATGGCCGTGCTGGAGGAGGAGGGCTACATCCGGCAGCCGCACACCAGCGCCGGCCGGGTCCCCACCGACCGGGGCTACCGGCTCTTCGTCGACCGGCTGTCCCGGGTGAAACCGCTCACCCCGGCCGAGCGGCGGGCGATCGAGC
The DNA here is from genome assembly GCF_042650605.1 of Micromonospora zhanjiangensis. NCBI lineage: Bacteria > Bacillati > Actinomycetota > Actinomycetes > Micromonosporales > Micromonosporaceae > Micromonospora > Micromonospora zhanjiangensis. The sequence continues at coordinate 16,284 of NZ_JBHSBN010000031.1, read as the reverse complement.
GCTTCCTGGTCGGCGCCGTCGACCTCGACGACGTGGTGCACCGCACGGTGCGGTTGCTCGCCCAGCTGACCCGGCAGGTCGCCGTCGTGCAGTACCCGAGCCTGGCCCGCTCCTCGGTGCGGCACCTGGAACTGGTGCCGATCTCCACCACCCGGCTGATGCTCGTGATGATCGCCGACACCGGCCGGGTCGAGCAGCGGCTGGTCGAACTGCCCGCCCCGCTGCCCGCCGACGACGTGCTCGACCTGCGCCGGCTGGTCAACGAGAAGCTGGTCGGCAAGCGGCTGTCGGAGACCCCGCCGCTGGTCCAGGCGCTGGTCGAGGAGGTCGGTCCGGGCCTGCGCGGCGCGATGACAACGCTGTCCACCGTGCTGCTGGAGACCCTGGTCGAGCGGCACGAGGAGCGGATCGCGCTGGCCGGCACCGCGAACCTGACCCGGGGTGGTCTGCTGGACTTCCAGGGCACCCTGCGACCGATCCTGGAGGCGCTGGAGGAGGAGGTCGTCCTGCTCAAGTTGATCGGCGAGATCGAACCCAGCACCCCGTTGCGGGTCCGGATCGGCGACGAGAACGAGATCGACAACCTCCGGGCCGCGTCGGTGGTCAGCACCGGCTACGGCCCGGGTGCCACCATCGTGGGTGGGCTGGGCGTACTCGGCCCGACCCGGATGGACTACCCCGGCACCATCGCCACCGTACGTGCCGTGGCACGCTACGTCGGTGACCTGCTGGCGCAGAACTGACCCGACCCTGACGACCGGCGGCCAAGTGAGATTGACATGGGGACACGGAACGCAGTGACCAAGGACTACTACGGCATCCTCGGCGTCAGCCGGGACGCGTCCGACGACGAGATCAAGCGCGCCTACCGCAAGCTGGCGCGGCAGTACCACCCGGACGTGAACCCGGATCCGGCGGCGCACGACCGGTTCAAGGACATCAACGCGGCGTACGAGGTCCTCTCCGACGACAAGAAGCGGCAGATCGTCGACCTGGGCGGCGATCCGCTGGCCCCGGGCGGCGGCGGTGCCGGCCCGGCCGGCCCGGGCGGTGCCGGTCCGTTCGTCGGGTTCCAGGACATCATGGACGCGTTCTTCGGGGCCGCCGGCGGCGGTGCCGGGCGCGGGCCGCGACCGCGTACCCGGCCGGGCGCCGACGCGATCATCCGGCTCGAACTGGACCTGCACGAGACCGCCTTCGGGGTGGAGGCGCCGATCACCGTCGACACGGCGGTGCTCTGCACCACCTGCTCCGGCGCCGGCACGGCGGCCGGCACCCACCTGGCCACCTGCGAGGCGTGCGGCGGGCGCGGCGAGGTCCAGTCGGTCCAGCGCACCTTCCTCGGCCAGGTCGTCTCGTCCCGGCCGTGCACGGTCTGCCAGGGCTACGGCACGGTCATCCCGCACCCGTGTGCCACCTGCGCGGGCGACGGCCGGGTCCGTACCCGGCGGTCGCTCACCGTCAAGATCCCGGCCGGGGTCGAGGACGGCATGCGGATCCGGCTCGCCCAGCAGGGCGAGGTCGGCCCGGGCGGCGGCACCGCGGGCGACCTGTACGTGGAGATCCACGAGCGGGTGCACGACGTCTACTCCCGCAAGGGCGACGACCTGCACTGCCGGGTCACCGTCCCGATGACCGCAGCGGCCCTGGGCACCCGGTTGACCATCAAGACGCTGGACAGCGAGGAGACGGTCGACGTCAAGGCGGGCACCCAGCCGGGCAGCACGCTGCGGCTGCGGGCCCGGGGCGTACCGCACCTGCGCGGCACCGGGCGGGGTGACCTCTACGTGCACCTGGACGTGCGTACCCCGACCAAGCTCGACGCCGACCAGGAGCGGATGCTGCGCGACTTCGCCAAGACCCGGGGCGAGGAGATCGCCGAGCTGACCAAGCAGGGCGGCTTCTTCTCCCGGATGCGGGACGCCTTCAACGGGCACGGCTGAGACCCGACCGGGTGAGCGCGCCGCTGTTCCTGGTCGGGTCGCTGCCGCCGGCCGACTCGTACACCCTGGCCGGCCCGGAGGGGCACCACGCGGCCACCGTGCAACGGCTGCGCGTCGGCGAGGAGTTGCTCCTCGCCGACGGGCGCGGCGGCACGGCCACCGCCGAGGTCGTCTCCGTCGGCAAGGGCACCCTCGACCTCACCGTCACCTCCCGCCGGTACGCCGATCCGCCCGACCCGCGGCTGGTGGTCGCCCAGGGCATCGCCAAGGGCGACCGGGGCGAGTTGGCCGTGCAGGCGATGACCGAGGTCGGCGTGGACGAGATCGTGCCCTGGGCGGCGGCCCGCTCGGTGGTCCAGTGGCGCGGCGAACGCGGCGGGCGGGCCCGGGACAAGTGGGCGGCCACCGCCCGCGAGGCGGCCAAACAGTCCCGCCGGCCGTGGCTCCCGGTGGTGTCCGGCGACCCGTCCTGCTCCACCGCCCAGGTGGCCGACCGGGTCGGCGCGGCGGCCGGGGCGTACGTGTTGCACGAGGAGGCGTCGGTCCCGCTGAGCCGGGTGGACCTGCCGACCGACGGGGAGATCGTCCTGGTGATCGGGCCGGAAGGCGGCATCTCGCCGGACGAGTTGGCCCGGCTGGCCGCGGCCGGCGGGGTGCCGGTGCGGCTCGGCCCGGAGGTGCTGCGCACCTCGACGGCCGGGGTGGCGGCGCTGTCCGTGCTCGCCGCCCGCCTCGGCCGCTGGTGACCGCGGCCCTCCCGGCGGAGGTCGTGCGTCGGGGTCAGGTGCGCAGGTAGGAGGCGCCGTTGAGGTCGACGACGGTGCCGGAGGCCCATTCCGCCTCGGGGGAGGCGAGCCAGTGCACCGCGGCGGCGATCTCCTCCGGCCGGGCCACCCGGTTGAACGGGCTCTGCGCCCGGATCGCCTCCCCGTCGGCGTCGATCCGGTCGCTCGCCATGTCCGTCGCCACGTAGCCGGGTGCCACGGTGGCGACCGCGATCCCGTACTGGCCGAGCGCCCGGGCCAGGGACTGACCCAGGGCGTTGAGACCGGCCTTGCTCGCGGCGTACCCGGGCTGGCTCGGCTCGCCGCGGAAGGCACCCCGGGACGAGACGTTGACGATCCGCCCGCCGCCGCGCTCGCGCATGTGCCGGACCGCGCACCAGGCCGCGTTGGCCGGCCCGACCAGGTTCGTGTCCAGGGTGCGCCGCCACTCGCGCTGCCACTGCTCGTACGAGGTCTCCAGGATGTGGTGCGGCGTGAAGACCCCGGCGTTGTTGACCAGTACGTCCAGCCCGCCGAGCCGCTCGGCGGCCTCGTCCACCATGGCGCGTACCTGGTCCGGGTCGGCCAGGTCGGCCCGGACCACCACGTGCCCGTCCCCGGGCAGCGCGTCGCGGACCTGCTCGGCCAGCGGCCCGGAGTCCCGATGGTGGACCGCCACCCGGTCCCCGCCGGCGGCGAACGCCGCCGCGCAGGCCCGACCGATCCCCCGGGAAGCCCCGGTCACCAGCACCGCTCGTCCAGTCATGCCGGCCATGATGCCGCAGCCGCACTCGGCGCGCTCGCCGGCCCACCTCCTCGCCGGCTGGGTGCGTTTGTTGTCACTGGAGGAGCAACAAACGCACCCAGCCTGGCGCGCTGGCCAGCCTGGGGGGCCGGGAGTCCGGCGGTGTGACGGTGGCTGCCGGCGAGGGCGGCCGGCGGCGCCTAGGATCCGGGTGCATGACTGACGACTGCCTGTTCTGCAAGATCGTCGCGGGGGAGATCCCGGCGACCGTGGTCCGGGAGACCGGGACGACCCTCGCCTTCCGCGACATCGCCCCGAAAGCGCCGGTGCACGTGCTGGTCATCCCGAAGGAGCACTTCGGCGACGTGGTGACCCTGGCCGAGGCGGACGGGAAGCTGATGGCCGAGGTGATGGAGACCGCCGCCGTGGTGGCCGAGCACGAGGGGCTGACCACCGACGGGTTCCGGCTGATCTTCAACACCGGCCCGTACGGCGGCCAGGAGGTCGCGCACGCGCACGCCCACGTGCTCGGCGGCGCCCCGCTCGGCCCGATGCTGGCCCGTTGACCCCTGGCGGACGCGGACGCCCCTGCTGGGGCGTTCGTGAACTCCGGTGCCCCGGCGGAAATGGGCGACGTGCCCGCGGGGTTGAACAGATACGATGACGTGCAACGTCCGCATGTCGCGCTCGTCCCCACGACGCGGCACCGAGATCGAGAGCAGGTGGCGTAGGGCCAGCGGGCCCGACCTATGACCGGCACTCCACCTCCCGGCCAGGCCCGGGTGCAGACCAGGATCACGGTTCCCGACTCGAAGATCATGGTCAACCTGCTGGGCGCGGGCGACGAGATCCTGCGGCTCGTCGAGCGCTCGATCAACAGCGACGTCCACGTCCGGGGCAACGAGATCACCATCACCGGCTCCCCGGCCGACAACGCGCTGGCCGAGCGGCTCTTCACCGAGCTGCTCGAGCTGATCGAGAAGGGCGAGACACTGACCACCGACGCGGTCCGGCGCACCATGGGGATGCTCGAACAGGGCACCGCCGAGCGGCCCGCCGACGTCCTCACGCTGAACATCCTGTCCCGGCGCGGGCGGACCATCCGCCCCAAGACGCTGGGCCAGAAGAAGTACGTCGACTCGATCGACGCCAACACCATCGTGTTCGGCATCGGCCCGGCCGGCACCGGCAAGACCTACCTGGCGATGGCCAAGGCGGTCCAGGCGCTGCAGGCCAAGCAGGTCAACCGGATCATCCTGACCCGGCCGGCGGTCGAGGCGGGGGAGCGGTTGGGCTTCCTGCCCGGCACCCTGTTCGAGAAGATCGACCCGTACCTGCGCCCGCTCTACGACGCGCTGCACGACATGCTCGACCCGGACTCCATCCCGAAGCTGATGGCGGCCGGCACCATCGAGGTCGCCCCGCTGGCGTACATGCGGGGCCGGGCACAGCCGTACGACGCCCGGGTGCTGACCCCGGAGGGCTTCAAGCCGTTCGGATCGCTGCGCGTCGGTGACCTGGTCATCGGCTCGAACGGGACGCCCACGCCGGTGATCGGCATCTACCCGCAGGGTCCCCGGCAGGTCTACCGGGTCACCACCCAGGACGGCGCGTCCACCGTCTGCTGCGGCGAGCACCTCTGGACCGTCGCCACCCCGGACGACAAGCGGCGTGGACGCCGCCGGACCCTGGAGACCCGGGAGATGATCGGCAACGAGTGGCGGGGGCGCACCCGCCGCTACGAGCTGCCGGTCGTGGCGCCCGTGCGGATGGAGCCGAAGGACGTCCCGCTCGACCCGTACGCGCTGGGTCTGCTGCTCGGGGACGGCTCGATCTCGTCGCGGGCGACGCCGGCGTTCTGCACCGCGGATCCGGAGCTCGCCGTCGCGTTGGAGCAGGCGCTCACCGACATCGAGCTGGTCCGCAGGAGCGACTACGACTACGTCCTGCGGCACGTGCACGGCCACCGGGGCGGGGTGATCGTCGCCAACCCGGTGACCGTCGCGCTCCGCGAACTGGGCTTGGCCGGGACGAAATCGGGCACCAAGTTCGTGCCCGACGTCTACAAGACCAACAGCGTCGAGGTGCGGCTGGCCGTGCTGCAGGGGCTGCTGGACACCGACGGTGGGCCGGTCACCCAGGACGGGCGCACCTGCCGGGTGCAGTACTCGACCACGTCCCCGCGACTGCGGGACGACGTCGTCGAACTCGTCCAGTCGCTCGGCGGGGTGGCGACCTGGCGGGTACGGCCCGCCGAGGGAGGCAAGCCCGGTCTGGCGGGCGGCCGTCCGGTCCCGTACCGGGCCGACGCCTACGTGCTGGAGATCCGGTTGCCCGCCGGCGTCCCGCCGTTCCGGCTGGCCCGCAAGCGTCGGCGCTACGACGAGCGGGGCGGTGGCCGGCCGATGCGCTTCATCGACTCGATCATCCCGGCCGGGGTGCAGGAGACGATGTGCATCCAGGTCGCGGCGGAGGACTCGCTGTACGTGACGGACGACTTCCTGGTCACGCACAACACCCTTAATGACGCCTTCATCATTCTCGACGAGGCGCAGAACACCACGCCCGAGCAGATGAAGATGTTCCTCACCCGGCTGGGCTTCGGCTCCCGGATCGTGGTGACCGGCGACATCACCCAGGTCGACCTGCCCGGCGGGACCACCAGCGGACTGCGGGTGGTCCGGGAGATCCTGGGTAACGTGGAGGACGTCCACTTCGCCCAGCTCTCCAGCTCGGACGTGGTCCGCCACCGGCTGGTCAGCGACATCGTCGACGCGTACGCCAAGTGGGACGCCGAGCGGGAGGCCCAGCAGGGGCAGGGCGTCCACGCCGTACCGGGCCGCACCGCACCGGGCGGGCGCGCCGGCCGGCGCCGATAGTTCACCAGGGGAAACTGTTGTCCATCGAAATCGCCAACGAGTCCGGTGTCGAGGTCGACACCGACGCCGTCCTCGCCGTGGCCCGGCACGCGCTCGACGAGATGGGGGTCAACCCGCTCGCCGAGCTGTCGGTCCTGCTGGTCGACGTCGAGTACATGACCGAACTCAACCACCGCTGGATGGGTGGCGACGGTCCGACCGACGTGCTCGCGTTCCCGATGGACGAGGGCAGCGTCGACCACGGCCCCGGCGAGGTCTCCGGCGGCGCCGAACCGGCGCTGCTCGGTGACATCGTGCTCTGTCCCGACGTGGCGGCCAAGCAGGCGGCCACCGCCGGGCACACGCCCGCCGACGAGCTGCACCTGCTCACCGTGCACGGCGTCCTGCATCTGCTCGGCTACGACCACGCGGAGCCGGAGGAGGAACGCGAGATGTTCGGCCTGCAGGCCCGACTGCTGTCCAGTTGGCGCGCCGCGCGGACCCGGTGATGCCCGCCGACCTGGCGGTCGCCGGCGCTTCCGCCGACCTTCCCGACGGGCAGCTGCTGTTCGTCGGGGCGGGACTCGTGGTCCTCGCGGGCCTGTTCGCGATGGCCGACGCGGCGCTGGCCGCGGTCTCCCCGGCCCGCGCCGGGGAGTTGGCCCGGGACGGCCGGCGCGGCGCCCGGACCCTGCAGATCGTCGCCACCGACGCGGTCCGGCACCTCAACCTGTTGCTCCTGCTGCGGCTGCTCTGCGAGCTGACCGCCACCACGCTGGTGGCCCTGGTCGCCGTCGACACGTTCGGCGCCGGTTGGCAGGCGGCCCTGGTCACCGCCGGGGCGATGACCGTGGTCAGCTTCGTGGTGGTCGGCGTCGCGCCGCGGACGATCGGCCGGCAGCACGCGTACGCGGTGGGTCTGGCCTCGGCGCCGGTGATCCGCTGGCTGGGCCGGGCGCTCAACCCGCTGGCGTCGCTGCTGATCCTGGTCGGCAACGCGGTCACCCCGGGCCGCGGCTTCCGGGAGGGCCCGTTCGCCACCCAGGTGGAGCTGCGGGAACTGGTCGACCTGGCCGAGCAGCGCGGAGTGGTCGAGCACGGCGAACGCCAGATGATCCACTCGGTGTTCGCGCTGGGTGACACCATCGCCCGCGAGGTGATGGTGCCGCGGACCGAGATGGTGTGGATCGAGGCGCACAAGACGCTGCCGCAGGCGTTGGTGCTCTTCCTGCGCTCCGGGTTCTCCCGGATCCCGGTGATCGGCGACAGCGTCGACGACGTGCTCGGGGTGCTCTACCTCAAGGACCTGATCCGGCGGACCCAGGGCGGCGATCCCACCGCCGACGACCTGCCGGTCGCCGAGCTGATGCGCGAGGCCACCTTCGTGCCGGAGTCCAAGCCCGTCGACGACCTGCTGTCGGAGATGCAGGCGGCCCGCACCCACATGGTCGTCGTGGTCGACGAGTACGGTGGCACCGGCGGCCTGGTCACCATCGAGGACATCCTCGAGGAGATCGTCGGCGAGATCACCGACGAGTACGACGTCGAGCGCCCGCCGGTGGAGCACCTGCCCGACGGCGCGGTACGGGTCACCGCGCGGTTGCCGGTCGAGGACCTCGGCGAGCTGTTCGACGTGGAGCTGCCCGCCGACGAGGTCGAGACGGTCGGCGGCCTGCTGGCCCAGGCGCTCGGCCGGGTGCCCATCCCGGGCGCCGAGGCGCAGGTCGGTGGCCTGCGGCTGATCGCCGAGGGCACCACCGGCCGGCGCAACCGGATCGACTCGGTGCTCGTGCGCCGGGTCGAGGAAGAGGGCGACCACGACCGTACGGGCGGGCCGGACGGGTCCGACGTACACCGAAACCACAACCGGTCCGAGGAAAGACAACCCGCTGATGCCTGAATCCCCTGTCCCGCCGGCCGGCGCTCCCGCCGGGTCGACCGCCCCCGCCGAGCTGAGCGCCGAGGACGCCAAGCTGGTCACCCTGGCCCGTGGCGCCCGGTCCCGGGTCGGTGCCGTCGAGGGGGCCGCGGTGCGGGACCAGGACGGCCGTACCTACGCGGGCGCCAGCGTCGCGCTGCCGTCGTTGACGGTCACCGCGTTGCAGCTGGCCGTGGCGTCGGCCGTGGCGGCGGGTGCCAGCCGGCTGGAGGCCGCCGCGGTGGTCACCGAGGCGTCGACGCTCGACGGCGCGGGGCACGCCGCGGTACGTGACCTGGCCGCCGACGCGCCGGTCCACGTGGCCGCGCCGGACGGCACGGTGCTCGGCACGGTGGTCGCATGACCCGGGCCGGGTCGACCGGCGGCCGGGGAGCGGGCAAGGACGCCGCCGCCTACCGGGCCGGGTTCGGTTGTTTCGTCGGCCGGCCCAACGCCGGCAAGTCGACGCTGACCAACGCCATCGTCGGTCAGAAGATCGCCATCACCTCCAGCAAGCCGCAGACCACCCGGCACGTCATCCGGGCCGTCCTGCACCGGCCGGACTCCCAGCTGGTGCTGGTGGACACGCCGGGCCTGCACCGCCCGCGTACGCTGCTCGGCGAGCGGCTCAACGACCTGGTCCGGACGACCTGGAGCGAGGTCGACGTGATCGGCCTGTGCATCCCGGCCGACGAGCCGGTCGGGCGCGGCGACCGGTTCATCACCGGTGAGCTGGCCGAGTTGAAGGCCGCCGTGGTCGCGGTGGTGACCAAGACCGACCTGGTGGACAAGGCCCGGCTCGCCGAGCAGTTGGTGGCGGTCAGCGAACTGGCGGACTTCGCCGCGGTGGTGCCGGTCAGCGCGGTCTCCGGACACCAGGTGGACACGCTGGTCGACGTGCTGACCGGTTACCTGCCGGCGTCGCCGCAGCTCTACCCGGACGACATGCTCACCGACGAGCCGGAACAGGTGCTGGTCGCCGAGCTGATCCGGGAGGCGGCCCTGGAGGGTGTCCGCGACGAACTGCCGCACTCCATCGCGGTGGTGGTGGAGGAGATGATCCCGGAGGGCGAGATCATCAAGATCTACGCCGATGTCTACGTCGAGCGGTCCAGCCAGAAGGCGATCGTGATCGGCGCCCGGGCCAGCCGGCTCAAGGACGTCGGCACCCGGGCCCGCCGGGAGATCGAACAGTTACTCGGCACCCGGGTCTATCTCGACCTGCACGTCCGGGTGGCCAAGGAGTGGCAGCGCGACCCGAAGCAGCTGCGCCGGCTCGGCTTCTGACCCCACGGCGGGCGGTTCGTCCCCCACCGCCGGGTTTGTCGGTGTGTCGAAGCTCACCGATATGCCGGTCGAGGTGGCCGTTTCCGGCGGCGTCGGGCCAGGGTAGATGGGCACGACCGACGTTGTCCGCGACCTGGGTGGGGGGCCCGGTTCCACCACAGATACGCAGGGTATGCGCAACCGCTATATCGACTTCATTCGTTTCCTGGCGATCATCCGTGTCGTGGTCTACCACACCACCGGCTGGGCCTTCCTGAGCATGGTCTTCCCGGCGATGACGGTGATGTTCGCCCTCGCCGGCTCGCTGATGGCCGCGTCGCTGGACCGATCCGGCCCGGATCCGTGGTTGGCCGGTCCGGCGGCGGTGGGGCGTCGGCTGCGTCGCCTGCTGCCGTCGCTGTGGGTGTTCGCCGCATGTTTCGTACCGGCCATGCTGTTGACCGGGTTGCCGCTGGACTGGCGGCTGCTGCTCTGGCTCGCGCCGGTGGCCGATCCGCCGTCCAACTGGTGGGGCGCGCTGGTCACCAGCCCGATCTGGTACCTGCGGGACTACCTGTGGTTCGTGCTCGCCTCGCCGGCCGCGCTGTGGCTGTTCCGCCGCCGGCCGTTGCCGACCCTGCTCGCCCCGTACGTCCTGCTGGTGGTGGTCGAGCTGGGCTGGTCGGACGCGCCGGCCGTGCTGCGCGACTTCGGGCTGTACTTCGGGGCGTGGCTGCTCGGCTTCGCCCATCACGACGGGCTGCTGCGGCGGGTGTCCCGGCGGACGGTGGTCGGGCTCGCCGGCGTACTCGGCGCCGCGGGTGCCGGGTGGATCTTCACGCACCCGGGTCCCCGCGGCTTCGACCTGAACGACATTCCGCTCGGCAACGGCCTCTGGTCGGCCGGGTTCACCCTGGTCCTGCTGGCCCTGGTGCCGGCCGGGGCGGCCTGGGTGGACCGCAACGACCTGGTCGGCCGGCTGGTCACCCTGGTCAACCGGCGGGCGTTGACCGTCTACCTGTGGCACATGCCGGTCGTCATCGGCCTGGGCATGCTGGCCGTCCGGCTGGGCTGGGACTTCGGCACCCGGACCGGTGCCGCCGTCCACGTGCTGCTCGTCGCCGCGCTGGTCGGGGTGGCCGTACCGCTGTTCGGGTGGGTCGAGGACCTGGCCGCGCGCCGCCGGCCGGTGCTGCTGCCCGGCGGCCCGCCGGTACGGGCGGCGGGAGCCGTCGCGACACCCGGCGTGCCCGTCGGTGCGGCGGCCGGCCCGGCCCGGGTGCCCGGCCCGCGGCCGGCGGCGGACCGGGCCGGCGCCGGCGGTCGACCGGTCAGCTCTGGGTGATCGTGACGTCGCCGCTGCCGCTGTGCACGTCGAGCAGGACCGTCGCGGCCGGGTCCTCGGTCACCCGGACCTGCCGCTCGCCGGAATCGGCGACGGCCCGGACCCGGTAGGTGCCGGGCGGGACGGTCAGGTTCACCGTGCCGCTGCTGGCCTCGGCCCGCACCGGGCCGGCCCGGTCCAGGCTCAGGTTGATCTCGCCCGAGCCGGTCCGTACCGTGACCTCGCCGCCGCCCAGGCCGCGGCCGGTGACGTCGCCGGAGCCGGCGACGGCCGAGACCGTCTGCCGGGCGTCGCTGATCGAGACGTCGCCGGAGCCGGTCTCCGCGCGGACCGGGCCGGTCGCCCCGCGTACGGTGATCCCGCCCGAGCCGACCTTGACGTCGACGCCGTCCACCTCGGCGACGTTGATCTCGCCGGAGCCGTTCTCGCCGCTGACCGACACGCCGCGCGGCGCGACGATGTCGTACGACACGCCGCACTGCCGGCCGCAGTCGGTGTCCACCACCAGATCGGTGCCGTCGATCCGGTAGTTCGTCCCGTCCGGTTCCGCGCCCCGGTAGCGCACCAACCGTTTGATCTGCACGGTCTGCGCGTCGGCGGTCCGGATCACGACGTCACCGGACCCCGGTCGTACGGTGATCTTAGTGATCTTGACGTTCTCGGTCCGGGTGTACTCCAGGCGCTTCTCGGAGATCTGGCTGCAGCCGCCGAGTGCGACCAGGACGAGGGCGCTCGCGACGGCGACAGCGGTCCAGGGACGAATCATGGGCGTCACGCTACGGCCGACCGCGGTACGGGTCATCCGGGAAAATCCACCGGACCGCCCGGAACCGACCCTGAGTCCGGGTCCGGGGTACCCCGGGGCGCCGGCGGCTGTCGCGGCGGGGGAACAATGGTCGGATGCCCGGCTACCGCAGACAGCTCTACCGCGACGACGCGGTGGTGCTGCGGGTGCAGAAGCTGGGCGAGTCGGACCGGATCATCACCCTGCTCACCCGCCGGCACGGTCGGCTGCGCGCGGTGGCCCGCGGGGTACGCCGGACCAGTTCCCGGTTCGGTGCCCGGCTGGAGCCGTTCGGCCACGTCGACCTGCAACTGGCCGGCGACCCGGAGGGCAACATCGGCAGCTCGCTGCACACGGTGAGCCAGGTCGAGGGGATCGACCTGTACGGCAAGCGGTTCCTCGCCGACTATCCCCGCTACACGGCGGCCAGTGCGATCGCCGAGACCGCCGAACGGCTCACCCCGGTCGAACGGGAACCCTCGCTGCGGTTGTTCCTGCTCACCCTCGGCGCGCTGCGCGCGCTGGCCGACGGCGGGCACGCCAGCACGCTGGTCCTCGACGCGTACCTGCTGCGCGGGATGGGTCTGGCCGGCTGGGCCCCGGCGCTGGGGGACTGCGCGGTGTGCGGCACCCCGGGCCGGCACGGGGCGTTCTCGGTGCCGGCCGGCGGGTCGGTCTGCCCGGACTGCCGCCCACCCGGCGCCGCGCACCCGGCACCCACCACCATCGAGCTGATGTCCGCCCTCGCCGCGGGCGACTGGCGGACCGCCGACGCGTCCGGGCCGGCCAGCCGCCGGGAATGCAGCGGCCTGGTCGCGGCGCACCTGCAGTGGCACCTGGAGCGCGGGCTACGCTCCCTGCCACTGGTCGACCGGGGCGGGCCCGCTGGCCCTGACCAGGTCGGGGGCAGACCGACGCGGCCGGCCCTGGACGGTCGAATGGACAGGGAGCAGTGACTAGTACTTGGTTTTCTGTGTATACCTGTTCATTTCGGCTTGTTATGAGCAGTCCTTATCGGATCGACGAGTTTGCCGAGCGGATCGGCTGCTTGGCGAGCACGGTGTGCCACTGGGAGGCGGAGGGGTCGAATCCCTGCCTGTCGGCTACCGTTGGGCAGCGGTACTTCAAGGATTCCGATGTGCGCACGCTGCTGCAGGCCGCCCGGCTTCGACGCGGTCGAGCAATGAACCTGCGCGGTGAGAGGTTCCTCGGCCTGATGGATGCCAGCGGAGGTGCTGGCCGGTGAAGGTTACTCGGATCGCCTATTCGCACGGGTTGAACGCCGGTAAGTACGCCGCGCTGGTGGAGCAGGCCCGTCGGCTCGGTCGTGTCCGCTGCGAGGTGTGGCAGAGGTACGGGTCCGTGGCCGGCGTCGGCCTGCGGGACCGTCAGGTTCGCGACTCCTGGTTGGCCGACGGTACTCACGAGCGGTTCGGGGTGTTGGCCAACGCTTGGAAGGAGACGCTGCGCGACGCGATGGCGGACATCGCCGCGTGCCGTGAGGCGGCCAAGGTGGGGGTAAAGCGGGCGATCCGGCGGCATACCGCCGACCAGTCCGAGCAGAAACGGCTCTACACGCTACTCAAGGCGGACCGTTGGGTCGAGGACCGGTATCTGTCCCGGCTGATGCGCACGCACTGGAGGCGGGGCAAGAACCGGACCCACAACCAGATCGTGGTCCGCTCCGACCAGCACCACACGATGATTGACAGTCGTGGTCGGTTGTGGCTGGCGGTGCCCGGTCTGGTCCGCCGCCAGTTGGTGAAGATCCCACTGAACACCACGGTCGCGCCGACCGGAACGCTTCGGTTGATCCTGCGCGGCGGTCGGGTCGAGATCCATTATCAGATCGACGCCGTCGACATGAAGACCTCGGCCCGACCGTGTGGAGCCCGCGTGGTCGGTGTCGACAAGGGCTATACCGAGGCGCTGACCGACTCCGACGGCAACCATCACGGCGCACGGCTCGGCGCCCTGCTGACGGTCGAGTCGGATCGGCTCAAGGAACGTAACCGGCGGCGGGCCAAGCTGCGCTCGATCGCCAACAACACCACCAACCGGGCCAAGGCAGACCGGATCCGTCGCAACAACCTCGGCACCGTCAAACGCGACCGGCAAGCAGCCCGCCATCAGGCACAGGTCCGCACGGAGATCTTCACCGCCGTACACCGAGTCGTCGACACGGCCGCCACCGTCGTCGCCGAAGACCTCACCACAACGTTCGCTGGGCGCGGATCGCGCGGTAGGAACGTCAACCGTCGCCTCGCCGGGTGGACCAAAGGAGTCACCGCCGAGGCGCTGAAGAACGTGTCGGAGCGCAGAGGTTCTGCGCTCGTGCACGTCAATGCCGCCTACACCTCACAAGCCTGTCATCGCTGCGGAAGCCTCGGCCGCCGCAGCGGGGACCGGCTTCACTGCACCCAGTGCGGGGTGGTGTGGCAGGCAGACGTGAACGCCGCGATCAACGTCCTGCACAGACACCGTGACCCCGACATCACCCTGCACACCCCGCACCGTCGGGTGAAGCAGATCATGCAGGAACGGGCCGATCGCCACCGGACCAGACTGCCGGTCCCGGACTCCAGCCGCCGCCCGGCGGCGGAGAGCGAAACATCCACCATGCTCAACAGTGAGCAATGAACAGGAAGCAGAACACAGCGTGAGGCGAGCTATGACCCGAGGCGCCCGACGGGAACCCACCCCGCCGACGCCGCACCCGTCCGGCGCGCGGCCGCCCGCGCTGCCCACCGAGGCGCTGCCGAAGCACGTGGCGATCGTGATGGACGGCAACGGGCGCTGGGCCAAGGAGCGTGGCCTGCCCCGGACCAAGGGGCACGAACGGGGAGAGTATTCGCTTTTCGACACCATCGAGGGCGCGATCGAGCTGGGCATCCCGTACCTGTCGGCGTACGCCTTCTCCACCGAGAACTGGCGGCGCTCGCCGGACGAGGTGCGCTTCCTGATGGGCTTCAACCGGGACGTCATCCGGCGCCGCCGCGACCAACTGGTCGACCTCGGCGTACGGGTGGTCTGGTCGGGGCGGGCCGGCCGGCTGTGGAAGAGCGTGATCTCCGAGCTGCAGACCGCCGAGGAGATGTCCCGGGGGAACTCGACGCTGACCCTGCAGTTCTGCGTGAACTACGGCGGGCAGGCCGAGATCGCCGACGCCGCCGCCGCGATCGCCCGCGAGGTGGCCGCCGGTCGGATCGACCCGGACAAGGTCAACGAGAAGATGATCTCGCGGTTCCTCTACCACCCGGAGGTGCCCGAGGTGGACCTGTTCCTGCGGCCCTCCGGCGAGCAGCGGCTGTCCAACTTCCTGCTCTGGCAGTCCGCGTACGCCGAGCTGGTGGTGCTCGACACGCTCTGGCCCGACTTCGACCGCCGGCACCTCTGGTACGCCTGCGAGCTCTACGCCCAGCGCGACCGCCGGTTCGGCGGCGCGATCCCGAACCCGGTCGCCCCGCCGAAGGAGTGAACCTTTTTCAACCTCCCCTTGCGCTCCGGCGTCGGCCGAGGTCGAAGACGCGGCTTGCGCACCGCGCGGTTCAGGTTGAAAAAGGTTCAGTGACCTGACCGGCTTCCGGCGGCGGGTCGCATACCGGCCGGGCGGTTCGGGTAACCCTTCGGGTCAGGACCTGCCGAATACAGGGAACCGACCGAAGCCAGGGAATGAGGTGTGACCCGATGATCCAGAAGCGAATCGCCCGGTGGGCCATGATGGCTGTCGCCGTACCGCTGGCCGCCGCCGGAGCGCGTGGCCTGAGCCGGAAGCTCGAGTCGCGGCGAGGGCCGTCCCGTACCAGCCGGATGCTGCGGCAGGGCGCCGACTTTCTGCGTCCGGCCCGTTCCTCCCGGCGGCGCCGCTGGGGCCGGTGACCGATTGCGACCGGCCGGGCTGCCGTCGACCCCCGTCGGCGGCCGGGCCGGTTCTGCCTCTGTCGGATGCCGGGCCGGTCCTGCCCTCGTCGGCGGCCGGGCCGGTTCTGACCCCGTCGGATGTCGGGCCGGTGCCGGCCCGGTCCGGCGTTCGGCCGGGCGACGGCCGGCGCGGCCGTAGGATCCCCTGGTAGGAGCCCGGACAGCCGCACGGGGGTGGTGATCGTGGCGGACCTCCAGTACAAGATGATCATGGCGTTGAGCGCCGCCGACCTGGGCGGGCCGCTCTGCGAGCAGGTCGCCGGCATCTGTGCCGAGATCGCCGAACAACACTGCGCCGACCTGCGGCACGTGCCCGCCGTACCCGGTGGGGAGATCGACCAGCTGGCCACCGGCGAACCGGCGCTGGCCTGGGGCCCGGCGACGGTACGGGTCACCGGGGAACCGCGGTGACCGAGGCGCTGGCGCTGTCTCCCACGGTGGAGGTACGCCCGGCGGCCGACCGGTTCGCCACCCGGCTGAGCTGGCTGGACTCGAAGCACTCGTTCTCCTTCTCCGCGCACTACGATCCGGCCAACACCCACCACGGGCTGTTGCTGGTCAACAACGACGACGTGGTGACCCCCGGCAGCGGGTTCGAGACCCACCCGCACGAGGACATGGAGATCGTCACCTGGGTGCTGCGCGGTTCGCTGGTGCACCAGGACTCCACCGGCCACTCCGGGGTCATCTACCCGGGCCTGGCCCAGCGGATGAGCGCCGGCACCGGCATCCTGCACTCG
>NZ_JBHSBN010000030.1:0-78630 GCF_042650605.1 Micromonospora zhanjiangensis | reverse complement strand
CCTTCCGCGCGCGGAACTCTGAACGACTCGACACCGATCAGTTTTCCTTACGTGGTAGGCACTTCGCTGTCTCTACAGACCCTTCCCAACCATCAAGATCCCGACCGCCGTGAAAGACCGAGGCTAAGGTGACCAACCTGAGCAGCCCATCAAGCTACATGGACGCCATCGCCTGCGCGGTGCACTCAATCGACGACCGCTCAAGGTGACGCCAAGCATGTCGATGGCCAGGAGGCGACGGTGAACCAGGGATCGAGGCTGCTCGGGCGGCTCGTGTAGGCAGGCTCGCCGGGGCCGCCGCGAATCCGGGACTTGGCCGTAGCGGTGGGCGTGACCTGGGGAAACGTCGCCAAGATCAATCCGTGAATAGTCCGTGGACGGCGACAAACGGCGGCTCCGGGCGGCATATCGCTGCCTACGGTGGATCATCGACGCGGGACGGTATCCGCAGCTCAGGTGGCGTTTTTGCTGATCTTCGAGGTGCCCCCGGCAGGATTCGAACCTGCGACACACGGTTTAGGAAACCGATGCTCTATCCCCTGAGCTACGAGGGCGCGAGGGCCTAGTCTAGCGACCCGGGGGTTTACCTGGGGTGGCAGGGAGTGGCCCACGTTCACCCACGTTCCCCGGACCGCCGTTCTCCCAGCCCAGGAGCACACCCGGAGCACACGAACCCGGGTTGCGACCGGTGGTCGGCTCCGGTGGCTCGCGTTGGCACCGGTTGACCCGGGTTGGCATCCGCTGGAGAGCACACACCGCGCACATCATCGAAGATCAGCAAGGTTGTTCCGCCCCGCCGCTCGTAGCCGACGCCTCCGGAGAACAACGGCATGCTCAGCCGGGTCGGCCGTGGACCGGCAAGGTTGCCCGAACCGAGTGTCCGCTCATGGCCGATGGAATCACACTCGATCATGCTTGGATCTGGATGTGAACGGCGCTGGGCCCCGCCCCGGCGGCGCCGCTTCCGGCCGTGACTGAAGGTCGACAAGGTGGTCGCGCCGTGCGTCCCTGGTTGGTCAAGGCTGGTGGCATCCTGTGAGCCATGAGGTCTATGTGCTCCCTCTATGTGGATGTCGGTTACCTGCTCGGTTCCACCGCCGTCCGAGTGACCGGGACGTCGCTGCGTAACGGGGTTCACGTCGACTACGCGCCGCTGATCGACGCACTTGTCGAACAGGCCGAGAGGATGTCGGGATTGTCAGTGCTGCGGGTGCACTGGTACGACTCAGCCAGGGACGGTGTGCCCGACTCCCAGCAGCAGCGCATCGGCGAGTTACCCAAAATCAAGTTGCGGCTCGGCCGGTTCGGCATGGATGGCCAGCAGAAAGGCGTCGACCTACGTATCGGCCTTGACCTCGTGACGCACGCACGCAACGGAGCCGCCGACGTCTTCATCCTCGTCTCAGGCGACGACGATCTCACCGAAGCCGTCGAGGAGGCCCAGGCGCACGGCGTACAGGTCGTCCTACTCGCCGTTCCCAACACGGAGAACAAGCCCCACGGCATCAGCCGGCATCTGATGCGGGCCGCCGACGGGCTCGAGATCATGCCTCCGGAGACCGTTGATCAGACGGTGACGAAGGTCGAGATGCCGCCGACGACACCACCGACACCGCGTCTGGTGGCGGTGCTGCCGTCAGCCGGGCAACCGCAGACCAGGGCTACGCCCAGGGACCTCGCCGGACTGGGACACCCCGGTGCGCACCGTCCCGCCTCATCTGTGCTCGCCTACAGCGCGGCAACCGGCCGCGAACCGCTGGTAACGGCGGAGTACGAGGACCCCGAGGAACTTGCCGAACAGATCGACTCGGTGGTCATCAACGTCCTGACGACGTTCCGCAAGTCCGCCTCCGTAGAGGCGCTGGCAGAACTCAAGGCTGGGAAGCCATCGATCCCGCGCGACATCGACAAGGCACTGCTAACCGATTTGTCCGACCTCCGTGGTGAATACGACTTGAGTGAACAGGTACGACACAAGCTCCGGGCGCAGTTTTGGAAAAAGCATGACGAGGCGTCGTGATACAGGGCCGGTACCAACGACGACCAGGTTCGTACCGAACGGCTCGTGTCGTGCCCGGTGGAGCCTTCGCGTGTCCCGTCCTCATGTCAATGTGTCAGCATCGATGATTGGTGGCGGCAGGGCTGGGCTCGGGAGGTTCGGTGAGCGATCGGAAGCGCGGGAGCCGCCGGCGTAGGCGAGAGCCGATCCGGCGGATGATCCCGCCCACCCGCGCGCCGGGCAGCCGCCGTCCCCGCGCCGCGGATGCGCTGATGCCGGTGTATGAGTGCAGTCCGATGTTCGGGCGGCTCGTGGAGGCGCCGGTGGAGTTGGTACCGCTGTTGGCGGTCCTCGCCGTGTTACATCAGGCGCAGAGCGGGATGCCGGTGGGCACCTGTGTGCCGACGAGTTATCAGATCAGTGGGGCGTTACGACTTCTCGGCTTCGAGGCCGAGCCGGTTGCCGCGTGCGCCAAGCTGTATCGGGTGACCGACACGTTCACCGAGGTGTCCGAGGTCGGCGTGTGGAAACGACCACCGGTCGTCCATGCCGACGGCACCACGAACGGTCACATGGTCGTGTGGACGCCGTCGTTCGCGCAGCTCGTGGACGCCACCCTGGTGCAGGATCCGCTCCTGCTGACCGCAGCCCACGTCGATCCGGTCTACTCGACGCCGGTGTTCGTCGACGTTCCCGCGGGCTGGGAGGCGTTCATCGCGGAGCGGCCTGTCGCCTGGCTCGATGACCGCCTGTACGCGTCCTGGGTTCTGCAGCCGGAGTGGACGAGGCTGATGGATCCTGTCCTGGAGGGAGAGACCGGTCCGGTTGTGCCACTCGGCGCACTCCGTCTGGCGACCGACGCGCTGCGACTGGTCGCATCCGTCGGACAGGAGCGGGACCTGAGCGGCATGCTAACCCGGTACCCGCGGCTCGGTGCGCTGCTTCGCGGTGAGGACCACCTACCGGCAATGCCCCCCGAGCCGCTCTTGCACCCGGACCCTTGAGGACAGCCGGCCCGGCTTCCGGCCTGGGTTCTGAACGATCGCGGCTGCACCAGACCGTCATGACGGGGCCGCACCAGGCTGAGGTGCGTTGACCTCTACCGGCGAGTTCGTGTGGCTGGGCGGGCCGTTGGGGTGGGTAGGGTGGACGGTCGTGGCGGATGAGGCGCTGCGACGGCGGCGGGACAGTTTCGACGAGGATCCGGACAACTACCAGGCCGCTCGGCCCAGTTATCCGGAACGGGTGTATCAGGTCCTCACCGAGTGTGGCCTCGGGCCGGGTGCGCGGGTGTTGGAGGTCGGACCCGGCACGGGGCAGGTCACCGGCCATCTGGTAGCGGCGGGCGCGTCGGTGGTGGCGGTGGAACTGGGCCCTGGGTTGGCGACCCGACTTCGCAGAAACCTGGCCGACCGGGATGTGACCGTCATCGAGGGTGACTTCGCCACGGTGGGGGTTCCCGGTGGCGGGTTCGACGTGGCGGTGTGTGCGACCTCGTTGCACTGGCTGGATGCCGAGGTCGCGGTGCGGCGCTTGGCCGGCCTGGTGCGGCCGGGTGGGTGGTTGGTGGTGTGGTGGACCGTCTTCGGTGACCCGGAGCGTCCCGCGCCCTGGCGCGTCGGGTTGGATCCGCTCTATCAGCGATGGCTACCCGGACAACGGCGGAATCCCGTGCCGGTTCCTTTGAGGGTCGCCGAACGCACGGCGGAGTTGGAGACCGGCGGATGGTTCGATCTCGTCGGGGTGGAGATGATCCGCTGGACGCACCTGTTGACCCCGCAGAGGGCGCGGGGACTGTGGGGAACGTTCCCGAACGTGCGGGAGTTGGACCCTGACCAGCGGCAGGCGTTCCTGCACGGCGTCGCCGAGGTCATCGCCGGCCAACCGGGCGGTGTGGCCGAGGACCATTACGTCACGGCCCTGTACACGGCGAGACGACGGACCGACCCGGCGGCGTAGCCGACCCGGCGGCGTAGCCGACCCGGCGGCGTAGCCGACCCGGCGGCGTAGCCGACCCGGCGGCGTAGCCGACCGCCGATCCGACAACGCCGGTCGTCGGGGACTCACGGACGGGCCCAAGGCGTTCAATCCACCCCGATACGGCGCCGCGATCATCCACTCAAAGGTGAAGAATGCTGTCGTAGTCTTCCTCGTACCAGCCGTCGGCGTTGTGTTTCTGGGTGATTCCATCGACGCGGGTCAGCATCAGCGTGTCGCCGTTGAGGGTCAGGGCCGCGTCCTCGGTCCTGGCGGTGAGGATGCTGGCCACGGTCGCGAGCATGTGGGGTTTGCCCGTGTCGATCAGGGTGTCTTTTCGCATGTAGAAGGTGACGTCGACGTAGGTTTCCGGTTCCCATTGCCACAGCGACCCGGCGTCGTCCTCGGCGCAGTAATAGCCGTGCCGGCCGGCGGTGATGTCGATGACGTAGCCGCGCTCGTCATTCAGGTCGGCGCTGAGCATCCTGCCGCCCGACGCGGTAGTTGTCTCGACAGCCGCCGGGGCGGCCAGTTGCGCCACCTGCTCCAGCGGGATATCGCCCGCCAGCGTCAGCCGGTATTCGACAGCCATCCGTACCCCTTCATCAGTTTTTCCGGACGATCTGAATGATCGCACCGCTACGCGTGACCGCCGCCAGTTCCTTCAGCCCCGCTATAGGCCAGTCGTCGAACTGCTTGTGCAGGGCGGCGATGTCTCCTTGCCAGTCGTGGAGGTTCAACATGACCCGCTGGGTCTGCTCCGCCTCGACCTTCCTTTCCACCGCGCTCCACACCGCTCGCGCCGGTACAGGAGCCGTGGGCGCGTAGCAGTCGAAGACATGCCCCTCGATGAGGAAGTCGGGTGCCTTCTCCGGCTTCCCCGTGTCCCCAGTATCGCGCCGGGCGCTGGCGACCTCCTGCCGTGTCGGGTTCTGATGCACCCGGAACCCGTTGCCGGCGACCTTGTCGGCACACTCGTTCTCCAACTCCAACGCTCGCCGTTCCCGAGGCTTCTCGTTCGCGGAGATCCGCGTCCGGTGCCCCGTCGGTGACCCGCCGGGCACGCCGGTGGGGCGCCTCGTCCACGGGGTCGCTGCGTCAGCGTCCGGGGTTGCGGCGTCCGGGGTGGGCGCCGTCGGGGATGGGTCACTGGTGGTGGCAGGGGCGGGGCTGACCGGCGAATGGAGGTCAGCCCCCGTCAATTTCCCCCCGATCCCACCTGCCGCGCCTCAGCGATCGCCGCTTCGACGGCCTCCCGGGCCGCGCCGATACGCCCAACCATCAGCACCAACACCTGCTTGATACTGTCCAGCGCCTGCAGCAGCGGCCCCGGCTGCCCACCCTGCAAAACCATTGCGACGAGCTGCTGCGCCTCACCGACTCCGGTGACGATCGCGGCTGCCGCGTCACGGGCCGCGTCCACGGCGCTCTGCACGGGCGCCAAGCCGCCGATCGTCTCCTGTGGGGTAGCCACGTTCGGCACGGCCGCGGTGGCCTTCGTCGCCTCGCCGATTGAACCACCGAGCCCACCCAGGCCACCCTGGACGCCCGCGATCGCCTCACGCACCCGCGCCAGCCCTGCCGCCACGGCGACGAACCCGGCGCCTGCCGCTCGAAGCCCAATCTCCTGCGCCTGACCATCGGCCGCGGCTGCCAGCTCGCGGGCGCGTTCGGCACCTGTCGCCAACGCGCGGAGTTCACCGGTGATCTTCTCGATGTGCGACACGGAGCCGATATCCCCAATCGATGATAGCGAGAGTGCTCGGCAGCTGAACTACCGGGCACTCAGCGAAGCCAAACAGCCCCCGGCGGCCCCTGCCGCACGCGGCGAGGCGCGGAGCGAGGAAGCATGGACTTGACGATCACCGCCACGGGGTGGCACGGCGGCGGACGTAGAACAGGATTCAGGAACCGAGTTCTACCGTGGCATAGGGTTCCCACACGTACATGCCCTCGTCCCGGTTGAGGACGATGAGCTGGCACGAGGTGACCAGCGCGTCGGCGCTGATCTTCGGGGCGGAGGAGAGGGCCTCGATAAGCGGCGCCGCATGACCGCCGGTGTTGGTATAGGCCAGGCTGAGGTGAGGGTTGTAGGGCTCGGCGGCCTCGGGTACGCGGTCCTGCCCCCAGACGTCGGCGATGGCGGTACGGATGGCGGCGCGGAGTTGCCGCACGGGCTCGATCGGGTCGACGGCGATCTGGATGGACTCTGGATCGACATGGGGGGCGCCGATGGTGAGCTTGAAAGGTGACAGGTGCGAGCACCGGTCTATGGCGGCTGCCACGATAGCGTCGACGTGGTCGGTGGCGACGTCTTGGACGAAGCCGATGCCTTGCATGGTGAGGTGAAGCCATCGGTTCGGGATGACGTCGAGGCTAGGCTGCGAGGACAGGAGGGACCGGTACTGGTCAGCGAGCTTCTCGACCTCGGGTTGCCCGTCGAAGGTGATGTGCCAGGTGTAGAAGCGGGAGCCGATGCCCCAACCCGGTCGCCAGTACCAGTGGTTACGGATTTCGGTGGCGTGCGGGACTGCCATGGGTTCTCCAGGTTTCAGGGAAGTTGCCGGGCAGCGCCGGTGGCGCAGAACTCGGTGATGGCTGCTTGGACATTGCGGGCCTCGATGCTCGCGCGGAGTGACGGGTTGCCGGCGATGTTGCGCCCGACGCCGCGCAGGCGGTGCACCAACGGGTCGAGCCGCTGTTCGGGTGGTAGAGCGAGCACCGGTGACAGGACCGAGACCGCACCGTCGAGGCTGCCGGCTTTGAGATGTGCTGCGGCGGCCCAGATGCGGATCTGGGCGAGCGTGCCGTAGGCGACCGAGGGGGCCGCGGCGGCTTCCGTGAGTGCATGCTCGGCATGCTCGATGGCGTTGGCGGCCTCGCCGATGCGGAGCAGTACTGAACCAGCGTAGTTGTGTTGGCGCACCGTGCCGCAGGCGAGGAGGCCACCCACCTGGTCGCGGCTGGCCTGTTGGCGGGCCTCCTCGGCCCGTTGCAGTGCTGCCCGTGCAGGCTCGACGGCGCCGATTTCCGCCCACGCGTCCGCTTCCTGGCACGCCAGCATGACCGCCGCGCTGCCCTCGGCGGCATGGCCGTAGCCGCGCACGGCGGCATTGGCCGCGTCTTCGAACCGTCGCTCCCATAGGTGGGTCTTGCTGATCGTGGAGAGGACCCAGGCGCGCAGGGTGTTGTCACGGACGGTCTCGGCGCACATCCAGGCGATGCGTGCCTGGGACTCGGCTGCGGCCGGGTGTCCGAGATCGCCGGCCATCCAGGCGAGCAATGTGCAGAGGTAGCCCGCCCAGGTGTAGAGCTCCCGAGACTGATCAGGGTTCTGACGCCCGGTCTGCAGAAGGCGGAATACGCGGTCGGCCAGAAGCCCGGCCCGCGCGTAGACGACGACGGGCGGCTCAGTCAGGTAGTCGACGGCGATCCTGCGGGTGGAGGAGGCGACATCGTCGAGCGTGAAGGGCCCGACATTTGAGGCTTGCGCCCATGTGCCGAAGCCCGCCGTGCGTTCTGCCACCGCTATCACCAGTTCCGTCTCGTCCTGCAGAGCGCCGAGGTCCCACCGCAGAGGCTCAGCCATCGCGCCAGGCGGTGCTGAGGATGCGACCGGTGGTGCAGGCATCATGGCGGCGGCCCTGCCGCTCAGTGCCGCTCGGTCTGCTTCCGGCATTGCGGTCAGGTCGTCGAGGTCGACCAGACTGCTCGGTTCGGTGCCGAAGACCTGCGCCAGTGCGTTCAAGGCGGCCAAGGTGGGCCGACGGCCGCCGAACGGCCACCGCTCGTAGTCGCTGATCCGCACCCCGGTGAACGTCGCCGAACCGTTTCCCATGCCGTTCAATCTCTCGGCTACCGCGTCCTGGGTCCAACCATGGGCCTGGCGAAAGGCATCCCGAGGGCGCAGCCCGAAGCGGCGCTGCAGCTCGGCGGCGATGGCTGCGGGTGTCGCTCCGAAACCGGCCAGTGTCTGGCGTACGTGATCACGCTGCGCTTTGGTGCCCGTCCGCAAGCGGAAGTAAGCGGTAACGACAGTCGTCGCTAGGCGGTCACGGCGTCCGGCGTACGCGCATCGACGGCGGCGGCATCCGAGCGTCTCAGCTGATTGGCTTCGGTTCGGTCTGGTGGACCACCCCACCGGCAAGAGTGCAACCATTTGGTCGCTCCAGGTAACGTCGGCTCGGTTGAACGCATCGACGATCACTTGAGCGGATGAGGGGCTCTCAGTGTCGGAGTACGAGCCGCCTGCTGGGGCGCAGTCCCAGCCAGGCCCTGTGCCACCACCTTGGCCGCAGTCAGGCAACCCGATGCCCGGGTCGCCACACGATTTCCCTGCATCGCAGGCGCGCCGGCTTGGTGGTACTTCGTCTGATTCTCCGGCAGGAGCCTCGCCGTGGTCGGCACCGCAGCCTGGCCGTCCATACCATCAGCCGCCCCCGGACGCAGGCATGCCACTCGTCGATCCTCACCGGCCGCAGACCTGGCCACCATCACCGCCGGCGAGTCCACCACCGGGACCCGCGGCACGGACGGGAGGGTCTCGCCGGTGGTGGTTGTTCGGTGGGATCGCGGGAGCCCTGGTTCTGTTGCTCGGGATCGCGGCAGTGGTGTTCGTGGTCAGGTATGTGTCCGACTCCCCGGCGTCGGCGTTGCGTGGGGCCGCCGATCGGATCCGCTCGGCTCCGGCGGTCCAGGTCGGCGTGACCTACCGGGACGCCGGCGGACACACCATCAACGGTCAGTTCACCGTCACCGGCGACAACCTGGCCAGCGGCACCGTCACCGACCCACTGGGCGGCCGTGCCGACCTCGTCGTCGGCGCCGGGACGTCGGCCGTGCGCGGCGACGCCGACTGGTGGGCTCGCCGCTCACCCAAACAGGTCCGCGCCATCACCGGCCAATGGGTACGCCCCGAACCCGGAGTCGCCTTCCCGTTCGACATCGCCGCCGTCCTCAACCCGACCGCCCTGGCGAAGCGGGTGGAGTCGCTGGCCACCGCGGCACGCCGCAACGACGAGACCACTGAAGACGACGACAAGGTCCGTACCGTCGTCTCCGGCGACTGGACCGCGCTGTTCGACACCGGCGGCGACCGGAAACTGCGCTGGCTCGGCGGACCACTCGACCCGAACCTGGTGACCCAACCAGCCGCCTACCACGACAACGACGACAACCGGTCCGCCGGCGTCACACCAGCGCACCGCACGGGGCCGGACACATCGGGCCGTTCCACCGTGGTCGCACCGGCACGCTACGACCCCATCGCCATCCCGCCATACGTCGCCATCACACCCGAGCCCACCGGATCGGACGCCGCCACCGGCACCCAGGCGGCGGTGGCGAAGGTACTACCCGAGGCCAGCCCTGCCGTCCCGTCCGGAGCGGTCTCCGCTCCATCGGCACCCGGTCCGGCCGCCCAACGGAACGTCAAGCCTGGCTATGCCACATTCGACCTGGTGTCGACCGCGCAGGACTGCAACACCCCGATGTGCACATGGACGGTCACCGTCACCAACACCGGCACCGCAGCCGGAAGCGGCGTGCTCTACGCGTCGGTCACACCCGGAATGCCACTGGTCACCTTCCCCGTCAACCTTCCCGTCGGCGGCACCTTCACCACCCCACCCATGACCTTCCCGAACCCAGCCCCGATCATCAGAGGCAAGAACACCCAGATCACGATCACCTACACCACCTGGCTCTTCAACCCGTCATTCGGACACGACCCAGCCCTACCGAACCGACTGGCCACCCGAGGAGTCAACCCCAACACCCTCGTCCAGATCGACCCGGGCTACATGCCCTCCGTGCTCAAACTGCTCGACCAGATGACCAGCCACGTCGGGGCTGGCGACACCACCACCGGACCCAACGCCGTCACAGCAATGGACACAGCCATAAGAGCCGGCATGCTCCCCGAACTGAAAACCATCGCCGAATCCGGGCGCCTCGAAAATCCAGAGGATCTCACCACCAAGTTGAAGAACGTCGTCCAAGATACCCTGCCGGGAAGTCCAGATCCTGTAGCCGACAAGATCGGCTTCCGCCGCGAAGTCGAACAAGCCGCCGAAATCCTACGTCAAGACCCGAGGGCACGAGTGGTACTAGATGGCGCCATCCGGAATCCCGTCACCGGAGAACTCGACGGCGCAGACGTCTTGGACACCGTCAATAAAAGCGCGTTTCAACTCAAGTCTGTCAGCAGTGAAAGATTGATCCACGCGATCAAGATCGCTATCAACCAACTCAATGGTCTACGAGGCGTCGATGTCAGCTCGGGGATCCGCCAGCAGGCACCCCCCGGGTACAGCAAGATAGCATTGATCTACCTTGAGCCAGCAAGTGGACGCCGACACCAATTTACAAAGGATCAGTTGACTCGGTATCTCCGGCAATCGAGCAGTGACTTTAGCCTCTGCGACGAGAACGGCATAGCCCGGCTAGATCAGTTAATAATTGTCAACGCCCATGGCGCCTCAACCTGGACGAAAGGGAGGTTCAGTGAGATCGGGCAGGCTTGTTAACGCGTGGAGCAGCTACGACAGTGAGGAGGTGTGCTGGTGGGAGGCAATCTTTCCCTTCGAGCTCGGGCCGGACTTCCTTTCATCATGGCAAGATGTGGTACTCGCCACGGCCAACGACACCGACATTCTTCGGATTGAAAAGATCGATCGTATTGACTATTCACGGGAAGTCGACGGACGCCTGGTGGACTTTCTCCACAACCATCCGGAAAGCGTACCCGAAAGTGGGGACGAGTGGCGCCCGGCCGGATTCGCACTCAATTACATCGAGACCTTCCCTGATCGAGGCTCCAAGACGCGGCTGACGTACGCCGACCGTAAAGGTGAGCCCGCCGACGCGTGGGTCGACAACATGCATGAATTCGCATACCCTCTCGGCCTCGCCAGATCATTTCCAAATCCGCCGTTCAGCATTGATTACGTCATATCCGATTCGTACGATCCGGACTTCCCGAGCCATGTCGGCACGATATTCTCGGTCTCCACCGACATCTGGTTCCCTTGGACGAGTGGCTTCTCGCACGAGTCCGGCCTCATGGACGAGGTCCTCGACAACCGAGGGCTCGCCGCGATCAACGGCCCCCGCCTCAACACGTTTCTTCACCAGATGCATGACGAGACCGCCCGGATCGGTGGCAGTTGGACGGCCCGCGGTGGGCTCAAGCAACTTCAGGCCCAACTGAATGAGAAAGGCATCGACCTCTCAGCCCCTCGCCCAACTCTCTGAGAGGGGATTCGGTGAGCTCGGGCAGGCTTGTTAACGCGTGGAGCAGCTACGACAGTGAGGAGGTGTGCTGGTGGGAGGCGATTTTCCCCTTCGAGCTCGGGCCCGGCGTCCTTCTGCCGTGGCAAGACGCGGTACTCACCGCAGCCGACGACACCGACATGCTTCGGATTTACAAGCTTGATCGGATCGGCTACTTACGGGAGCGCGACGGCTACCTCGT
This sequence comes from Micromonospora zhanjiangensis, assembly GCF_042650605.1. NCBI lineage: Bacteria > Bacillati > Actinomycetota > Actinomycetes > Micromonosporales > Micromonosporaceae > Micromonospora > Micromonospora zhanjiangensis. Next base: position 67,180 of record NZ_JBHSBN010000030.1, on the reverse strand, counting down.
GGACTTTCTCCGCGACCATCCGGAAAGCGTGCCCCACAGCGAGGACGAGTGGCGTCCGGCCGGATTCGCACTCAATTACCTCGAGGCCTTCCCTGACCGAGGCTCCAAGACCCGGCTGACGTACGCCGACCAGGAAGGCGAGCCCGCCGACGCGTGGGTCGACAATATGCATGAATTCGCATACCCTCTCGGCCTGATCAGATCGTATCCATATTCACCGTTCAGCATCGAATACTTCATCTCCGAACTGGACGACACCGACTTCCCGAACCATGTCGGCACGATATTCTCTATATCTACCGACATCTGGTTCCCCTGGACAAGTAGCTTCTCGCACGAGTCAGAGTCTGGCCTCATGGACGAGATTCTCGACAACCGGGGGCTCGCCGCGATCAACGGCCCACGTCTCAACACATTCCTTCACCGTATGCGCGATGAGGTTGCCAGGATCGGTGGCATCTGGACGGCCAAGGGCGGGAACAACCACCTTCAGGCACAACTGAACGAGGAAGGCGTCAACCTCTCGGCCCCCCGCCCAACTCCCTGAACCGAGGCCAGCGCACACGACCGACCTCCAGCAAGCGACCACAGCAGCACGCCGGTGCGACCAGCACACGGTGGACAGAAATAGCAAAGCCGCAGGTATTCGGCCTGCGGCAACGAGGAGAGCCTCGGGTTAGGAAACCGATGCTCTATCCCCTGAGCTACGAGGGCGCGAGGGCCCAGTCTAACGACCCGGGGGTTCACCTGGGGTGGCAGGGAGTGGCCCACGTTCACCCACGTCACCCGAACCGCCGTTCTCCCAGCCCAGGAGCACACCCCGAGTTTCCATGTGACTCCGGTTGATCTTGGTGGGCAGGGTGGATCGGCCGGCGCGGTGGGGTTGCGCCGGTCATCGACGTCCGGGAGCCGTCGGAGTACGCCGACGGGCATGTCCCCGGTGCCCGGTGTGTGCCCCTGTCGAGTCGCCGACGTTGCCAGATCTCCGACAGGTTGATTGCTGCAGCGGAAGCCCGCTTCCAGACTTTCCCCATCGCTGGCCGCTCGACCGAGGAGGTGTTGAGGATGCCTTGCACCAAGTGCGATGTGGACCTGGCCGGCGGTGCCACGTCTCCGCGGACGACGAGGCGGCCGTCGCCCAGCAGGCCGCCGCCGTAGACACGGCGGTGGTGGAACTCTTCCGGCGGCTCGGTTGACGCGGGCAGGCACGTCATCGGCACCATCCACGGGCGCTACACCTGGCCCCCGGGGGCCAGGATCTGACGCGGCGCATCCCGGTGCGCCAACGCGGCCGGCCCGCCCGCATTTCCTGGCCGCGATGGCCAGGCCCCGCACGTCGTTCCACCTCGTGAAGTAATCGGTCGGAGGAAGCGATCGCCATGTCGACGCTGGTCATCGTTCGGGTGCGACCCAGTAAGCCCATGTCCGGCGCCGCGTTCACCGACGCGCTCGCCGGACTCACCGTAACCGCCTTCGACCTGACGTTCGGTGACTCGACGAACGGGGTGCAGCTCGGCAGCGCCGCGACCGTCTTCACGTCGTCGGCACCGGGCGACGACACCATCGACCTGACGAACGACGGCGTGATCGTGCAGCACTACGTCGACGTACCCGACCCGGTCAACCCGCCGGCCATCATCCGGCTGCCCCAGGCCGCCGCCACCGTGGCCATCGTCGCGGAGCCGCCAGCGGGGCACCCCGAGTATCCGACGCCGACATCCTTCGACCTGCGCCTCGTCCTCGACCGGGGTGGCCCGATCGCCGACCGCCGGCTCGACGTCAACGCGGTCGTCACGACCGTGGGCAGCCTGCCGACAGACGAGAACGACGTGCTGGCCATGCGCCCGAGCGCGTACGCGACCATCCCCCCGCGGCACCTCGGCGTCGGCGCGCACCTCGAGCTGTCACCCGACGGGACGCCGCCGGCATTCGACACCCTCGTCGTCGCCATCGACGCCGTCCTCGTCGACGACCCGGCCGACGGCACCCCGCTCGGGCACCGCGGCCAGCTCTCCGCGGCCCAGTCCCTGCAGGTCGCTCGGGAACTGGTCTGGGACCGGCAGATCTACCCCCCGCCCGAGGAGCCGCGCCCGCTGGCCCAGATGTACACCTCGCCCCCCCGACGACCCGAACGTGAAGGCGGACGACGCCGAAAACGACCGCCGCCGGTTCGAGGCCGAGCTCGACGGCTACTACGCAACCCACGACGCCCAGGCGCTCGCCCTCGCCGGGTTCGTGTTCTCCGCCTCCGCCGCCATGCTCTGCGAGCGACTCAGCGCCGGCGAGAACCTCACTGGCGCCGGCCCCGCGGGGCAGCAGCTCGACGGCGCCCGGGAGGCGCTGCTGCCGTTCCCCCTGCCGCCGCAGGCGTCCGACGGCAGCACGCTCACGCACACCGCCGTCCTGCTCACCGGTGCGCCCGAGGGCACCGTGCTGAACCCGCAGTTCGTGGTTCCGGCCGCCTACTTCTACGCGCTGGGCGCCCAGATGCCCTTCCAGGTGGATGCCGGGCAGCGGTTCGCCATGGCCCGGGCGGACGCGGAGGCGAAGCTTCTCACCGCGATCCAGGCCGCGCAGGACACCGGGCTGCTGGGAGCGACGGCGTCCCCGGTCGCGGCGACCGGGGTTCCGGCCACCGCGATCGACGCCGCGCAGGCCGCGCGTCGCCTGCGGGCGCTCGGACAGGCGCCGTCCGGAGCGCCCAAGGTGCCGCTCGCCGGTCCCTCCGCCGCCCTCGTCACCGCGTGGCTCACGCACGCGGGGCCGACGGGTTCGATCGACACCGATTTCTGGCAGGGACAGTTCGGCGGTGCCGGGTACCTCGACCTGCTGCTGCACGTCGTCACGGACGACTTCGACCCGCTGATCGCCGCGATCCAGGCGCCGCCGCTCCTGGTGGCAACCGCCGCGGACCTCCTCGCGGTGACCGACGCGTCCTGGCGTGCTGTCCTGCTGCCGCCGGGCGGCGCGCCGCGCCTCGACCTCCTGCCGCCGTTCACCCAGGTCGGCCCCGCGAGCACGCCGAGCGACCGGGTCGAGGCTTTCCTGCGTCACCTGCGGACGTTCTTCTCGGTGCCCTTCACGCCGGCGCCGCCGCCCGTCGCCGCCGCCGGTGCACCCCCGCTGTTCCCCACGGCGGGTGGGGACGTGCTGTTGCGCTTCGCGGCGGCGTACGCCGCGCACGGCGGTGGCACCTGGACTGTGGGCACCGCGCGGGACGCCACGGCGTCGTCCGCCGGCGTGCTCGACGTCTTCCCCGGGGACCCCGACGCGCAGGCGTGGCTCGCGCAGGCCCTCGACGTCCTCGACGCGCTCTTCCGCCTCACCGCCTTCGCCCCCGGCGCAGGTCTTGCGGAGCTGCGGTTCTCGCTGATGGAGGCGCTCTACGCGCGCGGGTTCACCACCGAGGAGGCCGTCCAGGCGCTCAGCCCCGACGACTTCCGGGCCGCCCTCGACGGCACGGTCGCCCACCCGTACGCGGCGCAGATCCAGACGGCGTCCACCTGGGTCGCGCCGCCGCAGCCCGGACCGTTCCGGCCGGTGAACCCCGACGGCACGCTCGTCGACTGCGTGCCGCCGGAGCACCTGTCGCCGTTCGGACCGGTTGCCTACCTGTACGACCTGCTCCGCGTGACCCCGGCCAGCAGTTGCGCGGAGCCGTCGGACGACGCCACCGAGGGCAGCCTCGGGGAGTTGCTCGCGCCGCGCCGCGGGTCGCTCGGCTCGCTGCAGGTCACCGGCGCGAACGTGTGGACCCCGATCCCCGTGATCGACCTGGTGAACGAGAGCCTGGAGGAGTTGGCCGCCACCGTCGCCGCAGGTGGGCCGGCGCAGGGGGGCGCGGTCCTGGACACCGCGGCCGCCTCGCTCGCCGGGCACGTCCTCGCACCTGCCGGCCCGGACGCCGACCCCGCCGCGGAGGCCTCGTGCGGCGGGGCCGCAGACCACCGGGCCAGCGAAGGGTACCGGCACGACCCGACCACGCTGTTCGCCGCGCTGCCCGAGCACTCCTCGCCCGCCGCGGTCGGCGTACCGCCGACGTCCGCGCAGGCCTACCAAGCGCTCGCCGTCGACCTCGGCGCCCCGCAGCTGCCGTACGACCAGCCGCTCGACGTCGATCGCAGCTACCTGGAGGCCATGGGTGGCAGCCGGTACGAGGTGATGCGCCGGTTCCGCCGGGACATCACCGAGTTCGTGCTCGACCCTGTGGCCGAGCCTGCCGGGTTCGGCCGGCACCTGTGGCGCTACCCCGTGCGGTTCGAACTGGCCCTGGAGTACCTGTGCATCGGCGCGCACGAGTTCGCCGCGCTGTTCGCCACCCCGCCGAGTGACGACCCGGGCGAGGGGGAGACCGCGGCGTGGCAGCTGTACGGCTTCCCGTCGGCCGTCGTCGACGACCGCCCCTGGGTAACCATCGCCGTGCGCCTGTCCGAGCTGCTCGCCCGCACCGGCCTGGCCTACTGCGACCTGGTCGACCTGCAGGCCTCCGGCCTGATCCGGTTCGGCATCCTGCCGGTGGAGACTCGCGACCGGACGGACGATCCGCGGCCGCTGCCGGAGTGCGAGCCCTGCTGTCCCGGCGACTGGCGGGTGGCGTTCCCCGAGGAGGCCGACCAAGAGTCCCCCCGTGACGGGCTCGTGCGGCTGGCCCTCGCCGTCCGGCTGTGGCGGTTCCTGCGTCGCCGCTGCGGGGGCGGCCTCAGCTTCGCCACGCTGGCCGATCTCGACAGCGTGCTGCACGTGTTCACCCCGGGCGGCCCGGTCGGCGTCGATCCCGAGTTCCTGCGCGACGTCGCGGCGCTGCTCATGCTCTGCGAGGACCTCGGCCTGCCGCTGCTCGCCGATCCCTGCGACCTGCCGCCCGCCGCTGGGCCGGTCGACCGGGTGCCGCTGCTCGCGCTGTGGACCGGCGCCGGTAGCGCGGGACCGGGCTGGGGACGTGCGGTCCGGATGCTGCTCGACGGCGTCGAGGACACGGCCGAACGCTCCGAGCCGGAGCTGCGCCGCAGCCCCGAGCTGGCCAAGGTGCTCGCCGACAACCTGACGTCCCTGTCCGCCCTCTGCGGGTTCGACCCCGCCACGCCCTCGGACACCTGGTGGGCCCGCCCGACGCACACCCTGCGGTTCGCCGAGGTCCTGCTGAAGGTGTACCGCTCCCGGTTCACGGTGGGCGAGCTGCTCTTCCTCTACACCGCGCAGCCGCACCTCGCGGGCGACGACCCGTTCCCCCTGCAGGACGAGTCCGAGGCGATCGGCGACCCGCTCGCGCTGGGTGACACCGAGCCGGGGCAGGACGGTGAGGACGGGTTCTCCCTCTGGGCCCTGCGGGCAGCGCTGCGGGCCGTGCACGTCGACGAGGACCACATCCGGGCGTGGTCGTGGCCGCGGATCAGCGCCTCGCTCCGGCAGGAATTCGGGTACGTCGCCCCGGCGGCCGGCCCGGATCCGCTCGAGGAGCTCGGGCGGCACCTGTTCCCCGAGCGGATCGGCGTCGGCGTCCCGCCGTCCGCGCGGCGCTACGCGGTGCCGCTCGCCGCGGCCGACACCTCGCCGCTCATGTGGGCCGACACGCCACTGTGGTACGACGCGGCCGCCGAGGAGCTGTCGATCGAGCTGCCGCTGCGCGACGGGCCGCTGCTCGACGCCCTGCTGCACCTGCGGCCGCTGCGCGCCGCCGAGCGCCGCGCCGTCCGCGACCTGTACTTCGCACCCCGCGCGGCGCTCGCCCCGTTCGCCGCACTCTTCGAGAACCCTGTGGGGGCCTTCGAGCATCTCGTGCGGTGCGGCGACGGGGACGAGCGGTTCGGGTTCTTCCGGGCGGCCTTTGCGCTGTTCCACCGCCGATGCGCGCTGCTCGCCGAGCACCTGGGTCGACACGTGCTGACCGCCACCGGCGGCGACAGCGACGGCGTCGAGGAGGCGACCCGCGTGGCCTGGCGGGTGCTGCGCAGCCTGTGGGCGGACGAGAATGTCGGCCTGGCTCCCTGGGAGGACGACGCGGGCGCGCCTCCGGAGGTCACCTGGGGGCCGTGGCCGAGCGGCGGCGCCTTCGCGGCGCTACTCGGCCTGCTCGGCACCGGCCTGGTCGGCGAGATCGGCGCGCCGCCTGCCGACGACGGAGACGACGACCGCCACCACCACCACCGTGACGAGGACGACGACGCGGAGGGGGAGGACGAGGAGGCCGCGCCCACCGGACCCGTCGGACTGTGGTGGCGCGAGGTTCGTGGCCCCCTGACCGCGTTCGGCGGCGCCCGGGACGCCGGCAACGCGCCGGTGCCCACGGTGATCCCGGCCCTGGACCTGCAGCTCACGCCGCAGCAGAGCCGCTACGTCGCGCTGCGGAACGGGCTGGCGCTGCTCGATGCCGGCGGCGAGCCGCTCGGCGGGGCCCAGCCGTTCGCGGTGCGCTGGCACGGGGTGCTCATCGTCGAGCGCGGCGGCCGGTACCGCTTCCTCGGCCGCGACGTCGACCGCCACGAGGGGCACGAGCACGACGGGCACGAGCACGACGGGCACGAGCACGAGCGCTGCGAGGGGCGGGCCTGGCGGCTCGTGCTGCGCCGCGGCCAGCGGACGTGGACCGTGCTCAACCACGGGATGCCCGGCGAGGACGCGCCCGGGCACCGGTCCGGGGCGCTGGCCCTGCGGCGGGGCGCGTACGACTTGGTCCTCGACGCGGAGGAGCGACGCCCGCGATTCCAGCGGCAACAGGACGCGCGGCCGACGCGGACCGGGTTCTGGTTCGGGTACGAGGGCCCCGACACGGAGGGCAAGCCTCAGGTCCTGCCCTTCGAGCGGCTCTTCGTCGCGAGCCACGACGCCACGCTCGGCGTCGGCGTCGTCCGGCAGCCGCCCGAGGGAGAGGGAAAGGTGCTCCCGCCCGGTGCGGTCGTCGACGGGGAGCAGGCGGCCGGCTGGCTCGAGAAGCTGTACACGAGCAGCCTGCGGGACATCCGGCGCACCTACCAGCGGGCCTTCAAGGGCGTGTTGATCGCGCACCGTGCGGGGCTGTCTGCGGACCCGCTACGCGCGCAACGGCAGTCCGAGCTGGGGTACCTGCTCGAGCACGCGGAGACGTTCGCCGGTACGGCCTACCCGCGGACCGGGGCGGCGGCGTTCGGCGTACACCGGGCCTGGTTCGACCTGAACCTGCTGCCCGTCAGCGATCCCTACCCGCCGGCCGCGCTCCTGGCCCAACCGGTGCCGCCCTACCCGGCGGTCCCGGACCAGCGCAGCGACCCCGGCGCCCCGCGCCGGGCCGCGCTCTTCGACACGTGGGAGCGCCTGGTCGACTACACCGACCTGCGCCGGCAGACCAGGCGGGCGCGCGAACGGCCAGCCTGGGTGCTGTTCGACGAGGTGAGCGAGCAGCAACCCGACGACCCCGCCCAACTCCTGCGACACCTCGGCATCGACCTGCGGTACGCGCCGATCGTCGCGACCTACTTCGTGCCGCCGCCGGGGTCGGCGCCGTACCGGTTCGGCCCCACCGATCTCGAGGACGAGCGCTGGGCCGTCCGTGCCTGGCGCGGGGCGACCTGGCTGCACCGGATCGAGCAGCACCTGGTGCCGGCGGACGTCACCACGGTCCGACCCGACCTGTGGGCCTCCGACGATCCGGCGGCCGCCGACGGGGACGGTGTGACCGGACTGGCAAACCTCACGGCGTTCGTCCAGGCCGCGTACCTGGAACACGGAGAACCCCGCCGGTACGCCGACCTCGAACGGCTGAACGACGGCCTGCGCCTGCGCGCCCGTGACGCGCTCGTCGCCTACCTCTGCGCCGCGGACCGGGTACGACTGCCCGACGGCGTCACGTACGCGCGGACGGTCACCGACCTGTCGGACCTGCTGCTGCAGGACGTCGCGACCGGCGTCTGCCGCCGCGTCACCAGAGTGGAGGATGCCGTCAGCGCCGCGCAGGCGTTCGTGCAGCGCGCCGTGCTGGGGCTCGAGCCGGCGCTGCCGGTCGGCACCGCACTCCTCGAGCTGTGGGAGTGCCGGCTGGCCACGTTCCGGCAGTGGCAGGCCGCGGCCCGCCGGGCGCTGTACCGGGAAAACTGGATCGAGTGGGATGAGCTGCGCCAGGCGCAGCGCCACGAGGCATTCACGCTGCTCGAGCAGCGGCTGCGGGAAGACGTGCTGACCGTGCCGGTACCCGGCGGCCTCACCTGGTGGCCCGGCCCCCGCCCGCCGCGACACCCCGGCCTGCGGCTGTTGCAGGACGCCGAGCCCAACGAGGAGTGGCTGGTCCAGCCGCCGCCGGAAGGGCTCGGGCTGCTCGGCAGCCCCGAACACGGTCCGCAACCGTCCTGGTTGTCGCCCGTCGAGGGGCCACCGACGCCGCCGCCCGACGGAGACGGAGACGGAGACGGAGACGGGGACGGAGACGGGGACGGGGACGGGGACGGGGACGGGGATGACGGCGGTCCTGTCGGGATCGCGGATCGGCCCGCCGGCGGCGCCCCGGCGGCGCCCGGCGGCTCACGGCGCCGCGCGCCCGCGGCCGCGAAGCGGGCGCGGCGCGAGGTCAGCGCGCAGGTGCCGGACCCGGACCCGGTCCGCACCGCGGTCGAGCGGGTCAGCGGCCGCGCCCTGACCGCCGTGGCCGGCGAGGAGGACGGGAGGCAGCCAGCCCAACTGCCGCTCTGGCTCGACGCCGCGATCGGCCTCGGTGCCCCCTTCGTGCGGGTCGCCGCCGCCGGCCTGCCCCCGGCCTCCGCGCACCTGCATGCCCCTGGCGCCGACGTGCCCTGCTGCGACGCCTGTCCCGGTGAGCACCCGGCGCGCGTCGACGAGTACTACTTCTGGCTCGCCGGCTCCGCGCTCTTCGAGGAGGCGGACGCACCGCAGGACGCCGAGGCCGGCGTCGTCGTGTCGACCCTGCAGAACCCGGCGGACCAGACCTCGGACTGGCACCGGCCGCAGAAGCTGCCGGCGCTGCTGCAGTGGCAGCCCCGCGGCGAGGTGCACCTGTGGTGGTGCCGGGTGAATGCCGGGCAGTTCGAGGCCCCCCGGCGCAGCACGGACGGGGTGGAGATCACGCCCGGTGCGGCACCCGGGCTGGTCTTCCACGGGCGCAGCGGGGATTCGCTGCGGTTCTCGGTGGCCGGTGCGGTGCCGCCCGTCGGGTACCAGGATCCGACCGCCCCGGGCTTCCGCTACGACCTCGTTCCCGACGCGGCCGTCGTCCTGCCGCTGGTCGAGCCGCCCGCCGGGCCCGCCCCGACGTTCCCCGGCGGGCTGGACGGCTACCCGTACCTCTCCTTCGTGTCGCCCGGCGCGGCGCTGATCCCGCTGTCCCGGTTCGCCGTCGCGATGACGGTCGCCGGAGCGCTCCGGGCGCACTGCCGGCACGATGCCGCGCTCGCCTGGTACGACCTCGTCGGCCACCCGCTGGAGCAGGACGACGCGTGGGGCGGCTGCCCGCCGCCGAACCCGGTCGACGAGGACACCGCGCGCCGCCGCGCCGTGCTGCTGGCCTACCTGGAGACCCTGCTGGACGCCGCCGACGGCCTGCTGTGCAGCGGGAGCCCGGAGCACGCGCTGCGCGCCCGTGCCCTGCTCGACGTCGCCGGCCGGGTGCTGGGCGAGCCGCCGCGTCGGGTCCTGCCCGCAGCGGCGGAGCCCCCCGACGGGGACGGGGAGGGCATGACCGTGACCGGCTTCCAGCCCGCCCCCGCCGCGCTCAACCCTCGCCTGCTCGCCCTCTACGAGCGGCACGAGGAGCGCGTCGGCCTGGTCCGGCAGCGCCTGGACGGGCAGCGGCTGCGCGAGCGGTCGCGCCGTCCCGGCCCGGCTTTCTGGACGGCCCCGGACCGGCCCGGCTCGCTCACCAGCCTGCTCGGTGAGCCTGCGGCGGTCGGCGGGCAGGGCTGCGACCTGTGCGGCCCGGCCGAGGGCTGCACGTGCCTGGCGGGCCCGTACCGCTTCACGTTCCTGGTGCAGAAGGCGATGGACCTGGCGAACGAGCTGCGCGGGTTCGGCGCGGCCCTGCTGTCCGCCTTCGAGAAGGGCGACGGGGAGCTGCTTGCGGCACTGCGCGCCGGGCACGAGCGGCAGCTGCTCGACCTGGGGGTGCGCACGCGCCAGCTCCAGTGGCGTGACGCCGACTGGCAGGTGCAGGCCCTGTACAAGACGAAGCAGGGTGCGCTGGCCCGGCTCGGGTACTACCAGGACCTGCTGCGCCGGGGGCACAACGCGGGCGAGACCGGGTACGAGTCGCTCAACGGCGTCGCCACGGCGTCCAAGGTGGGCGCGAACGTGTCCGAGGGGATCGCGCAGGGCATCGGGATGACGCCGGACTTCTGGCTCGGCGTCGCCGGCATCGCGGGCACACCCCTGCAGTTCCAGCAGTTCCCGCTCGGGAACAAGCTGGCCGCGGGGTTCAGCACGGCCGCACGGATCATGAACGGGCTCGCCGACATCGCCAACATCACCGGAGGTCTCAGCCTGACCGAGGGCGGCTGGGAGCGTCGCGAGGACGAGTGGCGGCAGCAGGTGCAGGTCATCTCCATCGAGCTGGAGCAGGTTGAGCGGCAGATCCTCGGCGCGGAGCGGCGGCGCGACGCCGCCCTGCGAGACATCAACGTCCAGCAGCAGCAGGCCGAGCAGGCCGCGGACGTGCAGGACTTCCTGCGCGACAAGTTCACCAACGCGCAGCTGTACCTCCACCTGCAGCGCGAGACGGCCGGACTGCACCGCCGGCTGTACGACCTCACCGTGCAGGCGGCCCTGCGGGCGCAACGCGCCTTCACCGTCGAGCGCGCCACCAGCCGCCACACCTTCCTGCCCGCGGAGTCGTGGGACGGCGGCGAGCGGGGGCTACTCGCCGGCGAACGCCTGCTGGTCGCCCTGCGGCAGATGGAGGCGGCGTACCTGGAGGAGAACTGCCGCGAGTACGAGCTCACCAAGCACCTCTCGCTGCGGGTCGACTTCCCGCTCGCGTTCCTCCAACTGCAGCAGACGGGCCGGTGCGAGATCGACGTCCCGGAGTGGATGTTCGACCTCGACTATCCCGGCCACTACCTGCGCCGGATCAAGAACGTCACGCTGACCGTCCCGGCCGTGGTCGGGCCGTACACCGGGGTGCACTGCCGGCTCACGCTGCTGTCCAGCCAGATCCGGCTCGACCCCCGGCTGGCCGTACCCCCGGAAGGCTGCTGCGGGCAGTGCCGCTCCGGCTGCGCCTGCGGCGACGTCGGCCCGTGCCGGTGCGCCGGCGGAGGGCGGCCGCGCACCTGCCGCTGCGCCACGGGCGCCTGCCCGAGCTGTTCCCGGTGGCGGGACCGCAGCAGGTGGGCGGACCCCGCCGGGTACGCCCTGGCGCCGGACGACCCCCGCGCCGTGCGCTCCCACATCGCCGGCGAGGCCATCGCGACCTCCACCGGCCAGAACGACTCGGGCCTGTTCGAGCTGTCGTTCCGCGACGAGCGGTACCTGCCGTTCGAGTACCGCGGCGCGGTCGGGCGGTGGCGGATCGAGCTGCCGCAGGAGGACAACCGCTTCGCGCTCGACACGCTCGCCGACGTGGTCCTGCGGGTCGACTACACCGCCCGCCAGGGCGGTGAGGCGCTGGCCGAGGCCGCCCGGACCGCGGCGCGCCGGCGCCTACCGGGTGCGGGTGTCCGGCTCTTCGACGTACGGCACGACTTCCCCGACGACTGGTACGCCCTGACCGGCGGCGACGCCTCGGGGGCGTGGCCGGTGCGGCTCACCCGGGACCACTTCCCGTTCCTGTCCGGAGGTTGCGACCTGGCGGTGACCCGGCTCGGGCTCTACGTCGAGGTCGAGGACCCTGGGTGCCGCGGCTCGCTGCCCGTCACGCTCGTGACCCGCCACCTGTGCGAGCACCGGAACGACGACGACTGCGACTGTCCGGGGCAGACCATCGAGTGCCTGGCGACCAGCGAGCTGCCCTGTCTGTTCCACGGCGTCGTCGACGTCGAGCTTCGCGTGCCGCGGCGCGGGCACCACCGGCCCATCGCGGTGCTTCGCTTCCCGCAGCGGGAACTCACCGCGGCCTACCTCGTGTGCGGCTACCGCATCCGCACGGGTCGGGAGTAGCGGCATGCCCGCGCCGCAGCCGGTCAGTACGCCGGACGACGACCGGCAGCAGCCGGCCGCACCGTCCATCACGCTCCCGAAGGGCGGCGGGGCGATCCGCGGTATCGGGGAGAAGTTCGGCACCGATCCCGTCACCGGAACGGGTTCGATGTCGGTGCCGATCGCCACCACCCCCGGGCGTTCCGGGTTCGGACCCCAGCTGTCCCTCTCCTACGACTCGGGCTCCGGCAACGGCCCCTTCGGCTTCGGCTGGAGCCTGTCGCTGCCCGCTGTCACCCGCAAGACCGACAAGGGCCTGCCCCGGTATCAGGACGGCCGGGAGTCCGATGTCTACGTGCTCTCCGGCGCGGAGGACCTCGTGCCGGTGCTGGCGGCCGACGGCAGCCGCTTCCGCGACGACAGCGCCGCCCCCGGGTTCGTGGTGCACCGGTACCGCCCCCGCGTCGAAGGCATGTTCGCCCGGATCGAGCGGTGGACGAACACCGCCACCGGGGAGATCCACTGGCGGTCGATCACCCCCGCCAACGTCACCAGCGTGTACGGCAAGGACGACAACTCCCGCATCGTCGACCCCGAGGACCCGTCGCCGGCGCATCCGAGCCGCGTCTTCAGCTGGCTCATCTGCGAGAGCTATGACGACAAGGGCAACGCGATGGTCTTCGAGTACGCCCAGGAGGACGCCGACGGCGTCGACCGCAGCCGGGGCGACGAGCGCAACCGGGTGCGGACGGCGAACCGCTACATCAAGCGCATCAAGTACGGCAACCACGTGCCCCGGATCGTCCAGCCGGACCTGTCGGCGGCGACCTGGCTGTTCGAGGTGGTGTTCGACTACGACGAGGGGCACCTGGCGGACATCCGTCCCGACCCGTCCCGGCCGCAGGCCGACCAGCACCGGTTCGTGACCGCCTCGGCGACGCCCCGCCGTCCGTGGGGCGTACGTCCCGATCCGTTCTCCTCCTACCGCGCCGGCTTCGAGGTGCGGACGTACCGGCGCTGCCGCCGGGTTCTGATGTTCCACCACATCCCCGACCTGCCGACGGGCGAGCCAGGTTACGACGGCCTGGTGCGGTCCACCGAGTTCGAGTACGCGGATCTCGACCCCGACGGGTCCCCGACGATCGACGAGGAACTGGCTCACCAGGGCAGCACCCGATTCGCCTCGTTCGTGCGCGCGGTCACCCAGACGGGCTACGTGCGTCGCGCCATTCCCACGGCTGGCGCCGACGAGGCCACGTACCTGCAGAAGTCGCTTCCGCCGCTGGAATTCGAGTACAGCAAGGCGGCGATCCGGGACCGGGTTCAGGTCGCCGACACCGCACAGCTGGAGAACCTGCCGGCAGGACTCGACGGGTCCACGTACCAGTGGGTGGACCTCCATGGCGAGGGCATCACCGGGATCCTGACGGAGCAGGCCGGCGTCTGGTTCTACAAGCGCAACATCAGTCCGATCAGCGACCGGCCGGTCGAGTTCGCGCCGTTGCAACGCATGGAAGCCAGGCCGAACGTCAGCGCCACCGCGGGGCGGGCGCAGTTCATGGACCTGGCCGGCGACGGCCAGCCCGACGTGGTGGTGCTTGACGGCCCCGCGCCGGGGCTGTACGAGCACGACAGCGAGTTCGGCTGGCGGCCCTTCCGCCCCTTCACGTCGCGCCTTAACCGCGACACCCGCGACCCCAACCTGAGGTTCGTCGACCTCGACGGCGACGGCCTCGCCGACGTCCTGATCACGGAGCAGGACGTCTTCACCTGGCACCCGTCGCTGGCAGAGGACGGCTTCGGCCCGGCCCGGCACGTTCGCCAGCCGGTCGACGAGGAACGCGGCCCCCGACTCGTCCTCGCCGACGGCACTCAGTCCATCTACCTGGCCGACATGTCCGGCGACGGGCTCACCGACCTCGTGCGCATCCGCAACGGCGAGGTCTGCTACTGGCCGAACCTGGGGTACGGGCGCTTCAGCGCCAAGGTCACGATGGGCAACGCGCCGTGGTTCGACGCTCCGGACCAGTTCGACCAGCGGCGCGTCCGGGTAGCCGACGTCGACGGATCCGGCACGAACGACGTCATCTACCTGCACCGCGACGGCGTGCGGATCTACTTCAACCAGTCGGGGAACCGGCTGAGCGAGGCGCGACGCCTCGATCGGCTCCCGCTCGCCGACGACGTGTCCTCCGTGACGACGGCCGACCTGCTCGGCAACGGCACGGCGTGCCTGGTCTGGTCGTCGCCACTGCCCGCCAATGCGCCCGGCCCCCTGCGCTACGTCGACCTGATGGGCGGGACCAAGCCACATCTCCTGGTCAAGTCGGTCAACAACCTCGGCTCCGAGACGGAGATCTCGTACGCGCCCTCGACCTACTTCTACCTCAAGGACCAGCGTGACGGCCGTCCGTGGGTGACGCGGCTGCCCTTCCCCGTGCATGTCGTCGACCGGGTCGTCACCCACGACCGGATCAGCGGCAACCGTTTCGTCTCCCGCTTCGCCTACCACCACGGCTTCTTCGACGGCGTCGAGCGCGAGTTCCGCGGGTTCGGAATGGTGGAGAAATGGGACACCGAGGAGATCGGAGCGCTCGCGGCCGGCGGCCGGGCTGCCGGCGGCGGGACAGCCGGCGGCGCCGATGTCGACGCGTCCTCCCACGTCCCGCCGGTGCTCACCAGGACCTGGTTCCACACCGGGGTCCACGACGGGGTCGACCGGGTCAGCGCGCACTTCGCGGCCGAGTACCACGGCGCGCCCGACCGGAGCGACCCGCACTACGCCGCCGCGCTCGCGGCGTTCGTCCGGACACTGTTGCCGGACACCGTGCTCCCGCCCGACCTGACGCCCGGGGAGGCACGCGAGGCGTCCCGCGCACTCAAGGGCTCCATGCTTCGGCACGAGGTCTACGGCCTGGACGGCACGGAGAACGCGCAGCACCCCTACACGGTCACGGAGCAGAACTTCACGATCCGGACGCTGCAGCCGCGGGGCGCCAACCGGCACGGCGTGTTCTTCCCACATGCGCGCGAGTCGATCAGCTACCACTGCGAGCGCAACCCCGCCGATCCCCGCGTCGCCCACGCCGTGACGCTCGTGGTGGACGACTTCGGCAACGTCCTCAAGGATGCGGCGATCGGCTACGGGCGACGACGGCCGGACCCCGCGCTCGCCCCTGAGCACCAGGCCAAGCAGGCCCGGACGCTCGTCACGTACACCGAGCACAGCGTCACCAACGTCGTCGACACGGCCGACGACCACCGCACGCCGCTGCCGTGCGAGTCGCGAGCACACGAGCTGACCGGTCTGACACTGGCGCCGGGGCGCCACCGCTTCACGTTCGACGAGATCACCCGGGCGGCGTCCGCGGCCGTCGCGCTCGACTACGAGCGCGACCCCACCCCGGGGCGGCTGGAGAAGCGCCTGATCGAGCACCTGCGCACGTACTACCGGCGCGACGACCTCGGCGGGCCTCTCCCGCTGGGCGCGGCGCAGTCCCTGGCGCTGCCCTTCCGGACCTGCCGGCACGCCTTCACGCCGGGCCTGGTCGCGGAGGTCTATGCCGGACGCGTCACGGACGCGATGCTGGCGGACGAAGGCCGCTACCTGCACACCGAGAACGACGACCAGTGGTGGGCGCCGTCCGGGCAGTCCTTCTACTCCCCGAAACCCGGCGACACGCCGGCGCAGGAACTGGCGCACGCCCGGCAGCACTTCTTCCTGCCGCACCGCTTCCGCGACCCGTTCCACACCGACGACGTCGGTACCGAGACCCTGGTGACCTACGACCCGTACGACCTGATGGTCGAGGAGACGTGCGACCCGCTGGGCAACCGGGTCACCGCGGGCGAGCGGGACGCCGACCCCACGCAGCCGGTCGTCCGGCGGGCGCAGAACTACCGCCTGCTGCAGCCCGACCTGGTGATGGATGCCAACCGCAACCGGTCGGCGGTCGTGTTCGACGCCCTCGGCATGGTGGTCGGCACCGCGGTCATGGGCAAGCCGGCGCCGGCGGCCGTCGAGGGTGATTCCCTGGACGGGTTCGCCGCCGACCTCACCCAGGCCGCGATCGACCGGTTCCTGGCCGAACCGAAGGGGCTGACGGCCGCCGCCCTCCTGGCCGGTGCCACCACCCGCATGGTCTACGACCTCGCCGCGTACTGGCGGGAACCGGATCCGGCCCGGAAACCTCCCGCCGTCGCCGCAACCATCGCCCGCGAGACCCACCTGAGCGACCTTCAGCCGGATCAGCGGTCGAAGATCCAGGTCAGCCTCTCCTACTCCGACGGCTTCGGCCGGGAGATCCAGAAGAAGATCCAGGCCGAGCCGGGCCCCGCCCCCCGGCGCGACGGCGACGGCGCGGTCGTCCTGGGCCCCGACGGCCATCCCGTCCTGACCCCGGACGACGTGAGCCCCCGCTGGGTCGGCAGCGGCTGGACGGTCTTCAACAACAAGGGCAAGCCCGTCCGTCAGTACGAGCCGTTCTTCACCGACACCCACCGGTACGAGTTCGCCGTCCGGATCGGCGTCAGCCCGGTGCTCTGCTACGACCCGGTCGAACGGGTGGTCGCGACGCTGCACCCCGACCACAGCTGGGAGAAGGTCGTCTTCGACCCCTGGCGGCAGGAGACCTGGGACGTCAACGACACGGTCCTGATCGCCGATCCCTCGACCGATGCCGACGTGGGCGACTTCTTCGCGCGCCTGCCGACCGCCGATCACCAGCCGACCTGGCACGCGCTGCGCACCGATCCGGCCCACGCCGCAGCCTTCGCGGCGCGGTATCCCGACGCGGCGGACCGCGCGAACGAGACGCGGGCCGCCGAGAAGGCCGGGGTCCATGCTGCGACGCCCACCGTCGCGCACGCGGACTCACTCGGCCGCACCTTCCGCACCGTCGCCCACAACAGGGCCCGGTACAGCGACATGACCGGGCCGCCCGTCGAGGAGTTCCCCGCGACGGAAGTCTTCCTCGACATCGAAGGCAACCAGCGCAAGGTCGTCGACCCCGCCGGGCGCGTCGTGATGCGGTGCGCCTACGACCTGCTCGGCAACCTGGTCCACGAGGCGAGCATGGAAGCCGGCGAGCGGTGGATGCTCGACGACGCTGCGGGCACGTCGCTCTACGCCTGGGACAGCCGCGGCTACCGCCTCCGCATCGCGTACGACCCGCTGCGGCGGCCGACGGAATCCTTCCTGCGCGCGGCGGCAGATCCGGAGAGCGTCGTCGCGCGGAACGTCTACGGCGAGGCGCGCCCGAACGCCGAAGACGACAACCTGCGCGGCAAGGTGGCAGAACTCGCCGACCAGGCGGGCGTCGTCACCAGCGACCGCTACGACGTGAAGGGCAACCTGCTGCGCAGCCGCCGCCGGCTGGCGCTGGAGTACCGGACCCCGCTGGACTGGTCCGGCGAGGTGCCGCTGGAATCGCAGACGTACACCGCGCACACCCGCTACGACGCCCTCAACCGGGTGACCCAGTCGATCGCCCCGCACAGCGACGCGCCGGGGGTGGGAATCAACGTCGTTCAGCACGGGTACAACGAGGCCAACCTGCTGGAGCGGGTGGATGCCTGGCTCGACCAGCGTGCCGAGCCGGATGACCTGCTCGACCCCGCCACGGCCGACCTGCACGCGGTGACGGACATCGACTACGACGCCAAGGGTCAGCGGCTGCGGATCACCTACGGCAACGGCGCCACGACGGCGTACACCTACGACCTGCTGACCTTCCGCCTCACGCACCTGCGCACGAGCCGCGACGCCGCCGCCTTCCCGGGCGACTGCCGGCAGCCGCCGCCGGCCGGGTGGCCCGGCTGCCAGGTGCAGAACCTGCACTACAGCTACGACCCGAAGGGCAACATCACCCACATCCGCGACGAGGCGCAGCAAACGGTGTACTTCCGCAACACCCGGGTGGAGCCGAGCGCGGAATACACGTACGACGCCATCTACCGGCTCATCGAGGGCACCGGGCGCGAGCACGTGGGGCAGGCGGGCGCGCCGACGCCGTACTCCTTCGACGACGCGCGGCGCATCGGCCTGCCGCACCCCAACGACGGCAAGGCCATGGGCAACTATCGCGAACGCTACGCGTACGACGTCGCCGGCAACATTCTCTCGATGCGGCACCGTAGCAGTGATCCGACCCTTTCCGGCTGGACGAGGACCTACGCCTACGACGAGCCGAGCCAGCTCGAACCCGGGCGGCGGAGCAACCGCCTGACCAGTACCCGCATCGGGGCGACGACCGAGACGTACAGCAGCGGCGCCGATGGTTACGACGCGCACGGCAACATGCTGCGGATGCCCCACCTCGGCGCCGGCTCGCCGGCGCCGAACATGCGCTGGGATTACAAGGACCAACTGCACGAGACGGATCTCGGCGGCGGGGGAAGGGCGTACTACGTCTACGACTCCGCCGGCCAGCGCGTGCGCAAGGTCTGGGAGAAGTCAGCGGCCCTGGTCGAGGAGCGCCTCTATCTCGGCGGGTTCGAGGTGTTCCGCAGGAGCGAGGGACCCGCCAGCGAGCGGACGCCGACCTTCGCGCGGGAGACGCTGCACGTGATGGACGACACCGGGCGCCTGGCGCTCGTCGAGACGCGCACGCTCGACCGCGCGGGCGACGACAAGGCACCGGAACGTCTCATCCGGTTCCAGTACGGCGACCACCTCGGCTCGACCAGGCTCGAGTTGGACGACCACGCCCAGATCATCTCCTACGAGGAGTACTCGCCGTACGGCTCCACGACCTGTCAAGCCGTACGCAGCCGGACCGAGACGCCGAAGCGGTACCGCTACACGGGCAAGGAGCGGGACGAGGAGAGCGGCTTCTATTACCACGGGGCGAGGTACTGCGCGCCGTGGCTGGGACGGTGGACGAGCGCCGACCCCGAGGGGATGGCCGACGGGGTGAACCTCTACTCCTACGGCCGGAACAATCCGGTCAGGTATGGCGACCCGACGGGCACGAACTGTGACCCGGCAGTGCAGTCGTGCATCGACCCCACGCAGCCGACCGCGCGTGAGGAGGCCCTGCAGCAGTCGCTCCCGGCGGCTGAGCGCAACCTGCCGCCGCCTGGCGCCCTCTCGTCCTCCAGTTCTTCCGGCTCCGGTGCGGGACTGTCCTTGGCCGGCAACCTGCTGCGCTCCGCCGCTCCGTCCGCCTCGGTTGCGACCGCAGCGCAGGCGACGAACTCGATTGAAGACCTCCTGACCTTCTTGCACGCCCAAGCCGGCTTCGAGACCGGGGCCGTCCGGCCGCCGACGTTCAACCCCCGCTCTGCCAGCCCGTTCGGAACGGCTGCGCACGCCCGCGCGACGAACGTCCTCGACGAGATGCAGCAGCTTGGATTCCTGGGCTCGGAGTCCATCTATTCGGAAGTGCGGGTGGTGAACGGCGTCGTCACGCAGATCGGCGGCACACCTGGCGGACCGCGCGGGGCAAACAATATCGACATCATGGTCGCCCGGCCCGGAACGACGATCAGCGTGGGCGACAACATCTCCGGTGGCACCGCCGACCTGATCGGGGACCTCAAGTACGGCGGAGGCGTGATCAATCCCAAGTACGGCGTCCACGGATCACCGTTGACCACCATAACGGGCCGAACGGCGCCGGGTCCGGTTCCGGCGGCCCCGGAGCTCATGATGACTCCGTCGGCGCGTTGGTTCGCCGGCGGCGCGGGCGCGCTGAACTTCGCGGGTGGCGCGTTCATGCTCGCCAGCATCGACACTGAGCGAGACCCGGGCATCGTCACCGCCGGGAAGGTCACCAGCGGGACCGCCAGTCTCGTCGGCGGCGGGATGGAGATCGGTGGGGCAGCGTTCGGGTCGGTGGGCCTGGCGGAGGCGGGGGCAGCCGCGTCCGGCGTCGGTCTGATCATCGCCGCGCCCATCATGGTCTACGAGATGCGACCTCGCGGGTGGGTCGCCATCGACCCGGTGTTGGCGGAGCGGAACATGCAGCGATTCCGCAACGGAGAGAACGTCAATCCATTCTGCGCGATGTGCCACGGTCAGGGCGGCGCGCTGGATCCGAACAACGACTGGAACGCGGGAGGAGCCCGGCGCGCCGCCTTCATCAACAGACTGCAATGGAAGTATCTGGGAGATTAGCTAGTAGTATTTTGTCACGTTTTGGTATAGTTCATGAGCTATGGGTTTGTTGGCTCGTTGGCTCCGATGTGGATGTTCGGGAAGTGGAGCGCCTTCACGCCGATCTGGCCGATTTCACCGGCGACGTGTTCGGGTCGTTGACCCGGGCTGGATGGCAGGACCGGGCCGGACAGTATCTGCACGGATTGATGCTGGACGGGCGGCGTAAGTCGATCCAGCCGATGGCGGGCCGCCTGCCGGGTGTGCACGATCAGGCGTTGAACCACTTCGTGACGAACAGTCCGTGGGACGTGACGCCGGTGCGTCGACGCCTGGCGCTGCGGATGGATGAGGTGATCACGCCGGCGGCGTGGGCTCTCGATGACACGGGCTGGCTCAAGTGCGGGACCGCGTCGCCGGGTGTGGCCCGGCAGTACACCGGCACGGCGGGCAAGGTCACCAACTGTCAGATCGGGGTGAGTCTGAACCTGGTCACCGACACCGCGTCGTGTCCGGTTGATTGGCGGCTGTTCCTGCCCGAGTCGTGGGATCCCGCCTCGCCGGCCGCCGTGGCGGACGTCGGGCGGCGGCGTGCACGGGCCGGGATCCCCGACGACGTCGGGCACCGGGAGAAGTGGCGTCTCGGGTTGGACATGATCGACGAGGCCATCGGGTGGGGCATGCGACCGCCGTTGATCGTGGCCGACGCCGGGTACGGCGACAGCGGCGAGTTCCGCCACGGCCTCGCTGAACGCGGGCTGTCCTATGTGGTTCAGGTCGCCACCACGATCGGTGTGTACCCCGGAGTCGCCTTCCCATTCGACATCGCCGCCATCCTCAACCCGACCGCCCTCGCCCGACGGGTGGAGTCGCTCGCCCACGCGGCCCGCCGCAACGACGAGCCCACCGAAGACAACGACGACAAGGTCCGTACCGTCGTCTCCGGCGACTGGACCGCACTGTTCGACACCGACGGCGACCGGAAACTGCGCTGGCTCGGCGGACCACTCGACCCGACCCTGGTGACCCAACCCGCTACCTACCACGACAACGACGACAACCGGTCCGCCGGCCTCGTCCCGGCCGACCGCGCCAGACCAGACGTCTCCGGCCCGTCACCCGCAGTCGTGCCGGCCCGCCACGATCCGATCGCCATCCCTCCATACGTCGCCATCACACCCGAACCCGCCGGATCGGAGACCGCCAACGGCACCCAGGTATCAGTGGCGAAGGTCCTGCCCGAAGCGAGCCCCGCGGCTTCGGCCGGCGCGTCGTCCGCGTCACCGGGGGCGGGACCAACCGCACAGCGAAACGTCAAACCGGGATACGCCACATTCGACCTGACCATCAACGCACCCGACTGCCGCGCACCCATGTGCAACTGGACCGTCACGATCACCAACAGTGGCACCGCCCCCGGCACCGGAATCCTCTACGCACAAGCCACCCCCGGCATGACCCAAGTGAACATCCCGGTCAACCTGCCCGTCGGCGGCACCTTCACAACCCCACCGATGGTCTTCCCGAACCCGTACTCAAGGCAGCCGAGGCGACGGACATTTTCCGGGTGGACGCCATTGCCGACGTCGGCTACGCGCGCGAGCAGGACGGAGACCTCACAGAGTACATCCGGAGCCACCCAGGCAATGCTCTCGGCACCGACGAGTGGCTGCCCGACGGATGGATCCGCCGACACCGAGCACGGTCGAAACCAGCTTTCTGCTCTCGACGGACATCTGGCTACCCTGGACAACGGCATGGTCCCACGCGGACTCCTTCGCCGAAGCCGACGCCGTGCTGGACAACCGGGTGCTAGCCGCGGCGAATGGCGGACGCCTCAACTCGTTCCTAAGGCCGATACGCGAGGTCGCACTCGCTCTCGGTGGCGCGTGGCGGGTCAGCCCTGGGACCCCATTGATCGGGTCACAGGTCGACGAGTGCGGAGTAGTCCTGGACGCAGCGCCACCTACTATCCATTAAGGCGATCTCAGTCATGGTGCAGTGACAGTCATTATCCAGCCGAGCTGCTCCCATTCCACTTGAGGAGGTGTGCTGGTGGGAGGCGATCTTCCCCTTCGAGCTCGGGCCCGGCGTCCTTCTGCCGTGGCAAGACGCGGTACTCACCACCGCCGACGACACCAACATACTCGGATTTACAAGCTTGATCGGATCGGCTACTCACGGGAACGCGACGGCCATCTCGTGGACTTTCTCCACGACCACCCGGAAAGCGTGCCCCACAGCGAGGACGAGTGGCGTCCGGCCGGATTCGCACTCAATCACCTCGAGGCCTTCCCTGATCGAGGCTCCAAGACCCGGCTGACGTACGCCGACCAGGAAGGCGAGCCCGCCGACGCATGGGTCGACAACATGCATGAATTCGCATACCCTCTCGGCCTTGCCAGATCATTTCCAAACCCGCCGTTTCAGTCGGCGCTTACCGTACCGCCCGATCCGACGGAACCGTCGGTCTCGGTTGCTCACTTCGTGACGAAGCCGCGGTACCGAACGGCTCCTGACCCAAGATCACAGGCCTTGCCGGTATCGCTCTGCGGGCTTTGAGCGCTGGCTCAGATCTCGACGCGGACGCCGGGCCAGCGTTCGGCGGGGCGGTGGCGGGCGAGTCGTTGTCGGGAAATCTGCGGGCTGACCCTGGTCGGGTTGCGCCGCCACACGCCGTCGAGGAGATCGTCGAGGCCGTGCGGCGCGCAGACGGCGATGTGGTCGTGCGGGTCGAGGCGTACGGCTACGGCGGTGGCGTACTCGGGCCAGGTGGCGACCGCGGCGGCGATGCTGCGCAACGGTGTCACCGGGCCGCCGCCGAATTTGGCCGGATACCAGGTGTGCACGGCGGCCTGGTTCTTCGCCTCCCACGGCGGCTCCGGCCAGGCCGCTGCCAGCCGGCGGGTGGCCCGGTCGTCGTTGTCGCGGCTCAGGTCCGCCGGGTCGAGGAAGACGACGTCGACGTCCCGCACCGATGACGGGTCGAACCCATGGCCGTACCGCACGCCCCAGACGAGGTCGCGGATGGCTCCGGCGCCGATCCAGGCGTCCGGCAGACCGGAGTCCCGGACGACGCCCAGCGCCCGGATCAGCCACGGGCTGCGCCGGACCAGGTCCCGCAGTTCGTCGTTCCGCATGTGTTTCTCCTGGTTGCCGTTGTCGGGTTCCTGGTCAGTCGAACAATCGGCTCACGAGGGCCCCTTGGCCGGATTGCAGGACGTGCGCGGCTCGTAGCGGTATCCAGAAGCATTCGAACCGGGTGGGCTCGTGCTCGCCGTCGTGGTCTTCCTGACTCGCCCACCGGTCGGGCGTCGCCCCGTGCAGCGCCATTTCGAAGACGTGACGACGCTGGATCTCGAATCGGAGCGGGCTGATGTCGTACTCGATCTCCCCCAGCTTGCGCACGACGGTGAAGTCGAAGAGTCCGGTTTCTTCGCGGGCCTCGCGGACTGCGGCGTCCGCGGGGTCCTCACCCGGGCGGACGCTGCCGCCCGGGACCTGGATGCCTACCTCTTCGTAGCTGAAGTCGGTGTGCCGGAAGACGAGCAAATGCCCGTCCCGCACGACGTAGCAGAGGACCTTGGTGGTGATCACCTTCTCGGGCACGGCGCCTTCTCCCCCGTGGTGCGTCTGACCTCGGCTCGACCGGTGCGGGTCAGGCCGGCCGACAATGGTCTCCTGGTGCGCCAGACGGCGTGAGCCCTGGGCGTGGGTGAAGGCCACACCGGTTCATCAACTCGATGTGCCCGCGCCGGGGAAGATGTCCGGCGGGGCCTCGGCCGCGCAGTGCGGGCACTGGTTCGGGCACGGCGTCAGGGGCGGGCGGTCGGTGAGGCCGCTGGTGGTGAGGATGGTGGCCACGGTCTGCTCGAACGTCGAGGTCTCCGGGATGACCCGTTCCCCAGGGACGTCGAGCAGATCCAGGGTGGCGTACCAGTCGCGCATCTGCTCAGGCGTGACGTCGATCGGTTCGCCGCGGGTGCGGTGGCGGCGGACGGTCTCGTCGAAGCAGACGTCGAGGTAGAAGACGTGTGCCGGCCCCGCATGGTCGGTGATGAGGCGCCGCAGCACGGGCGCGTAGCGGCCGGTGTGCAGGATGCCCTCCAGGACCACGTGGTAACCCAGGTCAAGGGCGGTCCGGGCAGTGGCGGCGATGAACGCCGGCGCGACCGGATCCGTACGACTGCTGTCATGCTCACGCAGCACGATCCTGCGCAGGTAGTCCTGCTCAATGAGGGCGCAGCCGCGGCCGTAACGACGCCGGACCTCCCGCGCGGTGGTCGTCTTCCCACTACCGCTGTTCCCACGGATGATCAGCAAGGTTGGCAAACAGGGGGAATTGCGCTTGATGCAAGAAGTCTCCGCTTCCTGACCTTCTGGCATGGGAAATCGTAGCAGTCGCGTCGACGGTGGCTTCCTCGATCATCGCCTCCAGCGCGGCGGTCCCCTTCGATGCCATCGGCGGAGGATAGCGGACCGGTGTAGGGGTGTTCGGAGCCCGATGCGCGAGGAAAGCCGCAGGTCGTCGGCCTGCGGACACCAGCACAGCGTCGGGTTAGATCTCCTACCGTCAGCCAAACGATCTCGACGGAGTCCTCCATGTGACCGTGGTGGTGGGTCTTGCCGAGGTCGACGCCGGCTCACAGGCTGCCCACCGGGCATCACCCTTTTGCTTGTGCTGTCCCGTTGACCGCGCTCACCGCGGTCGGGCCAGGGCGTTAGGCCGCCTGGATGCGTCGGCCCCGCGCCCGGCGTTGGTGGGACCGGGGCACCGGCACCGTTGTCGGAGGCCTCGGAGTCGGAGTGCTGATCCGGGGGTGAGGAGCGGGGGCGGGACGATCGTACGGGCGTCCGGCGGCGTCGGACGGGCAGGCCGTATCGGCCGTGTGGCCCGCGTCCGATCCGTTTTGGAGCCGTCAGCCGTAGAGGGAGCGGGCTCCCGGGCTGTTGCCCGTGAAGCGTTGCCCTGCGGCGATCTCGTCGGCGACCACTGCCCAGACGGTCTCGTCGTCGCGGAACGGGAGCGCGTCACGGCTGCTCGTCTCCTGACGGATCCGCTCGACCTCGCGCTCCAGTCGCTCGAAGCCGGCCTCTTCGTCGCCGCCGATGAAGCTGAACTCGTCGAGCAGGCGCTGGAACCGCGCGGTGACATGGACGAGGGAGGAGACGTCCGTGTGGAGTTCCTGCACGGTCTCCTCGTCGGCGTCGACGGCGTACACCCTGCCGGTACCCGGATCGAGGGCGAGGTGGGCGTTGAGCAGCCAACCGATGACGGACCAGGCACCCGCGTCCGCCGGGGCGTCTACGAAGTCCTCGATGTCGACGACGTCCTGAACGAGGGGTAGCCGGCCGGCATCCTCGCCGGACCCGCGCAGCCAGAGCGTCCCGGTGGGAACGCCAATGGTCTGCAGGAGGCGGGCGCCGCCACTGCCAGCGGCGGCTGCCGGGAAGGCGGCGGCGGGCAGGGTCGCAAGCCGGTCCTCGCCAAAGATCGCGACGAATTCGTTGCGGGTGATGTCGAAGAGCACTGTCGGAACTCCAAACTCGCGGCGGCAGGGCTCCGCGGCCGTATCAATGGGCGAAAAATGACCACCAGGATCACCCATGCCGTCCCGCACCGTCGGGCTGGAGACCTCTCTGCTGCCGGCGCCTTGACACAGAGAGGTGCCGTTGGCCAGATAGTCCCGGTACTGGTTGTCGTCGGTCTTCCCGCGGGTGAACCGTTCGTCGAGGCTCCGCCGGGCGGTGTCCTCGTCGCGGGCACGATCGGGTGGCCGTGCCGGTCAGTCCGAGTGACCCGGCCGACGGCGGCGTGCGGCCGGGCGTCGGAGGGCCTTGATCGAGGCGGGGCCACCACGGCGCGCCGTCGCGGGGTGTGGCGAGCGCGCGGCTGGGCGTTTGCTGGTTCACGGGGATCGCCGGCGTAGCCGTCCTCGGGCCATCACCTCGATGGTGAGGACTGTGGCGGTGGCTTCGACGGCGAGGAGACCGACGAGGACGAACAGTTGGGTGATCCCTGCGGCCAGCGGGCTCGCGCCGCCGAGGAGGACGCCGACGAAGGCGCCGGGGAGGGTGACCAGGCCGACGGTGCGGGTCTGGTCCAGGGCCGGGATGAGTGCCTGGCTGGCGGCGGGGCGGCAGACGAGCAGCCGGGCGTCGCGGGGAAGCAGGCCCAGCGCGAGAGCGGCTTCGACCTCGCCGCGCCGAGCGTGAAGCTCGTCGTTGAAGCGCCGCCCGGCGAGGCTGGTGGCGGTCATGGCGCCGCCGGTCAGGATGCCGGCGATCGGGATGATCGCGATGCCGCGCAGAGGCATCAGGCCCGCCAGGAGCAGCGCGGCGACGACGGTCAGGCTGGCGGTGGCGATCGGGACGCCCGCCCACCAGCCGTACGGCCCACCGGTGATCCGCCGGCCCGAGGTGCCGGCGGCGACTCCGCACATGAGCAGGACGAACGCCCCGGTGGCCCACAGCGAGCCGACAATCGCGGTAATCACCAGTGAAACGGCGGCCAGTTGCAACGCGGCGCGGACGGCGGCGATGGCGATCTGTCGGCCGTGCCCGAGCCGCCCGACGGTGGCGATGGCTGCTGCGGCGGTGGTCAGTAGCACCAGCGCGGCGGCGAGCCGCGGTCCGAGCACCAGCATCGTCGAGGTCATCCGGTCAGTGTCGCCTCAGCACCGACGGGTCGTTCAGTCCGTACGGGAGGGCGGAATGTCGTTTGGCGGGTTTAGGTGGCCAGCGGCGGGTATGCCGGCCCCACTAGCTCGCCGCGCAGGTTCGTCACGGAGCGGGGACGCTCGGCCAGACGCGAATTGGATACGGAGGCTACCCGTGACTCGACTGGCGGTCGGAGAGGCAGTGAATACCAGGCAGGAGGAGGTGCAGCGGCGAGGACGCGGGCTCGGTTGGATGAGCCTCGGTCTGGGCGTGGCACAGCTGGCGGCGCCGGACACGGTGCGCCGGACACGGTGCGCCGGATCAGCGGCGTGGACGACTCCCCGACGTCCCGGGCGGTGGTGCCGGGAATGGCCCTCGCTCACCGGCAGGGGCGCCGGCGGCGGCTGGTCGGTGTCACCAAGGTTGTCCTGAAAGCCTGACGAGCAACCGCATCCGGCCGTCGCGGGCCGCGCGGTGGCCGGATGCGGCGTCTGTCGGAGGCACCGGGCAAACCTGATCCGCATGAGGGCGGCAGCCGAGGCGGCGGTCGACGTCTTTCTGGCCGATGCTCGACGGGCAGGACGCCATTCTCCTGGGGCGCAACACGTTCACCGAGTGGGCGCAGTACTGGCCCACCTCCACCGACGAGCCGTTCGCCGGCTTCGTCAACAAGACCCAGAAATACGTCGCGTCGACGACCCTGACGTCGGTCGACCACTGGTCGAACAGCACCCTGATCGAGGGGTCGGTGGTGGACTTCATCAAGGAGCTCCGCGAACAGGACGGCGGCAAGATCGCGTCTCGGGCAGTCCCACCCTGGTCAAGTCGCTCATCGACGCGGGCGTCCTGGACGAGCTGACCCTGGTGATCAGCCCGGTGGTCGCCGGTGGCGGGCGCAGGCGGCTGTTCCCGGCCGACTCGCCGCCCACCACCTTTGAACTGGTCGACGCGACGTCCACGAGCACGGGCGCCATCATCGCGACCTATCGGCCTACGGCGCCCCGCGGATGACACCTGGTTCGGCGCCACACCGACCGCCACCATCCAGATCGGCCCGCCGCCGGCGAGACGGTCCCCGATCCGGACATCTGATGCTCGGCCGTGGCCGCGCGCGGACCACGGCCGAGCACAACGCCCCGCGATCGCCGGTACGTACGCCGGGGCGTTCACGCCATGCGTGCTGGCCACGTCCTGAGCACCGTTCACCGATTCTGGTGGACGTGGTGCACGGCGATCCGGTCCCGAATGGCCTGCCGCTGCGGATCGTCGGTGTCGTCGAGCAGGTCGAGGGCTTCCCGGCTCCGACTGAGAGCGTTGTCGTGGTCGCCGACCGCGCGCAGAGCCTCCGCCAGTACGGCGAGGGCGCGCGCCTGGCGTAGCGGGTCGGTCAGCTCGTCGCCGATCACCCGGGCGAGGGTGGCGTCGGCCAGCGCGTCACGGTGCCGCCCCAGGCGGATTTCAGCCTCGGCCGAGACGGTGAGGGCGTCGCAACGGATCGTGTCGTCGGTGACCCGGTCATGTAGTTCGAGAGCGACGCGGCCGAGGTCGAGTGCGACCTGGGGCTGGCCCGTGTCGAGGCTGAGCTCGGCGAGCCGGACGTGGTTGAGGCTTCGGCCTCGCAGCGAGCCGATCCGGTCCCAGATGGCAAGGGCCTGCTGGTAGAGAAGGCGGGCCTGGCGGTACCGGCCGAGTTGGCGGTGGGCGTCACCGAGGTGGTAGAGCGTGTACGCCTCACCGATGGCGTACCCGGCCGCCCGACAGTCGGTCAGGACCTCCTGGAAGGTCTCGATGGCGGTGGTGGTCGCCCCGGTCCGCAGGTGCACGGAGGCGAGATTGTGCCGGCAGGCCGTCCGCAGTTCGGCGAAGCCGTTCTCCTCGGCGAGACGCAGAGCCTCGGCGAACAGGCCGCCGGCGCGGTCGTAGTCGTGGGTGGTGAAATAGCTGGCTCCGAGGTTGACGAGGGTGCCCACCCGGCCCGGGTCGTGACCGTCGGCAGTCGCGGCGTCGAGGGCGATGCGCAACATCTCGCGCATGTCCTCCTGCCTCCCGGAGCGGTCGAAGATCTCGTGGACCGTGCCGACGGTCTGCCAGGCGTGCCGATGGAAACCCTCCACCGCCGCGCTACGGACCAGGGCGAGCACGTTGGTCCGTTCCGTCTCGCACCATCGCAGGGCGGCGCCGTCCGAGGTGAAGGTCATCGGTGTCACCGCGCGCGGTTCGGGCAGATCGGGGACGGGTGCGCGGTTCGGCTCCAGGACCGTGACGGCGTTGACGGCCGTGAGTAGGTACCAGTCCAACAGCCGGTGCAGTGCCGCGTGTCGTTGCTCGGCGGGCTCCTCCGCCCGGGCCCGATCGGCTGCGTACCGGCGCAGCAGGTCATGCATCCGATACCGCCGGACGGTGTCGTGGTTGACCAGGTGGGCGCGGGCGAGTCGGTCGAGGGCCCGCTCGGCCCCGGCGACGTCCACCGCCAGCATCGCCGCCGCGGCCTCGGTCCCGATGGTGCCGCCCGGAAAGAGGCCGAGGCCCAGGAAAAGCCTGGTGGGCATCGGGGCGAGTGCGTTGACCGACCAGGCGAAGACAGTCCGCAGGGTCATCTCGTCGGTGTCGTCACCCTCGATGTCGAGCAGCCGGCAGGTGAGTTCCTCGGCCAGGTCGCCGAGCCGTGCCTGGGGCCGGGAGACCACGTGCTCGCCGATGACCCGTAACGCGAGCGGCAGCCCGCCCGACAGCCGGGCCAGCGTCTCCAGTGCCGCAGGCTCCGTGTCCGTGCGTCCGGGACCGATGATCCGGCCGAGCATGTGATGTCGTTCGAGGGGCGACAGTGGTGCGACGGTGAGGCTGCGAATGCCGTGCCGGACACTCAACCCGCGGAGCCGATTGCGGCTGATCACCACCGTGAGGCTGGTGTCGGAGCGGGGCAGGAGCTGCTGCGCCTGGTCGGAGTCGACGACGTTGTCCAGCACGACGAGCATCCTCCGCCCATCCATCAGCCGGTGGTACAGGTCGACGCGTCGATGGGTGTCGGCGGGCACCCGATCCGCCGGGACGCCGAGGTCGACGAGAAAACGGTGCAGTGCTTCCTGCCCGCCTACGGGCGGCACCGGGCCGTACGCCTCCGCGTTGAGGTAGAGCTGCCCGTCGGGGAACCACCCCTGCCGGCGATGCCCCCAGTGCCCGGCGAGGGTGGTCTTGCCCACCCCGGGCATCCCGGTCAGCACCACCACCTTCGGAGTGCCCTCGCCGACGGCGAGGGCGTCCAACTCGTCCAGCAGCCCGCTGTGCCCCGTGTAGTCGGGTACGTCGTTCGGCAACTGCCGGGGCACCGGCACCGCCGCGTCCACGGCGGCGAGCTGGTTCCTGGCGGATGCGGTGGGCAGGAGATCCGCGATGTCCAGTACCGGGTCGGTACGCATCGTCCGGCGGTAGCGGCGACGGTAGGCACCCAGGAAGTCCCGGGCCTCGGAGGTACGACCGGCCGCGTGCAGTGCGGTGATCCACAACCTCGCCAGGCCCTCGTCGAGTCGATTCTCGATCAACAACGGTTCCAGCCGGGCCAGCACCCGGTCGTGTTGGCCGGTAACCAACTCGCTTTCCGCCAGCATTTTCGCCGCGCCGAATTGCCTTTCTCGCATGTCCCGTCGAAGGTGTTCGCACCGCGCACCACGCAGGTCTGCGAGCGGCTCGCCCCGCCACAGCTCGTTCGCCCTGGTGAGCAGGGCGACACACCGGTCATGCTGATCACGGTCGACTGCCTGCCGCGCCTCGGCGGTCAACCGTAGGAAACGGTGGTAGTCGACCAGATCAGGATCGACGGTCAGGCGGTAGGCGCCGGTACCGGGCACCCGTACCAGGGCATCCTGCAGGTCGACCGCCCTCAGTGCGGCACGCAGACGACTGGCCAGCGTGTAGAGCAACGGGCGGCGAGCATCGACAGCCGAGTCCTGCCACAGAAATTCCACGATCGTCTCGACCCGCACCGGATTGTCGGCGTGATAAAGAAGGACGGCGAGCAGGCCGCGCTGTTTTGCCGTACCCAGCGGGATCGACCGCCCCTCGACCGTGAGCTTCGTGGGACCCAGAATCATGAACTCCATCAGCTCCACCCCCGCTCACTCTTGATCGAGATCTGCCTATTTCATTGTTCTTCCAGCGGTCAAGCGCTTCAAACTTTCCTCCGCAGAATCAAAAATCAGACATTCCACTTCCCAGCTCTTCGCAAGCCCACTGCAAGGCGAACGGCAAGCTGATCCGCAGCCGGCTCCTCGACGCTGGGTCCCGCCGACATTCAATGCTGGAGGGACACCAATGACGTCGCCGGAATGGTCATCCACCCCCGTTGGCATCGACGCTGATCGCTGGGCAAGTCGGTCGGGCTGCCGGACGGTGCTCGTCGTGGCGCACACCATCGCGAGCTGCCACCGGCTCCTGGACGTGATCGATCTTCTCGAGAGCGACCCGAGGGTGCAGCTGGTCTTCACGGTGGCACCGGACGTCTTCAACCATCAGGTGCAGCGGTTCCTCGACCGGTCGGGGGCGCTCGTCCTCCCCTGGCACCAGGCCGCCCGGGAACGGTTCGACCTCGGTCTCGCCGCTGCCCACGGCGGACTCCACCAACTGCACGCGCCCCTGCTCCTGATGGCCCACGGAGCAGGGCACGGCAAACGGGTGCGACCCGGGCCGTACGGCGGGCCGGTGCTCGCGGACCCGCCGGTGTACGGCCTCGACGCGCAGCGACTGATCCATGGCGGACGGGTCCTCCCGACGGCCCTCGCCCTGTCCCACGATCAGGAGTTGGAGGTGCTGCGCCGGCAGTGTCCAGAGGCGGTCGAGGCTGCCGTGGTCGTCGGTGATCCCTGCGCCGATCGACTCGTCGCCAGCCTCCCCTGGCGGCGGGACTACCGGCGGGGCCTGGGGCTGGGCGAGCGGCAGGAACTCGTCGTGGTCTCCTCCACCTGGGGCCGGGACGGCGTCTTCGGACGTTGGCCCGACCTGCTTCCGCAGTTGATGACGCAGCTCCCGCCGGACCGGTACCGGATCGCCGCGCTGCTGCACCCGGCGGTCTGGGACGCGCACGGACACCGGCAGATCCGAGCCTGGCTCCGGGACTGCCTCGACAGCGGGCTGCTGCTGCCCGACCCGACCGAGGACTGGCGCGGCCCGGTGGTCGCCGCCGACCACCTCATCGGTGACCACGGCTCCGTCACCGCGTACGCCGCCGCCATCGGATGCCCGGCCTTGCTGCTACCCGGGCTGCGGTCGGTGCCCGCCGCCGGCACGCCTCAGCACCTGCTGGCCGCGAGCGCCAGCCGCCTGGACCCACGCCGGCCGCTTCCTCCCCAGCTCTCCCGGGCCGCGGGAGTCGACCGGCAGGCGATGATGGCCGCCCTGACCAGTCGTCCGGGGGACGCCGGCGTGTTGCTGCGGCGCACCATGTACCGCCTGCTCCAGCTGACCGAGCCCGGCCGGCACCGGAAGACGGGCCCCGTGCCGGTGCCTGGCCCCGGCCGTTGGAGGGCCCGGCATGACCTCGCCGGCTGAGCCCGTCGTCGTGGCGCTGTCGGCCCGCCGGCAGGCGCCCCGTTCGGCCCGGTTGGCCGACATCATCGTCACCATCGCCGACAGCGGCGATCCGGCCGAGGTCGGCGCGGTCCTCCTGATGGCGTATCCCGGGCTGGCTCTCGCCGTCGTGGGCACCCCGACGGGGGATGCCGCCGTCGGGGTACGTGGCGCCCCGCCCCTTCGCCTCGGCCAGTTGGCCGCACCCGGCCGGCTGACGATCGGACTGCTCACCGTCACGGCTCGCCTGCTGCACCACCGGTGGGTCACCGGAACCCTGTACCACCGTCACGCCGGCGGGGACCTGTCACCGCCTGGCCGCGTCGCCGCCCAGCTCGTCGAGCCGGCGGAGCACCTCGGGCAGCCGGGGCGCGGCGAGCGCGGCGAAGACGGCAGCGGCCTCCCGATAGTGCCGTCGTGCGGTCTCGTCGTCGCCGCGCCGCCGGGCGATGCGGCCGAGCAGGAACACCGCCTCCGCCCGTTCACCGGCGGCTCGGAGTTCGGCCATCCGGCGTGCCGCCTCGATGGCGGACTCCTCGGCGGTGTCCAGGTCGCCGGTGCCGAGATACGCATCGGCCAGACCGATCAGCACCCGGGCGGCGTTGTAGGGGTCGACCTCGGACAGCTCGGCGAAGATCTGCCCGGCCTCCACCAACAGCGGTAGCGCCTCGGCCGGCCGGCCGGTCCGGGTCCGGAGCATACCCAGGTTGAGACAGGACAGGCCCACACTCCGGACGTTCGGCAGGGTCCGCCGTCCGGCGATGACCCGGATGTATGCCTCCGCCGCCTGCTCCTCACGGCCGGTGTCGGCATAGAGGGTGGCCAACCCCTCCTCGGCGTCGATGACACCCTGGACGTCGCCCACCTGCCGATACCGGTCGACCGCCGCCCGACCATGCCGCTCGGCCGCCTCATGGTCGCCGACCCGGCTGCACGCCCGGCCCAGCCGTTTGAGCATGTCCGCCTCGGCCCACACGTTTCCCCAGGCCCGGGCGGCCCGCACGCCGC
Source organism: Micromonospora zhanjiangensis (assembly GCF_042650605.1). Taxonomy (NCBI): domain Bacteria; kingdom Bacillati; phylum Actinomycetota; class Actinomycetes; order Micromonosporales; family Micromonosporaceae; genus Micromonospora; species Micromonospora zhanjiangensis. Next base: position 33,807 of record NZ_JBHSBN010000030.1, on the reverse strand, counting down.
GCTCGTCGATCTCCAGCCGGTCGTTGTAGCCCTTGAAGTAGAGAAGGAGCGGCCAGGCCACGTCGCTGAGCTGCCAGGCCAGCTCATGGAGGCCCAGGTCGAAGGCGGCCCGGCCGGCCTCCAGCAGGTTGCTCCGCTCCCGATCCAACCAGCCGAGGGCAGCAGCCCGGTCGGAGAATTCGGGTGGCCCGGCCAAGGCATGTTGATAGACGTACGGCAGCCGCCGCCGGTAGGGGGTCACCACGAGGTCCGCCCGACGGGCGGCGGCGAGATAGAACTCCAGCATGGTGCGCACGGCCGCCTGTCGGCCGTCGGGCGGGTCATCCTGCTCCGACATCTCACGCGCGTGCAGCCGGAGCAGGTCGTGGTAGCGGAAGCGATCCTCGACCACCTCCTCCAACAGGTTCGCGTCCAGCAACTCCCCCATGACGGTGCTCACCCCGGCCCCATCGGCCCTACCCGCTCCGGCCACCGCCGCGATCAGATCCATCCCGAACTCCGCTCCCGGGTGCAGAGCCAGCGTCCGGTACAACGCCGACGCCTCCGGCGTCAGGGCCTGGTACGAGAACTGGAACGTCGCCCTGATCGACAAGCCGTCCACCACCGAGAGTCGGGACAGCCGCTGCGCCTCGTCGGCCAGTTCGGCGACCATACGGCGAACTGTCAACTTGGGACGGGCAGCCAGCCGCGCCGCCGCCACGACGAGCGCGATGGGCAGACCGCCACAGATTCCCGCCAGTTCCTCGGCCGGCGCGCACTCGTTGAGGATCCGCTCCCGGCCGACGGCCCGCCCCAACAACTCGACCGCTTCCGGAGCCGGCAGCGGACCCACCTCGACCAGGCGGGCACCGTCGGGCAGCAACCCGGTCAGTCGTCGGCGGCTGGTCACCACGACCACCGCCGACGTCGACGCCGGCAGCAGCGTCCTGACCTGAGCTGCCGAGTACGCGTCGTCGAGAACCACCAGCAGGGAACGGTTCGCGGTCACCGTGCGGTAGAGGGTGACCTGTTCGGCCAGGTGCAGGGGGATCCGGTCCGGGGCCACCCCCAGGGCCCGGAGGAAGGCGGACAGCACCACGCCCGGGTCCAGGGGCTCGGTGCCGCTGAACCCCCGCAGGTCGGCATAGAGCTGCCCGTCCACGAAACGGTCCAGCTTGCCGTGCGCCCACTGCCTCGCCAGTGCCGATTTTCCCACGCCGCCCGGTCCGAACAGAACGGCGACGAGGTTTCCCCGCTCGGCGAGATACCCGTCCAACGCGGACAACTCGCTCGTTCTGTTGGCGAAGTTCGGCGACGGTGCCGGTAGCTGCCGGGGGATCGGAGAACGATCGACGGGGTTGCCTGTGAAGTGCACACCGCCGTGGATGACACCGGCCTGGACGCTCACTCCGGAAACGGTCCCGGACTGCTCGTTCGACGTACCGGACGGCACCGTTCGCTCGGTTCGGCCGGATTCCGTTCCCAATCGCCGCGCCCCAACCCGCCCGCCCGCCGCACATCCGACCCGGCCGGACCTAGAAGGTGATGTCGCCCTGCACGTCGCGCGCCTGCACGACCTTCCCGGCCGTTCCGCTGAAGTGGTTCACCACCTCGCCCTGAACAGCGACGACGTCCGACCTCACCAGCCTGCGCCATTCGTCGGTGAGGGCGGCGGTGAAGTCCGGATCCCGGGCCATCACGTCAGCCAGGGTCGAGGCGAGCGCAGTATGCCGCCATTGCTCCTGCGGGTGTGCCAGCGCGGCGTCGAGCACCGCCGATTCTCGCGTCCCCGCTCCGAATCGGCTACGGACCAGGCTGAACAGCGAACCGATCGCACTCCGGGCACCGGCACCGAGCGCCTCCGCACCCTTGGTCGCCAGTGCGGTCGCGACTGCCAGGACGATCTGATCATCCATGCCCGGCCTCCCACGAACCACGACTCATATAGACGCTTCGCATTGCCGTTACCGGCGAGCCTAACGCCAGGAGGCAACCGGCAACGGGCATCCGCAGTCGACGCAGGTCACTAGAATCACCGCCATCTCTGCATGTCACTTATCACCGTCTAAATGAGAGAAATCAGCCACAAATCAAGATGAAGAGTCCATAACAATGATACGTCCCAGAATGCGAAACAATCTCACCGCCGATGATCTCTCCGCGCTAGGGTCTCCTCGTGTTGATGATCTTCTTCTACGCCGAGGTCACTGCAGATCTCCTCTCCTCACTACCCGTGGACTCCCTGGAGTCGCTCGTCGACTCCGCGCTGACGATGATCAGTTCCTGCGCGGCGGAGTTGGGCCACGCAGCCGCGTGGACCCTCTACTGGGTGAAGTGGGTCGCCTAATGATCATCTAAACGCACGACTCGTGCATCGGTTGCGTGTGCGCCGTCGGCCCCTGGCCGACGGCGCACACTCTTGCCCACGACCGGCTCACCGCTGCCGCTGGTGCGGCCGGGAAACCCTCCGGCGGTCGCGGGTCAGACCGGTTCCAGTTCGCGGTCCTCGGCCGGCGACGGGGCACCGGCCCGGCCGGCCCGGTTGTCGACCCTGGTCATGATGGCCCGGCCGTACAGCGCGACCCCGGCCAGGATGCTGACCACCGCGATCGGCACCCCGAACAGGGGCCGCACGTACATCGCCAGGAACCAGGACCTGACGTGGATGTCGGACAGGATGAAGACCAGCGGGAGGATCCCCTGGGGCACCAGCAGGATCGAGCCGAGGCCCCAGCTCAGTCCCTCGACCGTGCCGCCCTTCCTGGCCACGTCGGCGCCGCCGGCGTTCCGGGCCGCGGTGGGCCGGCCGGTGCGCATGGTGTGCAGCAGGTCGGGTCCGTCCTGGGTGATCTTCCGGATCGCCAGGCCGCCCAGCACCCGGGCGACGGCGATGCCGGTCAGCACGCCGACCGGCAACCCGGCCCAGGTCAGCCACGGCTGGTCGTACCGGATGCCGAGCTGGACCACGGCGAGCGCCGGCGCCGGCGGCACCAGCCCGACCCAGAAGAGCACATTGGACTGGCCGGTGGTGTCGGCGCGTTCGAGCGGGTTGGTCGGCCGCTTGTGGGCGTCGGGGCCGGGGACCATGCCGAACACCGACGAATAGACGATCAGACCGGCGCCGCCGCCGAGCAGGGCCGGCACCGCCGCGGCGACCCACGGCCAGGTCCAGGTGGCACCGCTCCACCAGGTGAAGGCGATGCTCAGGGCGATGGTTGGCGGCGCGAAGACGATCAGGTACGCCCACTGCCGGCCCCGCACGTCGGCGCGCTGGGTGCCGGTCGTCAGGGTCTGCCAGAGTGCCGTGCCGTCCTGGCCGTAGAGGTTGCAGGCCGAGGTGATCGCGAAGAGCGCGAGCGCCGGGCCGGCCCAGGGCAGCAGGAGCCGGGCGTCGAAGGTCAGCGGCAGCAGCACGGTGCCCAGCGCCCAGACGACCGGCACCACCGCGGTGGTGGTCCGCAACGGGTCACGCCACCAGGTGCGCAACTCCTTGCGGACGACCGCGCCGGTCGTACCGCCGAACGGGCCGGCGCCGACCGGGGCGCGGTCGGCGCTGCCCCGGATGGTGACCCGGGCCCGGCGCGGGGTGCCCAGCTCGATCGACCAGACGAGCAGCAGCAGCACGCAGAGCACGGTCAGGCCGGCGGGTGCGGCGATCGCGAGCGGCCAGTCCCCGCGGCCCGCGGCGTCCACCGCCACCACGCCCCAACCCGACGGGATCGCCCGCAGCGTGCCGGTGGTCGCGGAGGAGAACCCGGTTTCGAGGATGTCGGAGGACAGCACCGCCACGACGATCATCCAGCCGGACTGGGTGAGCACGAGCATCGCCGCGAACAGCACGCCGGTGATCGCCGCACCCACCCGGGACGCCGCGACGACGCCGAACAGCGCGTGGACCACCCGGGACAACAGCACCACGAAGATCAGTTGCAGCGCCGCGACCGGCACCGCCAGCACCGCCGGGACCAGGCCCTGCCGAGATCCGTACGTGATCAGGCCGATGAATCCCAGCGCGGTGACCGCCGTGGTGATCCCGACGAACGCCGCCCCCAGCAACCCCACCGCGAGCCGGCGGCGCGGCACCGGCAGCAGCGTGAAGTGGTCGGCCCGCAGCACCGCCGAGCCGCCCCACAGCGGGCCGATCAGCCAGCCGAGCGTCCACATCAGGAAGACACCCGCCAGCAGGTCGCCCAGCACGTCCTGGTTGGGCAGGTCGACCAGGGAGAGCCAGATGGTGGCGGCCGCGAACAGCAGGCCGAAGACCGCGCCGACCAGCATCCACGCGGCCCGGCCGCCGGTCATCGAGTTCTTGATGATCGACAGCTTCATCCGGATCAGGACGCCAGCCACGACAGCCCTTTCCGGGTGTGCTCGTCGCCGCCGACCAGCCGGACGAACGTCTGCTCCAGGGTGCTGTCGCCGCGTACCTCGGCGAGCGGGCCGGCCGCCACGACCCGGCCGGCGGCCAGCACGGCCACGGTGTCGCACAGCTGCTCGACCAGCGGCATCACGTGGCTGGAGAGCACCACCGAGCCACCGCCGGCCACGAACCCGGTCAGGATCGTCTTGAGGGCCGCCGCGGACACCGGGTCGACCGCCTCGAACGGCTCGTCCAGCACCAGCAGCCGGGGCCCGTGCAGCAGCGCGGTCGCCAGCCCGATCTTCTTGCGCATGCCGGTCGAGTAGTCGACCACCAGGGTGCGCTCGGCCGCGCCGAGCTCCATCACGTCGAGCAGCTCCTGGACCCGACCGGCCAGCACGCCGGGCTCGATGCCCCGCAACTGCCCGATGTACGTGAGCAGCTCGCGTCCGGTCAGCCGCTCCGGCAGGGCCAGTCCGTCGGGCAGCACACCCATCAGCGCCTTCGCCTCGACCGGGTCGGACCACACGTCCACCCCGAACACCCGCGCGGTGCCCTGGTCCGGGCGCAGCAACCCGACGGCCATGGACAGGGACGTCGTCTTGCCCGCCCCGTTCGGGCCGACCAGTCCGAAGAACGAGCCCCGCGGCACCACGAGATCGACGTGGTCGACCGCCGTGTTGGAGCCGAACTCCTTGTGCAGGCCGGACAGGCGCAACGCCGCCGGCCGGCCGGCCACGTCAGGGCTTTCCGCTCCGGCGTACGCGGTGGTCACTGGCTCCATGGTTTCCTCTCGACTTTCTGGACGTCGAGGGTCACCCGCCGATCAGCCAGGTCGTTTCCCGTGCCCCCGGCTGTTCGCCGGACGAGCCCGCCCGGGACGGCATGCTACCGGGCGCCGCCGGGAGAGGACTCCCCCCGACGGCCCGTGCCCGAACGGACGATCAGTTGCGGGTGATGCTGAACGTGCTGGTCGTGTTCCTGATGTCCTGGTAGTTGTCGCGCAGCCGCAGGTTCGTGAAGGTGGCCGAGCCGACCGCCGGCCCCTGCCCCGCCTCGGGCATCTCGTTGACCCAGATGCCGAAGCCCGACTTGGCGTCGAACGCGTCACCGCTGCGCCGCGCCCCCGAGACGGACACGTTGCTGAGCACGGTGTCGGTGATCGGGTTCTCCGGCTGGCCGCCGGTGTACTTGGTCTGGAACATGATCCCCGAGTACGTCGGGTCGACGATGTCCACATCCGTCACCCGGATGCCACGGAACTCCTTGGACGCCGAGAACAGCCACATCGCGGGGAACGTCTGCGCGCCCCAGAAGTGTCCACCCGACCGGATCAGGGAGATGTTCTCGAACCGGGTCGGTGGGCTGGCGCCGAATCCGACGAACGGGTAGCCGAAGTCCAACGAGCTGATGGTGATGCCCGAGTACGTCAACTGGTCGGCGATGTGCAGGTTGCGGAACACGTTGTCGTAGCCGCCGTACACCGCGACGCCGGCCGCCCGCCAGGTCAGCGTGGCGGTCAGGTTCTCGAACACGTTACCGTGGTTGCCGCCGGAGCCGCCCTGGTCGGTGGCGGAGAACAACGCGAACGCGTCGTCGCCGTTGGACCGGCCCTCGGAGTTGGTGACCAGGCTGTTGGTGCTGCCGTTGGTCATGTTCACCGCGTCGGCGAAGGTGTCGCGGAACCGGCTGTCCCGGATGGTCAACCGGTCGACGCTCACTCCCCAGTAGGCGCAGACCGTGTGCTCGACCCAGACGCTGTCCAGGGTCAGGTTGTCCACGTCCTTCAGCTCGCCCCACACCTTGCCCGGACCGTCGATCCGGTTGGTGTAGTTGCCGAAGAAGGCCAGGTGGGCGAAGGTCGACCCGCTGGCCGAGGGCTCCACCCGGAAGCCGGCGTCGGTGTTCTGCTGGTTGGTCGGGGTCCGGAAGCGGGTGTACCACATGCCCGCGCCGACGACCTTCACCGGCTTGCCGTACACCTGGAACTTCTGCGCGGTCTCGTAGCTGCCCGCCGGCAGGTAGACGCCGACCAGCGTGCCGGTCGTGTCCATCCGCACCGCGTCCAGCGCGTTCTGCACATCCTGGTGGCTGAACCCGGCCGGCACCCGGTAGCGGGCCGGGTCCGGGTTGGCCCGCGGCGACACCAGCTCGGTGTTGACGAAGTCGATCGCGTACGTGGTGGCGTTCGCCGGGTCCTTCTGCAGCCTGATCCGGCTACCCGCCGCAATGGTGGAGTTGAGCAGCACGTTCGCCTCGTCGTAGAGGTGCCGGGGGGCGCCCGCGCTCGGCGAGTCGCTCGGGGCGGCCTCGGCGCCGTAGAGCCAGCTGTGTTTCGAGGTGAGGCTGATCGGCTTGTGCAGCACCCCGTTGACGTAGAGGTTCACCGTCGAGTCGATCCCACCGCCGCCCGGAGCGTCCGGGATGGAGAAGCGGGTGACCAGGGCGTTCGCGGCCGACCTGGTGGTCCACTCGACGTACCCGCCGGTGGTGTCGAGGGTGACCGCGCGCCGGCCGGACGCCTCCCCGGCGAGGTCGCCGATGGTGCGGTTCGGCCCGGTCACCCGTGCGCCGCCGCCGACCGTGCCGTCCTCGGCCTCGTACATGTCGTAGCCCAGGTTTGCCCCGCGACCGACGTACAGCGCCCGGTCGCTGGCGTTGTTCTGCCGCTTCACGGGCAGTTCGTTGGCGTCGTCGGCGAGCACCACCCGCACGGTCCAGCGGCCGTTCGCGGCGGTCCAGGTGCCCAGCGACACCGGGCCGGCGATGGCCCCGGCGGCGATCGTGCCGGAGTACCCGCCGGTCAGCGAGCGGGCCACCGCGCCCGATTCGTCGACCACGGTCAGCGTGACGCCGTGCGCGCCGCTCGCCGACGCGATGGTGCCCTGGTTGCGCAGCGTCACCGCGAAGCTGACCGGGGAGCCCGCGTTCGGCGTGCCCGGTGACCAGGTCACCGCGTCGGCGACCAGGTCGGAGCTGGCCACCGGGGTGACCGTCAACGCGGTGGGGCTGGTGAAGGAGTTGTTCGCCTCGTTCTGCTCGATCACCGCGTTGGCCTCGTCGACCTTCGCGGTGAGTTGGTAGCGGCCGGCGTTGCGGGTGCCGATACCCGTCGAGACGGTGGTCGACGCGCCGGCCGCGAGCGCGCCGACGGCGGCGCTGCCGACCTTCGTCGTACCCAGGTAGAGGCCGACGTCGGTGGCGGCGGACGCGGCGGTGCCGGCGTTGCGGACGGTGGCCGACAGCGTGATCGCGTCGGTCTCCACCGGCGCGGCGGGCGAGGCGGTGACGCCGGTGACGGTGAGGTCCGGGTTGGCGGCCGGCACGCCGATCACCTGGAGTTCGGCGACCTGGCCGTTGGACGCGCCGGAGTTCGCGGTGAACTGCAACCGGACGTCCGCGGCGGTCGCCGAGACCGGGACGGTCACGGTGTTGCTGCTGGCCGGATTGAACGAGTACGTCGCGGAGCCGACCAGGGTGGTGAACCCGGACGCCGCCTGTTCCCGGCCGAGCACCTGGAAGGTCTGCGTGCGTGCGCCCCACACCGGGTCCGGGTTGAGCTTCACCACCACCGCGCTGATGCTGGCGTTGGCACCCAGCGCGACGGTCAGCGTGCTCGGGTACGCGCCCGGCGCGCCCTCCCAGTAGGTGGCGACGTCGTTGTCGACGGCGTTGGCCGCCGCGAACACGTGCACCGTCGACGACGCGGTGGCCGGCCGGCCGGCCGCCAGGTTCGCGCTGGGCGGCTGGGTGTCACCGGTCGCCGGTCCGTAGATCTCGAACTCGGAGAGCTGACCGGCGGGCCAGCCGCTGTTGGCGGTGAACAGCAGCCGCAGATAGCGCGTCGAGGCGGTGGGCACGGAGACGGTCACCGTGTTACCGCCGGCCGGGTCGAAGGCGTACGAGGCGGAGCCAACCAGGGTGGTGAACGTCGAACCGGTGGTGCTGCCCTGCACGGTCAGCGTCTGGTTGCGGGCGCCCCAGCCGGCGGGCAGCCGGAGCACCAGCCGGTTCACACTGGTGGCGGCGCCCAGGTCGGCCTGGATCCACTGCGGAAACGCGTTGTTCGTGCTCTCCCAGTAGGTGGCCGCGTTACCGTCGTTGGCGTTGCCGGCCCCGTACACGTCGGCGTGGCCGCTCTCGGTCATGGTCCTTCCGAGCGCCAGGTTGGTCGACGGGTCGGCGGCCCGGCCGGCGGTAGGGCTCGGGCCGTCGGCGGCGAGGGCCGGTGGGGCCGGTGCCACGGCGACTGCCAGGCCGACCGCGGCGAGCACCGCGACCATTCGGGTACGGATTCTGGACATGGTGGACGGACACCTTCTTCCTGGAGACATGGAGAGGCGTGGCGGGGGTGGGGTGGGGTGGGATGGGATGCGGCGGGGGCCGGTGCGGCCCCCGCCGCCGGGTCAGGAGGCGTAGACCTCGAACTCGGAGAGCTGGCCGGCCGGCCAGCCGGTGTTGCCGGTGAAGGTCAGCCGCACGAAGCGGCGGTCCCCGGTGGGCAGCGGGATCGACACGGTGTTGCCGCTCGTCGGGTCGAACGGGTAGTCGGCCGCCGCCTTGAGCGTGCCGAACGACGAGCCGTCGGAGGAGCCGAGCACGGACAGCGTCTGGGTACGGGCCTGCCAGGCCGCCGACGGCGGCAGCTTGAGCACCAGCCGGGCCACCGGGCGGGAGCTGCCCAGGTCGACGGTCACCGACTGGGGGAAGGCGTGGTTGGCGCTCTCCCAGTAGCTGTTCGGGTTGCCGTCCACGGCGTTGCCGGCGCCGTAGACGTCGGTGTGGCTGGTCTCCGTGACCGGCCGGCCCAGGGCCAGGTTCCCGCCGGCCGGCGGTGGGGTGGTCGGAGGCGGCGTGCTGCTCGGGGGCGTCGTGCCGGTGGGCGGCGGGCTGGACGGCCCGTTGCCCCACTGCGGCTGCGGCCACGGCCCACAGTACGGGGTGGCCGTGTACCAGCCTGAGTTGCCGGCGCCCTGGGTGATCTGGAAACCACTGCCCACGCAGTTGTGTATCGGATTGGCCTGGGCGATGTTGGTGGCCCGCACCCGGGTGAAGCTGACCTGGCTGGGGGCCTGCACCTGGAGTGCGTACGTGCCCGCGCCGTCGATCCGGACGTTGGTGAAGGAGATGCCGCTGGTCTGCCCCTCTATCCAGTGCAGGGCGGCATATGAGCTGTCCAGGATGTCGGTGTCGACAACATTGATGCTCGCGCCCTGGATCGGCTCGTTGAGCGCCGAGAACCAGATCGCGCCGACCCCGAACTGCCAGTTGTAGTCCGAGTTGCCGGTGCGGATCAGCGTGTTGCGGGCGACCGTCACGGTGCCCGCCACCGCCGTCGCGCCGTTCACCCCGGGATAGCGGTTCGCCACGTGGATGCCGCCGCCGTTGGTCACCGAGTCGGCGGCGACGTTGTCCGCGATGGTGATGTCGCGCCCGCCGTACGTGACCAGGTGGTTCGCCAGGACCGTGACGCCGATGGTGTTGTGGGTGAACGAATTGCCGACGTTCGGCACGTTCTGCGCCCACATGGCCAGCGCGTCGTCACCCGTGTTGCGGACGAACGTGTTGGTCACCGTCGAGTTGGTGACACCCCAGTGGAAGTTCACCCCGTCCGCGGTCTGGTCGAGGATGCGGCTGTTGCGGATGGTGAAGTTGTCCATCGGCCCGTCCATCCAGGCGCCGACCTTGGTGTGCTGCAACCACAGGTTGTCCACCACCGAGCTCGACATCGCGCCGCCGAGCGCGTTCACCTGATCCTCGTCCACCCGTTCCCGGATGTCGCCGATGACGGCGAAGTCGCGCAGCGTGACGTTGCGGCTGGGCCCGCCGGCCTCGTGCGGCCGGATCTCACCGGAGTAACCGCCGCCGGGCACGTACTTGCCGTAGATGCCGGCGGCGCGTTTGCGGTCGGTGGGGTGCCGCCCGCCGAGCACCGAATACCACGGCCCGGCGCCGCGCAGCGTCACACCGTCGACCACCACGTGGTCCCAGAGTGTGAAGGTGCCCGCCGGGATCCAGACGGTCCTGCCCTGCGCCTTGCCGGCGTCCACGGCGGCCTGGAACCTCGCCGTCGAGTCGGTGGCGCCGGTCGGATCCGCGCCGAAGTCGGTGACCACGTCCAACGCGCCGGACGGCTTGGCGATGGGCGACCCGACCAGCTCGAAGTCGGCCAGGTCGATGGTGAAGGTGGGCGACTGCGCGGTCGAGGAGACCTGGAGGCGGATCCTCGTGCCGGCCGGGTAGGTGGCGCCGAACATGGTCCGGGCCTCGTCGTAGAAGTGGTGCGGGTTGGTGTCGCCCGGGTTGTTGTTGAACGGGTAACCGCCGTAGAACCAGCCGTACCGGGAGGTGACCGGGACGGCCTTGACCAGCGTGCCGTTCGCGCACAGGTCGATGGTGGCGTCCCGGCCGGTGCCGGCGGCGTTGTCCGGCAGGCTGTACCGGAAGGTGATCGCGTTCGCCGGGGCGGCGAGCGTGAACTCGACGTACTCGCCGACCGCGTCGAGCGTGACCGCCTCCCGGCCGGACGCCTCCGACGGCAGCGTGCCGTAGCGGCGGTCCGGGCCGATCGTCGTGCCGGTGTGCGCGGCCCGCTCCGCCTCCTGCTCCCGGAACGGGACGGCGGCGCCGCGGCCGGCGATGTCGAACGGGGACAGCCCGGCGGCGTGCGCCGGGGTGGCGGACGAGGTCAGCGCCAGGACGGTCAGTGTCGAGGCGGCGAGCGCGGCGGCGGCCAGGGCCGCCAGCCCCGCGCTGCGATGGTGGTGCGCGGTGCGGTGCTGGACCATGCGGGTGTGCTCCCTTTCGTCGGTGGCCGGACTCCCCCGTTACGGCGATGCTGCGGTCTCCTTCCTGTCCTCCCCGGTGCGAGCGTGGGCGCCGGCCGGCACGGCCGCCGGCGCCGCCGCGGTTCAGGTCGATCGGGTACGCAGCCAGACCGCGGTGTCGGGTGGCAGCCGGTCGTCGTCGAGCGGCCCGCTGGCCAGCAGCAGTCGATCGTGCCCGGGCAGCGGTACGGCCTCGCCGCCGAGGTTGACCAGGCAGCCGAAGCCGGAGTCGCGGGCGAACGCGAGCACTCCGTCCGGCGCGGGCAGCCAGGTCAGGGTCCCGTCACCGAGCGCCGGCTCGGCCCGGCGCAGCGCCAGCGCCGCCCGGTACAGCTCCAACATCGAGTGCGGATCGCCGGTCTGGGCGCGTACCGTGCGGTCCTTCCAGTCCGCCGGCTGCGGCAACCACGGCGTCGTACCCTCCGGGCCGAACCCGAACGGCGGGGTGTCACCCTGCCAGGGCAGCGGCACCCGACAGCCGTCCCGGCCGGGGTCGACCCGCCCGGAGCGTTCCCACATCGGGTCCTGCCGCAGCTCGTACGGGATGTCCTCGACCTCCCAGAGTCCCAGTTCCTCGCCCTGGTAGACGTAGGCGGCGCCGGGCAACGCGAGGCAGAGCAGCGCGGCCGCCCGGGCCCGGCGGGTGCCCAGTTCCAGGTCGGTGGGGGTGCCCTCGCGTTTGGCGGCGAAGCTGAACCTGGTGTCCGCCCGGCCGTAGCGGGTCACGTGCCGGGTGACGTCGTGGTTGGACAGCACCCAGGTGGCCGGCGCGCGGACCGGCGCGTGCGCCGCCAACGTGCCGTCGATGCTCTCCCGCAGCGCCGTGGCGTCCCAGGCGCAGCCGAGGAAGTCGAAGTTGAACGCGGTGTGCAGTTCGTCCGGGCGCAGATAGTTGGCGAACCGCTGCCGGTCCGGTAGCCACACCTCCCCGACCAACGCCCGCTGGCCCGGGTACCCGTCGGCGATCCGCCGCCAGGCCCGGTAGACGTCGTGCACTCCGTCCAGGTCGCGGAACGGGTGCGGCCGGCCCGGGCGGACCTCGGGCAGCGTGCCGTCCTTGACCAGCAGGCCGGCCGAGTCGATCCGGATGCCGTCCACCCCACGGTCGAACCAGAACCGCAGGATGTCCTCGAACTCGGCGCGCACGGTGGGGTGGTCCCAGTTGAAGTCCGGCTGCTGCGGGGCGAACAGGTGCAGGTACCAGTCGCCGGGGGTGCCGTCCGGATCGGTGGTGCGGGTCCAGGTCGGGCCGCCGAACTCGCCGGTCCAGTCGGTGGGCGGCAGCTCTCCGCCCGGGCCCCGGCCGGCGCGGAACCAGAACAGCTCCCGCTCCGGCGCGTCCGGCCCGCCGGCCAACGCCGCCTGGAACCACGGGTGCGCGTCCGAACAGTGGTTGGGCACCACGTCGACGACGATCCGGAGGCCGACCGCGTGCGCCTCGCCGATCAGCGCCTCCACCTCGGCGAGGGTGCCGAAGACGGGGTCGATGTCGCGGTAGTCGGACACGTCGTAGCCGGCGTCGGCCATCGGCGACGGATACCAGGGGCTGAACCAGATCGCGTCGACGCCGAGCGCGACGAGGTGATCCAGGCGGGACCGGATGCCGGCGACGTCGCCGATCCCGTCGCCGTTGCCGTCGGCGAAGCTGCGCGGGTAGACCTGGTAGATCACCGCGGAGCGCCACCACGGGCTGCTGTCGGCCTTGGACACGGCCACCTGCTTTCTGCGAGATCGGTACGTCGGCGGGCGGCTGACCGTCGGGCGACGGTGCCCGGGTCAGCCCTTGAGGCCGCCGGTGGTCAGGCCGGACATGATGTTCCTTTGGAAGATCAGGAACAGCACGACGGTGGGGATCGCGGCGATGACCGAGGCGGCGATCACCACGTTCATCGGGGTGCCGCCGGCGAAGGCGTAGATGCCGACGCTGACCGTGCGCGTCTCCGGCGACGGCATGACCAGCTTCGGCCAGAGGAAGTCCTTCCAGACCGCGGTCACCGCGAAGATCGCGACCACGCCGAGGATCGGCCGGGACATCGGCAGGACGATCGACCAGAGCGTGCGCAGCGGCGACGCGCCGTCCATCACGGCGGCGGCCATCAGGTCCTCGGGGATCGAGTCGAAGAACCGCTTGAGCAGGAAGATGTTGAACGCGTTGGCGACCAGCGGCAGCCAGATGGCGAACGGCGAGTCGAGCAGGTTGAGGTGCACGATCGGCAGATCGATCACGGTCACGTACTGCGGGACGATCAGCACCATCGCCGGGATCATCAGCGTCGCCAGCATCATGCCGAGGAGCACGCCGCCCAGCACCGGACGCAGCTTCGACAGCGCGTACGCGGCGGCGGTGTCGAACACGAGTTGGAACAGCACCGCGCCGGTGGCGTAGTAGAACGTGTTGAACAGCAGCTTCGCCAGGTCGAGGTTGGTCCAGGCGTCGACGTAGTTCCGGGGTTGCGGGGCAGCTGGGAACAGCGACGGCGGCGTCTGGGCGATCTCCTGGCCCGACTTCAGCGCTCCGGTGACCATCCAGTAGAGCGGGCCGAGGAAGACCAGGGTGAACGTCACCACGACGACGGTGAGCACGGTCCAGTAGAGGAGCCGGCCGCGGCCGCGCCGCAGTTGGGCCGGGGAGATCAGGGTCCGGGTGGTGGAGTCGGCTGCCATGTCCTAGTCCTGTCTCGCGGTCAGTCGCACGTAGACGGCGGAGAACCCGGCCAGCACCACCAACATGATCACGCCGAGCGCGGCGGCGCCGTTGAGGTCGTTCTGGAAGAAGCCGTGCTGGTAGATCAGGTACGCCACCGAGGTCGCCGAGTCCTGCGTGCCGGCGCCGTTGGCCAGGATCAGCGGCTCGATGAAGAGCTGCATGGTGGCCACGATCTGCAGCATCGCCAGCAGCGCGAGGATCAGCCGGGTCTGCGGGACGGTAACGTTGGTGATCCGCCGCCACACGCCCGCGCCGTCGATTTCGGCGGCCTCGTACAGCTCGCCGGGGATGTTCTGCAACGCCGCCAGGTAGATCAGCACGGCGCCGCCCATGTTCATCCAGGTCGAGGCGAGCACCATCGCCGGCATCGTCATGGTCGGCGACTGCATCCACTCCGACGTGGGTAGGTGCAGTGCGGTGAGCACCGCGTTGAACAGCCCCGCCTCGCTCGGGTCGTACGCGTAGAACTTGAACAGGAACAGCGCGGACGCCGGCGGCAGCATCACCGGCAGGTAGACCAGCGCCCGGAGGTAGCCCTTGGCGTGGCGCAGTTCGTTGAGCAGGATCGCCACACCGAACGGCACGGCGTAGCCGAGCACCAGCGCCAGGCCGGTGAAGACGAGCGTGTTCCGCCAGGCGGTCCAGAAGCTCGGGTCGGCGACGATCCGGGTGTAGTTGTCCCAGCCCACCCAGGTGGTCTCGCCGCGTCGGGTGCGCTGGAAGCTCATCACCACGCCGCGGACCATCGGATACCAGGAGAAGACGGCGAAGCAGGCGACCGCGCCGATCAGGAACGTGTGCCCGGTGAGGTTGTCCCGTACCTTCCGGGCGGTGGTGGGCGTCAAGGCGACTCCTGCGGTAGTGGCGACGGGGTCCGGTGCGTGGGGGCGGGCTGACCTGGCATGCCCTCACGGCCCTCGCTCCGCTCGGTGCGTTCGGTCATGCGGGACCGACCTGGCCCGCCCCCACGCGGGTCGGGTCAGCTACCGGCGGCCAGGAGCTGGTTGACCTTGTCCTCGGCCGTCTTGAGCAGCACGTCGATGTTCGCGTTCGGGTTGGTCAGCACCCCGGACATCGCGGCGTCGAGCACCGCGTAGACGGCCTGCGCGTTGCGCGGCTCTCCCTTGATCGGCACCGGGTTGGCCTCGAAGACGGCGTAGTTGGTGGTGTCCACGTTGGCGTTGGCCTTGCGCAGTTCGAGTTCCTGCTTCTGCGCGTCGCTGCCGTTGGTGAACAGCAGCGGCTGGGGCAGGCCCACCGGATAGTTCTGCGGCTTCGCCCGTACGTAGTCGAACTGGCCCTTGCCCGGCGTCAGCTTCTGGTAGGCGATCCACTTCAGACCGGCCTTGACCTGCTCCGGCGAGAGGCCCTTCTTGAAGAAGTAGCCTTCGCCGCCGCCGAGCGTCGCCTTGGCCGGACCGTCCTGACCGGGCAGCGGGCCCATCGCCCAGTCCTGGTACCGGCCCTGGAACTGGCTGACGATTGCCTGGGTGGCGTCGGGCGCGCCGATGAACATGCCGACCTTGCCGGCGCCGGCGTTGGTCAGCAGGTCACCCCACTGCAGTAGCTGCCGGCTGCCCATGCTGTTGTCGCCGTACCGCATGTCCTTGAGGTTCTGCAGGACCTGCTTGCCGCTGGCGTTGTTGAAGTCGGCCTTCTTGCCGTCGGCGGTCAGCACCTGGCCGCCCTGGGAGTAGAGCAGCGAGGTGAAGTGCCAGCCGCCGGTGTTGCCGGCGCTGTACTCCGAGTATCCGGCGACGCCGCCGCCGAGCGCGGAGATCTTCTTGGCTGCGGCCCGCACCTCGGGCCAGGTCCTGGGCGGGTTCGTCACGTCCAGCCCGGCGCGCTGGAACAGCGCCTTGTTGTAGATCAGGCCCATCGAGTAGTTCTTCACCGGTACGCCGTAGAGCTTGCCGCCGTCGGTGAAGACCTCCTTGAGCGCCGGGTCGACGCTGTCCCAGGTCGGGAGCGTGTCCTTGGTGGCGTACCCGGTGATGTCCATCGCCTGACCGGAGTCCAGCACCTGCTGAAGGTCGGTCATGTAGCCGTAGAACACGTCGGTGACGGTGCCACCGGCGAGGCGGGCGGTGAAGTCCGGCGGGTTGTTGCACTGCTCGCCGACGCTGACGCTCTTGACGACGATGGTCGGATTCTGCCGCTGGAACTCGGCGACGTCGTCGTTCCAGTTCTTCAGCAGCTCCTTCTGCGCGCCGACCGGCTGACAGTCGACCGTGATGGTCACCTTGCCGCCGGCTCCGGCGGAGTTGTCGCTCTTGGTGGAGCACGCCGCGAGGCCGAGCCCGAGGCCGGCCGCGAGTGTCGCGGCCAGGACCTTCCGATGTTGCGGTACGGACATCTGCCCATCCCTTCGGGAACAGGTGCATCGATGGCATTCATTGATCTTCGACGGCCGCCCCGACGGGGTCCCGGGTGCGGTTGAGTGCAGTCAATGTAGCGATGCCGACTCTTTACGGCAAGGTTTCGATCCATCGACGAAAGAACTCGACTTTGTAACGGCGGATCGCGACGGAGATGTCGGGAGGCACCAAAACGGCCGCCGACCACATGCAGTGGTCGGCGGCCGGGTGACGCGAAGGGCTCAGCCGCGGGGCGCGGGGGCGGTGGAACCGCGTACCACCAGCTCGGGTTCGAAGAGCAGCTCCTCGTGCAGCACGCCGGCGCCCTCGATCTGGGTGACCAGCAGGTCCACCGCCGCCTGACCCATCGTCTCGATCGGCTGCCGCACCGTGGTCAACGGCGGATCGGTGCAGGTCATGAACGCGGAGTCGTCGAAGCCGACGACCGACACGTCGGCCGGCACCACGCGGCCGAGCCGGCGGGCGGCCCGAATGGCGCCCAGGGCCAGCACGTCGCTCGCGCAGATGACGCCGGTCACGCCACGCTCGATCAGCTTGGCCGCGGCGACCCGGGCGCCCTCCATGGAGAAGCTGGACCGCTCGACGCGGCTCCGGTCCGCACCCCAGTCCGCCGCCCGGACCATGGCGTCCAGCTTGCGCCGCGAGGGTACGTGGTCCTCCGGACCGAGCACCATGCCGATCAGCTCGTGCCCGAGCGAGCGCAGATGCCCGTACGCCTGCTCGACGGCGACCGCGTCGTCGGTGGACACCCGCGGGAAGCCCAACTCCTCGACGCCGGCGTTGACCAGCACCACCGGCAGGCCCCGGTCGTTCAGCCGCCGGTAGTGCTCGTGCGAGGCATCGGCCAACGCGTACGCGCCACCGGCGAAGATCACGCCGCTGACCTGGTGGTCCAGCAGCATCTCCAGGTAGCCGGACTCGGGCACGCCGCCGATGGTGCGGGCACACAGCGCCGGGGTGAAGCCCCGCTGGGCGAGCGAGCCGGTGACCACCTCGGCCAGCGCCGGAAAGATCGGGTTCTGCAGTTCCGGCAGGACCAGTCCGACCAGCCGGGCCCGCTCCCCGCGCAGCTTCGTCGGCCGCTCGTAGCCGAGCACGTCGAGCGCGGTCAGCACGGCCGTCCGGGTCGCCTCGGACACGCCGCCCCGGCCGTTGAGCACCCGGCTCACGGTCGCCTCGCTGACGCCCGCCTTGCGGGCCACCTCCGTCAAGCGTTTCGTCACGGTCGCGATCGTACGTCAGATTCTTGCAAGAAATGAACAGCCCCGCGCTCCACGGTGCGACCGGCAGGACGCGACCCGACGCGTCCAGGTCAGCCGATCGGCGCGGCGGCGGCCCGCAGCGCCCAGAAGTTCGACCGGTACTGGTCGTGGATGGCCGCCGACTGGACCCGCAGCAGCGCCTCGTCGTTCTCCCGCAGCGCGGCGTTGGAGTAGTTGTGGCTGCCGGTCATCACCCACTTGGTGTCCTTCTGCCCGGCGTACGTCCCCTCGATCAGCAGGTACTTCGAGTGCACGATGTAGTCGCCGCTGATCCGGTACAGCTTGATCCGGCTGTGCCCGGACAGGATGCGCAGCACGTCGGCGTCGGTGTCCGTGTAGACGACCTCCACCCAGCACTTCCGGTCGGCCAGCTCGCGCAGCTTGCTGGCGATCGGGTTGCGGCTGAAGTACCACATGGCGATCCGGATGATGGTGCGTCCTGTCTCGGTTCCGGTCGAGGTGTTGCCCTCGCAGGTGACGTTCTCGTCGAGCATGTTGTAGATCGTGTCGGTGTCCTGGGTGCTACCGGCGCGCGGGAAGAAGTACGACTTGGCGTTGCCGCTGGACGTGGTCCGGTAGTAGTCGTTGTTCTTCACCTGCGCCGCCAGGTCGTCGTGGTAGGCGACGTACGAGTTGTAGACGGCGGTGTTGCCGACCAGCGTCACGGCGTTGTTCCAGTACTGCTCGGCGTTCCCGGACGTCAGGTTGGACGAGCTCTGCACGAGCACGTTCGTCGACCCGGACGTGTTGGAGAAGAGGAAGAACTTGTTGTGCATGATCGGCGTGCCGAGGTTCCCGATGCAGGCCCGACCGGTGGTGCAGACGGTCACCCAGGACGGGTTGGCCCGGTTCCCGCCCAGCCGGGCGGTCAGGCTGGTCACCGCCGGGTAGTCGCGGGACTGGCTGTCGACCACGACCCGTACGTGCACTCCCCGGTCGTACGCCGCCAGCAGGTCGTTCGAGACCCGGGTCAGGGTGAAGTGGTACATCGCCATCCGGATCGTGGATCCCGCCGCAGCGCCCCGGATCAGCCCCTGGACGTGGTCGATGATGGCGTACTGCTGACCGGCCACGGTCGGGTTGTTGAACACGGCCCCCGAGGCCACGGCCGCGACCGCCGGTGTGGTCGGTGCCAACGACGCGGTGACGGCGAGGCCACCGGTGACCAGCAGTGCGGTGATGCGACGTAGAAACATCAAGCCTCCTCGACGACGGTGCGGACGCCACCACCGCGGCGGCCGGACCGCACCGGCCCTCCCCCGCCGTGGCACCACGTCAGGATCGCAGCGGCGGTGCACATGTTCCGCACACCCGCATCATGCCTTCCGTCGTGCGCCGCGACCGTCCGGTCGGCACCGCGTACGGCGTGACCAGCGCCGGGACCGGATGACCCTCGACGACGGGCCGGCCACCGCGGCGGCCACCACGACGATCGCCCTGGCGGACGCGAACGGGCGTACCGCACAATCGCCCGCATCGCCGGCCCGGCCGGCGACCGCGAAGCCTTCTCCTCCCCCGCGTCCGAAAGGAGCACCCGCCATGCGCCGTCTGGTCCTGGCGTTCGCACTGGTGATCGGCATGGTGATCGACACGGCGACGCCGGCCGCGGCGGACACCGTGACCGTGACCAGCGGCTCGGTCAAGGTCCTGTTCCTGCGACCGAACCTGGACCCGGTCCCCGACGCCGACTACGCCGCGCCCGATCCCACCAAGACCGGACCGCGGCTCGCCCGGTACCAGACCACCGGCCTGCGGGACGAGATCGACGCTCTGGTCCAGGCCAGCCTGGCGGGCTCCACCCTGTACGCGTCGCTGTACAGCTTCACCGACCCGGCCATCACCGACCACCTGCTGGCCGCGCACCGGCGGGGGGTGAAGGTACGCCTGCTCGTCGAGGCGTGCACCGGCGGCGACCCCGCCGTGTGCAACCAGTCCGACCAGGTCGACGCGCTGGTCGCCAGCCTGCCGGCGTGGACGTCCGGAGCGACCGGCTCCTGGGTCAGACGCTGCTTCGCCTCCTGCGCCGGCGGCGGCGTCGGCATCAACCACAACAAGTTCTGGGTGTTCGGTGCCCTCTCCGACGGACGCACCGACGTCACCGTCGTCGCGTCGAACAACCCGACCAACCCGCAGCAGCAGATGTTCCAGAACCTGGTCGAGGTCTCCGGAAACGCCGCGCTCGCCACCGTCTACCGCGCCTACGTCGACCGCAAGGTCACGGTGACCGGCACCGGCAAGGTGTACGAGACCGGCCATTCCGACGCCGGGGCGTTCCGCGTCTGGTTCTCCCCCCGCAACTCCCCCAGCACCGCCGAGGACAACGAGATCACCAGCTCGTTCAACCCGCAGAGCACCCGGCACGACGTCTTCGCCGCCGCCATCGACGACGTGCAGTGCTCCACCACCGGCACCGACGACGTGATCCGCCTCGCCATGTGGGGCTTCCGGCAGGCCCGGCCGGAGGTCATCGACGCGCTCGGCGACAAGGCCGCCGCCGGCTGCACCGTCGAGGTCGCCACCGGCGAGCACGAGGACGCCATGGACGAGCTGACCGCGCGCGGGATCGGCGTCTACGCGATGGACCCGGGCGGCTGCCGCCAGTCGTTCTTCGGGGTCGGCACCGCCGTCAACGCCGAGTGCGCCGACGGCAGCATCCACTCGAAGTACCTGCTGACCCAGGGCGTGTCCCGCAAGGACAACAAGACGCACCAGTACGTCTACACCGGCTCGCACAACCTCACCAACGGGGCGCTGAAGAAGAACGACGAGACGTTCATGCGCATCGACGACGCCACCGTCTACGGCGGCTACGTCGCCGATTTCGCCGCCATCCGCAGGGCGGCCGTGACTATCGCCCCGTCGCGGTACCCGGACGCCACCTTCGCCACGGCGAACCAGGTGGCCACCGGCGACCAGCATCAGCCGGCCGTCGCCGCCCGCCGCGACGCGGACGGGCACCACGTCAGCGCCGTCGCGTACAGCTCCGGCTCGCTGACCGGCACCGGCAACGAGATCCGGCTGGGCCGCTTCGTCGACGGGGCACGCCAGTCCGACGTCGTCGTGCGCACCGGCGGCAGTACGGCATGGAACTACCGCACCCCCGACGTCGGCCTCGCCGCCAACGGTGACGCCGTGGTCGTGTGGGCCGACGACGGCAACGGCAACGGCGGCTACGAGATCCGTTCCCGCCGGGTACACCCGGACGGCACGATGACCCCGGTCGTCAACATCAACTCCCAGGCCGATGGTGACCAGAGCGAGCCGTCGGTCGCGGTGCTGCCCGACGGACGATTCGGGGTCGCCTGGCAGGACCGGTCCACCGCCGGTGCCAGCTCGATCCGGTACGCCTCGTTCAGCGCCACCGACGCCCGGGTGTCGGCGGTCAGCGGGGGTTACGACGTACCGGTCCAGGCCGTCGCCAAGGGCACGTACCGCAGACCGGACCTGGCGCTCGACGCCGCCGGAACCGCCGCGATCGCCTGGGAGGACGACGCGGACGGCAACGGCGGGTACAGCATCCGCGCCCGGACCGGCACGTTCGCGGGCGTGTTCGGTGCGCTCGTCGCCGTACACACCGGCGACCTCTCCGACGGTCAGCAGCTCGACCCGGCGGTCGGCGCCGGTCCGGCCGGCACCTGGTACGTGGCCTGGACCGACGACTACGCCGGCCGCACCGGTTACGACGGCAAGCCGCAGTCGCTGATCTACGTGCGCGGCTTCACCGGCACGACGGCCGCGTTCGCCGCCCGAGCCGTCAGCGGGCCGATCTACCGGTGGACGAACAACTCGTCCGGCGTGTACACGGTGACCGAGCAGACGGCCTACCAGTCGGACCGCGTCGGCCGTCAGTCGCATCCGGACCTCGCCGTCGACGGTGCCGGCAACGCCGTCGTCACCTGGCAGGAGACGGGCCAGACGACCGGACTCACCAGCGGCAGCAGCGGCACCGAGGTGTGGGCCCGCGGCGTCGGCCCGACCGGTACGACCGAGAACCTGTTCCCCGAGTACCGGCTCAGCGTCTTCACGGCCAACCGCCAGGACGCCCCCGCCGTCGGCGTCGACCAGGCCGGCTATCTGACCGTGCTCTACGTCGACGACTGGGACGGCAACGGCGGCACCCAGCTGAAGATCCGCTACGGCCTGCGCAACTGCGCGCAGACCTGTTGACCGGGCGGTGGACGTGTCACCGGGGGCAGGCGGCGTCGTGGGCGGGCGTCTCGGGGCACGGCAGCGTCAGCACCACCTCGAACCCGCCGCCGGGCCGGTTGCCGCTGGCGACCGTGCCGTCGAACAGCCGGGCCCGCTCCCGCATACCGATCAGGCCGTGGCCGACCGGTTCGCCCGGTTCGCCCGGGTCGACGCGGTCGCCCGGGCCGGCGCGGTCGCCCCGCCCGTCGTCGGTCACCCGTACCAGGATCTGCTCGGGCCGGTAGTCGAGCGTCACGGTGGCGTGCGCGGGTCCGGCGTGCCGCAGCACGTTGGTCAACGCCTCCTGGATCATCCGGTACACGCACAGGTCCAGGTGGTTCGGCAGCCGCCGCGGCCGGCCGTTGACCACGACGTCGACCGGTTGGCCGGCGCGGCGGACCCGGTCGACCAGGTCGTCGAGGCGGTCCAGCCCTGGCGTCGGCGCGCCGTCCTCGGTCCCGTCCGGTCCGATGCGCAGGGCGGCCAGCAGGTGGCGCAGGTCCCGCTGGGCCTGCCGGCCGGCCTCGGCGATGGCGTCGAGCGCGACGCGCGCGGTGGCCGGATTCGAGGTGAAGACGTACTGGGCCAGGGCCGCCTGCACGGAGACCACCGACATGTGGTGGGCGACGTCGTCGTGCAGATCCCGGGCGATGCGCATGCGTTCCTCGGTGACCGCGCGCTGCGCCCGCTCCTGCTGCTCGTGGCGCAGCCGGGCGGTCAGCGCTGCCAGTTGGGCGTTGCGCCGGGCGAGCAGGCGGGCGTTGGTACCGAACAGCCAGGCGATGCCCACGATGAGCAGGACCTGGCCGAGGACCACGCTGAGCGGGAGCACCCGCGCCTGCCAACCGCTGTAGAAGACGACCCACGCCACGGCCGCCGCGCCGACCAGCGCGATCCGCCGTGGTCGCAGCGCCACGACGGTGTACAGGGCCAGCGGTGGGGCGACCCAGTTGACCGATGGCTGGTAGCCCGCGGCCAGGTACCCGGTGTACGCGGCGCAGGAGACCAGCAACGCCGGCAGGGCGTACCGGCGCCGGACCGCCAGCGGCAGGGCCACCGCGAACGTCAGCGCCCACGCCCAGGCGTCGAACGACCGGTGGGACGGCATCCGGTACCCGGTGCCCGCTATGCCGGTGAGCGTGGCCAGCGACAGGGCGAGCAGAACGTCGATCGCCGTCGGCGTGGCGCGACCGACGGTCCGGCCGCGGAACGCCCGCGGCGCGGAACTCCGAATGCCCGGGTCGGTCACTCGGCGGGACCCGGTGCGGCGGCTCCCGGCACGACCAGTCCGGATTCGTAGGCCAGGACCACCGCCTGCGCCCGGCTCGTCAGGCCCAGCTTGCTCATGGCGCGGTTGAGGTGTGTCTTCACGGTGGCCTCGGAGATACGCAGCCGGTCGGCGATGTCAACGTTGACCAGTCCCTGCCCGACCAGCCGCAGCACCTGGCACTCCCGGGTGGTCAGCCCGCTCAGGTCCGGCGCGCGCCCGGCCGTCCGCCCGCCGGGGCGACCGGCGTAGGCCTCCACCAGCCGCCGGGTGACGCTGGGCGCGAACAGCATCTCGCCGGCCGCGACGGTCGCGACCGCCGTGAGCAGGCGGTCGGCCGCGATGTCCTTGAGCAGGAACCCGTGCGCGCCGGCCCGCAGCGCCTCGTAGACGTACTCGTCCAGGTCGAACGTCGTCAGGATGAGCACGCCGGGGCGGGTGATCGCGTCCGCACCGAGAATCCGCCTGGTGGCGGCGATCCCGCCGAGGCCGGGCATGCGGATGTCCATCAGCACCACGTCCGGGGCGGTTTCCCGGGCCAGCCCCACAGCTTCCTCGCCGCTGGTGGCCTCGCCGACGACCTCGACGCCGGGCGCGGCCCGCAGCAGTGCGGCCAGGCCCGCGCGGACCAGCGGCTGGTCGTCGGCCACGAGCACCCGGATGTCCCGCACCGCCGCATCGCCGCTCGACACTCGCCGCCCGTCCTCCCCGTCGCCCACCGGAGTCTATCGATTCGTCACGAACCTCCGGTGCGGCCGACCCGGGCCCGGCATACCGCGAAAGTTGACCGGGACTGACGTCGTCGTATGACGACCGGCTCCCGGAACGGACGTAGCGTCACCTCCGGGAACCACCACCGAGGAGTTTTCTCGCGCTACAGGGACGAGGAGATGGAATTCCAGGTTCTGGGCCGGCCGGACGTCTTCCACGGCGGTGAGCGCCTCGACACCGGTCCGCCGAAGCAACGGGCCGTGCTCACCGCGCTGCTGCTGTACCGCAACCAGGGGCTGTCCGCCGACCGTCTCGTGAAGTCGGTCTGGTGGGAGCCGCCCCGGGCGGCCCGGTCCAACCTGCGGCTCTACCTGGCCAGCCTGCGTCGGGTACTGCGCCCACCCGGCGAGCCCGGCACCCGGGTCCGCACCGTCGGAGCCGGTGGTTACCAGCTCAGCGTCCTCCCCGGCGAGCTGGACCTGGACCGGTTCGACGGGCTCGTCGAGGAGGGCGAGCGGGCGCTGCGCGCGGGGTGGCTGCCGGTGGCGGCCGACCGGCTGGAACAGGCCACGCGGCTGTGGCGCGGTCGGGTACTGGACGGGGTGCCCTGCGGGCCGGCCCTGCACGCGGAGGCGACCCGACTGGAGGAGCGCCGACTCGCGGTCGTCGAGCAGTGGGCGCGGGCCCGGCTGGTCCTGGGCCAGCCGGAGGCCACGATCGCGGAGTTGGGCAGCCTGGCCCGGGAGAACCCGCTGCGGGAACGACTGTGGGAGCTGCTGATGCGGGCGCTGTACGGCGCGGGCCGGGCCAGTGAGGCGCTGGCCACGTACGCCAGGCTGCGCCGGATGCTCGCCGGTGAGCTGGGCGTGGACCCGGCGCCGGAACTGCGCCGGTTGCACGAGCAGATCCTGCGCGGGGAGGTCCAGCCGACCTCCGCCGGGCCGGCCGCCGGTGCCGCACCCCGTCAGCTGCCCACCGGGCCCCGTCACTGCTACGGCCGTACCGTCGAACTGGCCGATCTGCGGCGACTGCTCACCGACCCGGCACCGGGGCCGCTGGTGGTGGCCGTGGACGGGGTGGCCGGTGTCGGCAAGTCGGTCTTGGCGTTGGCGGCGGCCCGAAGCGGCGCCGACCGGTTCCCGGACGGGCAGCTCTACGTCGACCTGCGGGGCGCCACCTCCGGCCTGATTCCACTGCGTCCGGTCGACGCGCTCGGGCGCCTGCTGCGGACGTTGGGCGTCCGCCCCGACGCGGTGCCCGACGAGGAGGCCGAGGCAGCGGCCCTGTTCCGATCCGTGGTGGCCCGGCGGCGGATCCTCCTGCTGCTGGACGACGCCGCCTCGGCGGACCAGGTCCGTCCGCTGCTGCCGGCCGGGCCCGGCTGCGCCACGCTGATCACCAGCCGGCACGTCCTCAGCGGTCCGATCGACGCGCACCGGGTGCCCCTCGGCGTGCTCTCCACCGACGACGCCGTGGCCATGCTCGGCCGGCTGGCCGGCTCGGCCCGTGTCGCGGCCGACCCGGCCGCCGCCGCCCGCGTCGCCGCCCTCTGCGGGCATCTGCCACTCGCCCTGCAGATCGCCGGTACGCGGCTGGCGGCACGGTCACGGTGGCCGCTGGCCGCGCTCGCGGATCGGCTGGCGGCCGTCCAGCGGCGGCTGGACGAACTCGCCAGTGGGAACCTCTCGGTCCGGTCCGGCATCGAACTGACCTACCGCGGTCTCTCGCCGCAGGCCCGGCAGGCGTTTCGCCGGCTCGGCCTGCTACCCGTCCGGGACTTCCCCGGCTGGGCGCTCGCGGCGCTGCTGGACGCCCCGCTCCCGACCGCGGAGCGGCTGCTCGAGGAGTTGACCGCCGCCCACCTGGTGGAACCCGGCGCCGAACCCGGCAACCCGGCGCCCGACGGGACGCGGTTCCGGTTCCATGACCTGATCCGGTTGTACGCCCAGGAGCAGGCGGCGACGGATCCGCCGCACGCCCGTGCCGGCGCGCTCCACCGGTTGCTGGGTGCCGGCCTGAGCCTGACCGAACAGGCCGGCGCCCGGCTCGCCGCGGACTTCCTCGGTGTCACGCGACACCGGCAGGCCCGGTGGAGCCTGCCCCGGCCGGAGGCGGACCGGATCACCGCCGACCCGCGCGCCTGGTACGAACGGGAACACGCCTTCCTGGTCGCCCTGGTGGACCACGGCCTGACCGCCGGCGCGCTGCGCCTGGCGTGTTGCCTGGCCGCCTCGCTCACCACGTTCTTCCAGGTCGGCAACCGGTTCGCCGAATGGCGGCGGACGCAGACCGCGGCGCTGGCGGCGGCCCGGCGGGGCGGTGACCGGCGGGCCGCGAGGTGGCTGCACCGCGGCCTCGGGGAGCTGGACACCATCCAGGACCGCTACGCCGAGGCGGTGGCGCACTTCCGGGCGGCGCGGGCGACGGACGCCGCCAAGGACCCGGAGTACGAGGCGGCCATCGCCGCCGGCCTGGGTTACCTGCACCGGCTGCGCGGCGAGTACGGGAACGCGCTGACCGAATTCACCCGCGCCGGCACGCTGAGCGGGACGACCGGCAACGTCAACGGCCTGGCGTACGCGACCAGCGGGCTCGGCGTGGTCCACCTGGAGCGTGGCCGGTTGGCGGATGCCGCGGCATGCTTCGTCGAGTGCCTGCGGCTGAGCCGGGCCGCCGGTTACCTGCCCGGCGAGGCGCAGGCCCTGCGATCCCTGGGCCAGGTGCAGCGGGCCCGCGCTCGGCACGACCTCGCCGCCCGGCACTTCCTGCACGCCAAGCGGATCAGCGACGGCCTCGGCGACCGGGTGGGCGCCGCGCACGCGGCCTGCTGGCTCGGGGAGATGCGGGTCCGCCAGGGCCGGCCGGCCGAGGGCAGGTTGCTGCTGGCCCGCTGCCTGTGGGTGTTCCGCGACGTCGGCAACGACTGGGGCGAGGCCGGCGCGTTGTGGGCGCTGGCGGTGGCCCAACTGGCCGCCGGACGGGCGGCGGCCGCCCGTCGGCGGGCCACGCAGGCGGTGGACATCTGGCGGCGGATCGACTCGCCGCACTGGTTGGCGACCGGCATCGAAACCCTCGCCGACGCGTACGACGCGACCGGCGACCGGATGACCGGGCGGCGCGTCCGCCAGGAGGCCGTCGACGTGCGCCGGCGCCTCACGGACGGCGGGGCCGGCGGTGACGGCGCCGTCTAGCGGCCGCGCGATCCGCGGACGAACCGGTCGACGGCGGTCTCCACAATGCCGTCCAGCAGCTCGGGTGCCAGGAGGCTGCCGTTGCATCGCGCAGCCCACCAGGGATGTCGTGTGATTCGTCGCTGTCGATCAAGGTGGTGTGGCGGTGGAGCGACCCGTCAGAGTGCCAGCCGGACGCCGCTGTGCACCCGGGTCGGGATCCGGTGCAGCGGGATGGTCAGGTCCTGCTCGGGCACCCGGTGGTCGAGCCGGGCCAGGCGGGGCACCAGCGCGGTCAGCACCGCCATCGTGATCGCCTCGCCGGGGCAGCGGTGCCCGGTGCGCGGGTCGCCGCCGCCCTGCGGGATCAGGTCGAACTGGCCGATCTCGCGGTCGACGAACCGGTCCGGACGGAACGCGTACGGGTCGGGCCACAGGCCGGGGTCGTGGTTCTGTCCGTAGACGTCGAGCAGCACCACCGCCCCCGCCGGGATCGGCTCCCGGTCGAAGGTCAGGTCGCGCGCCGCCCGCCCGCCGATGAACGGCGCGAACGGGTAGAACCGCCGCAGTTCGTGCGCGTACGCGGTGGCGAACCCGCCGTCGCCGTCGGCGAGTGCCGCCCGGTGTTCCGGCCAGCGGTGCAGCGCGTGCCCGGCGAACATCATGAACCAGGCCACGGTCACGGTGGGGCGTAGCACGTTGAGCAGTTCCACGGCCGCGACGTGGCGGTCCAGCTGCCGGCCGTCGGCGTCGCGGTGCGCCGCGACCGCCGCGGTCGCGGACCCGGGCCGCACCGTGACCTCGCCCCGGCGTACCGATTCGACCAGGTCGCCGAACCGCTCCTCCAGCCGGCCGCGGGCCCGCCGGGCCCGCCAGTGCCGTGGGCCGACGGTGCCGAAGCCGTCGACCAGCGCCACCAGGTCGGCGGTGACCGGCCCGACCTCCGCGTCGGCCACCGGTACGCCCGCCCACCGGCACACCGCCACGCAGATCACCACGGCGGCCTCGTCGAAGAGGGTGACCTCCCCGCGCTCGCGCCAGCCGGGTACGGCGGCGTCCCAGGCGTCCGCGACGAGCGCGCCGAACCGTTCCACCCCCTCGGGGGTCATCAGGCCGGTGAACAGCTCCTTGCGCCGCTGGTGCGCCACCCCGTCCAGGCCGTGCACGGCTCCCTTGCCGAACAGGGTGCCCTGGATCGGTTCGGGCAACGCGCCGTGCCGCCGGATGTGCTCCTCGTCGTAGAAGAACCGGGCCGCCGCGGGCCCACACATCCCGACCGCCGGCCCGCCGAGCAGCCGGGTACGCACCACGTCGCCACCGGTGCGGCGGCGCAGGTTGGGCAGCCAGCCGTAGCCCTCGATCGCGAACCGGACGGTCTGATCGGCGAGCGGCGTTCCAGTCATCTGGCAGGTACTTCCCGCCGAACAGCCCGACAAACGGCCGGACACGGTCCGGGCCGGAGGTCACCCACCGGCCCGGACAGCCGCGGTCAGCAGTCGTACAGGCTGTTCGGGTGGACCGCCTCGCAGTACCGGATGTGCAGGTGGTTGTCGTGGTTGGCCTGGGTGCTGGTCAGTCCCTCGCTGATCAGCACCGGGTCGTTGAACCAGACGGCCCGGACGTGCCCGGGCGCGGCCGCCCGGATCGCCTGCACCAGCTGCCGGGTGGCGGCCCGGTCGTACGTGCTGGACTGCCAGGTGATCCGACCCGCGGTGCACTGGGCGCTGTCGGTGCGGATCGGCCAGATGTCGATGTCCAGCCCCACCTCGTGACTGGCGTGGCCGGCGATGTCCCCGCCGTGTTCGAAGCCGGAGTCACCGAGCGGCACCTTGCCCTGGCCGGTGCTGACGAAGTTCGCGATGCCGGTCCGGAGCTGACCGATCGCCGCGCCGGTGGCCCAGTTCGCCAGGCCGTTGCCGTCCGGGTCCTGGTCGCAGATGTTGCCGTTGGGCAGCGCGTACTCGTAGTGCCAGACCAGGTTGCGCCAGGTCGTCGGCCCGACGATGCCGTCCGCGTCGATGCCGGCGTGCGACTGGAAGCTCCGTACGGCGGCGGCGGTGGCGGCGTCGAACACCCCGTTGACCGTCAGCTTGGCGGACCGCTTCGCGTTGAGCTGCACCTGAAGGCCGCGTACGGCGGAGTTCGAGTCGCCCTGCCGGATCGTCACCGCGAGCGCGCCCCAGGTGGCCGGGCCGACGATGCCGTCGGCACCGAGCCCCTTGGCCGTCTGGAAGCTCCGCACGGCGGTGGCGGTGGCCGGGCCGAAGACGCCGTCGGCTCCGGTGGCGTGTCCGGCGTTGGCGAGCAGGTACTGGATGGTGAGTACGTCGGTACCGCGGTTGCCGCTGCTCTGGGTGGGGAAGAAGGCGTTGGCGTAGGCGTGCGCGGGTGATGCCGCGACCGCGAGCGAGGCCAGGACCGTCGCCGCCGCGAGCGACCACCGGGCGAGGAGCCTCCTCATCGATTACCTCCCAAGTCTCGGTACGGCCGGTCGGCTGGACACCGACCGGCCGGAGAAACGAAAATTCCCGCCGTCATTCATTCATGCAGTGAAAATCGTCAACACTGTCCCCGCCTCGCCTGGCGATGTCAATAGACGGTGATCAAGGCACGGAGAGCCTCGGCAGGGCATGCGTTGACCATGCCGAGCGGCGCCGCCTAGGCTGCCGGTGGACCGGCTCGGCCACGGGAGCGGGATGAACATCGGGGAGATCGCCCGACGGGCGGGGGTGTCGCGCAGCACGGTGTCGTACGTGCTGAGCGGCAAACGCACGGTGTCGGAGGCGACCCGCCGACGGATCCAGGCCGTCATCGACGAGCTGGACTACCGCCCCAACGCCAGCGCCCGGGCCCTGAAGGAGGGACGCACCCGGACCCTCGGACTGGTGATCCCGCCGGCCAGCCAGCGGCTGACCGACATGCAACTCGGCTTCGTCGCGAGCGTCGTGGAGGCGGCCGCACACGCCGACCTCGACGTGCTGCTCTCCCCCTCCGGCGGTGACCACGAGCGGTCGTTCGAACGGATCGTCACCGGCCGGCGGGTGGACGGCGTGATCCTGATGGAGATCCGGATGGAGGACGACCGGGTGACCCGGCTGCGACAGAGCCGGTTGCCGTTCGTCACCATCGGCCGGACCGCCGACCCGGAGGGCATGTCCTGGGTCGACATCGACTACCCCGGACTGATCGCCCGGTGCGTACACC
Source organism: Micromonospora zhanjiangensis (assembly GCF_042650605.1). Lineage (NCBI taxonomy): Bacteria > Bacillati > Actinomycetota > Actinomycetes > Micromonosporales > Micromonosporaceae > Micromonospora > Micromonospora zhanjiangensis. The sequence continues at coordinate 3,754 of NZ_JBHSBN010000030.1, read as the reverse complement.
ACCTGGCCGACCTGGGACACCGGCACGTCGCCCTGGTGAACCGCTCCGCCGAACTCGTCGCGGCCGGCTACGGCCCCGGGCACCGGGCCCTGATCGGTTTCGCCGCGGCCGTCGCCGAGCGCGGCCTGACCGGGGTCGACGTCTGCTGCGGCGACGACGCGGCGGCCGGCGAGGCATGCTTCGAACAACTGCTCGCCGCCCATCCCCGGGTCACCGCGGTGGTCACCGTCAACGAGGCGGCGCTGCCGGGGATCCAGCGCGCCCTGGCGGCCGCCGGCCTGGTGGTGCCGCGGGACTTCTCGGTCACCGGGGTCGCCGCGCGGCACTGGGCGGAGGACTTCCGCCCACCGTTGACGGCGGCGGACGTGCCGGCCGCCGAGGTCGGCGCGGAGGCGGTGTCCCTGCTGCTGGAGCGCATCGCCGGACCGGTCATGCCACCGCGCCACCATCTGTACAGTCCGCCGATCTCGCTGCGGTCCAGCACCGGCCCGGTCCCCCAGCGGTCCCCCGCCGGCGGGCCCCCGCCCACCGGCTGAGCCCCGCGGCACCGGCAAAGCCCCGCGGCACCGGCAAAGCCACGGCCACCGGCTGAGCCTCGCCAATCGGCTGGGCACCGCCCGTCGGTGGGCGCCGGTCGGTCGGGTGTCCCGCCGGCGGGGCACCGGCCGGCCCGGGTGCGCGGGGTGACCGGCCGCCGTCCGACGGGTACGACAACGCCGGCACAGGGTCACCTCCGGGGCGACCGGGCCGACGCCGGTCCGACCGACCGGCCCGCCCCGTGTCCGACCGGACGGTCGGGGCCGGTCAGTCGCCCGGTCGCGCGGTCAGCTCGATGATCGCGTCCGCCGCGTTGCCCGGCCCGTCGACCGCCGCGTACAGGTCCCGGATGCGGCGGGCCGCGGCGGTGAACCGCGGGTCGGCGAGCATCCGGGCCGCCGCCCGGGTGAGCCGGGCGCTGCCGGCGTGTCGGGGCGCCACCGCGAGGGCGGCGTGCCGCCGGCGCAGGAGAGCCACGTTGAGGTCCTGCTCGGGATGCATGGGTAGGCCGAGGACCGGCGTCCCCGAGGCCATGGCGGTCTGCACACTGCCCTGTCCGCCACCCGTGACGGCGAGCGCGACGCGTCGCATGATCAGGTGGCTGGGCAGGACGGTGCCGACGCAGGTCCGGTCGTCGGCGAGATCGGTCAGGTCGTGCACGGTGGCGGCGACGAGGAGCCGGACGCCGAGTGGTCGCAGAGCGCGTACCACGCGGCGGACCCGGTCGGGCGTGCTGGAGGTGAGTGCGACGTAGACGACCGGGCCCGGGGCGGCGAGGAAGTCGGCGACCCGGTCCGGGACCGGCAGGTCGAGGTGGGCGAAGAGCGGACCGGTGTAGCGCAGCCGCGTGTCGGGCCGGTAGCGCCGCCCGGCCGGCCGCCAGGACTCCAGCTCGGCGGCCGGGATGCCCAGCACCTCGGGGATCTCCGGCACCAGCGCGAGGTCGCCCAGCACCAGGGCCGCGAGACTGGGTACGCCCGGGACGCCGAGCCGGGCCGCCACCCGGTTGAAGCCGCCACAGTAGAAACCGGTCCGGGGCAGCACCCGGTTGACCAGCAGCCGCCCGACCGGGCCGGGCAGGTGCCGGGTGCGGCGCATGCTCGGCGCGGGCACCAGGCCCCGTTCGAAGACCGGTGGCACCCAGCAGCCGTTGTGTTCGGACACCAGCGCGGCGCCGGCCAGCCGGGTGGACAGCATGGTGGTCAGCGTGTATCCGGTCACGACGGTGCGGGTGGCGTGCGCGCGGAAGTACTCCGCCTCGGCCCGCACATAGGTGAGCAGCTCCGCGTCGTCGTACATGCTCTGCCGTACGTCGCCCAGGCCGGTCGCCGCGGCGACGATCTCGACCGAGCGGGCGTCGGTCATGTGCGGACCGACGATGTCGTAGTCGACGCCGGCCGCGCGCAGCAGCCGCTCGTGGACGCCGCCGTGGGTGGCCATCCGCACGGACGCGCCGCGCCGCACGAGGGCGCGGTGGATCTCCAGCATCCGGGACGTCTCGGAGAGGTAGCCGCAGTGCGGCATCAGGACGATGCGGTGTTCCGGCGACACGATAGGTAATATATTTCCTATGTCGTCGACAGACAAGTCACCCTTCCTCCGCGGCGAGCTGACCCCGCCGGTACGGGCGTTCCGGCTCACCCTGTCCCTGGCCCAGCGGTTGCGTTACCTGATGGACGACCGGCTGCGTGCCGACGACCTCACCACCGGTCAGGCGGCCCTGCTGACGCTGGTGGCCGCGCTGGACGCGCCGTCGGTGAAGCAGGTCGCGGCGGGCCTGGGGACCACCCACCAGAACGTGGCCCAACTGGTCCGCGCACTCGAGCGCAAGGGCATGCTGGCGGTCCGCGACGACCCCACCGACGGCCGACGCAAGCTGCTCTCGGTCACCGAGGCGAGCCGGGCGTACTGGCGCTCCCGGGACGACGACGACCACACCGCCGTCGCCGACTGGTTCGCCGTACTCTCCGATCGCGAGCTGGCCGTCTTCGTCGAGCTGGCCGAACGGGTCCTGTCCTCGCTCGACGCGACCCCGGAACCGACGGCGTCACCCGTGAGCGGCGCGGCCGACCCGCCGCCGGCCCGGTGACCGGCCCGGCCCTCAAACCAGCTTTCTGGCCAGCGTCTCGAACTCCAGGTCCGGACGCAGCGGCACGCCGAACCGTTCGTCGCGGTACGGGAACGGGCTCACCTCACCGGTACGGCTGTAGCCGCGGCGTTCGTACCAGGCGATCAGGTCCTCGCGTTGCCGGATGACGGTCATCCGCATCTCGCCGGCGTCCCACTCCCGGCGGGCGTACCGCTCGGCCTCGGCCAGCAGCACCCGCCCCAGCCCGGCGCCCTGGCGACGGGGGGAGACCGCGAACATGCCGAAGTAGGCGTAATCCGCGCGGCGCTCCAGCTGGCAGCACGCGACGATGCCCGTGTCGTCCTCGGCGACCAGCATCGCGCCGTCCGGGCGGTCCACCGCGGCGACCACCATCGCCGGGTCGACGCGCTGCCCGGCGAGCAGGTCCGCCTCGGTCGTCCAGCCGGCCCGGCTGCGTTCTCCCCGGTACGCCGATTCGATCAGGTCCACGAGGGCCTCGACGTCGGCGCGGTCAGCGGTCCGGACCTCGGCGGGCGCGGGGCTGGTCATCGGCGGCACTCCCCGGAAAACGACGGAACGGTGACCGCGCCAGCCTACCGAGCCGATGGCAGAGAGCGAATATCCATCGACGTTCACCCATTGAAGATGTTAACGATAACATGCTACGTTGCCGGCAACGGAGCGAAGGGCACGCTCCGCGTCGGGATCGCCGCGTCGCGAGGGCACCCGGGACCGACTCGTTCCCGCGCCTTCCCCGCCGGCAACCGTCCGGGCCAACCACCGGCACCGCGCGCCGCAGTGGACGCCACGCGCACTTCGACCCTCCGACTTCGAAAGCCGGTCACGCCGACGGGCGCCGTCGCCCGTACGGCCGGTGTGGCCGGCGAATGGCGCCACCAATTTCACCGTCAAGTGCGGAACGCGGACCGCGGTGACCCGACCGCCGGCACCGTGTCCGCCGGAGACCGACAGCGAGGTCTGATCATGCGTACACAGAAGAAATGGTTCGCCGCGGCGGCCGTGACGGTCGCGTTGGCGGCGGTCGGTGCGGCCGTGGTGGCGGGGCCGGCGAGTGCGGAGTCCAACGGTGGGGTGCGGGTGATGCCGTTGGGTGATTCGATCACCGAG